>CANOLA010000020.1 GCA_947566705.1 uncultured Lachnospiraceae bacterium | reverse complement strand
TACTGTATAAAGAACGAGGTTATGATTTACAGCGTATCCTGGATTACATCCTGGATACGCTGTAAATCATAACCTCGTTCTTTATACAGTACGTCCGTGCCGGAACTGACGTCTGCTTCCTTTTTCCATGGAAGTATTGATTCCTCCGGTATGATACTGCATGATAAAACTGCGGGACAGATGCGTTTACTGTAATTATAACAGTATACTGGTGCAGGAGGCAAGGCTGGGAATAATCGAATATTTGTCTGTGTCAGTAGGTCAGGATGATACAGAAATTCAAATATGAGGTGAAGAAGAGAGGATATTATCTTTTTAAAAATAAACTTTCCCATTGCATAAGAATATGATAAAATAAAAAAAATGCTATAGGAAATGCTTTCGGGCATTTTATATTGTACCGCATATATTAAATTATGGCAGGAAATAATATACTGGAGAAGAAGAATGGGTATTTCGATTTCAGATGAAAGTAAATTTAAACAGAATGAACTGGAAGATTTGGAAAAACTTTTAGTAATTGCAAGAGGTCAGAATAACTGTATAAATCTGAATCTGGTTTATATGACATTTACTCTGAATGAGCAGAATTATGATAAAGTAATGAATTATTTTTCAGAGCGGGGCATAGCTATGATTCAGGATGACATAGAGCCGGATGTACCGGCTTATTCTTGTGAAGGAGAAAAATTCAGACCGTTTGATCCCTCAAAGATAGATATAACCATGAAACCACTGACTTTGGATGCATTGCTTAAAAGAATCAGAAATGATGAGATAGAGTTTGATACTTCTTTTCAAAGGAAAGCAGGGCTATGGAATAAGAGGCAGAAAAGCCAGCTGATTGAATCAATTTTTCTGAGGATTCCGTTGCCGGCATTTTATTTTGATGCATCAGATGATGGGCGGTGGTTGATTATTGACGGGCTTCAGAGGGTGACAACTTTGAGGGAGTTTGTGGTGGATCAAACACTGGTTCTGGAGGAAATGGAATTTTTTCCGGAATTAAACGGGTGCAGTTATGACCAGCTTCCACGGGCATTCCAAAGACGGATAGATGAAACCGTGATTAACGTTTATCTGGTAAACCCTGCCACTCCTGCAAATGTAAAATTTAATATTTTTAAGAGAATCAATACCGGAGGTCTGGAACTGGAGCCGCAGGAAATCAGAAATGCATTGTTTCAGGGAAATGCCACTGTATTTCTGCAGGAATGTGCCAGGCTGGACAGTTTTTTGGCTGCAACGGATGGAAGCGTAAAGAGTGAGAGAATGTTAGACAGGGAATTTGTGTTAAGGTATATTTCATTCTGCTATTTAGACTTAAGTGATTATACGGGAAATATTGATGAATTTCTGAATGAGGGTATGAAATACTTAAATTGTGCTGACACTGGTTTACTGGAGACAATCCAGTCAGAATTTATATATGTTATGGAGAGTATGTACCGTATTATGGGAAGAAATGCATTTCGTAAAATATGCCGGGATGGACGTCGCAGGCCTATTAACAAGGCGATTTTTGAATCATGGTGTTATGTTGTTAAAAAGCTGTCTAAACATCAGGTGGAATGTCTGGTTTATAATCGGGATGAAGTTCAGGAAAAATACATGGATTTATGCGAGGATAACGACTACCTGTACCGGTTGAAGGCTCCTGACCGTAAGATGGTGTATATGAGAATAGGAGATATTCAAAGCCTGGTGGATAGTGTCATGAATGCTGACAGGGGGAATCATGGTTAGAAGTATTTATGTGAAGAATTTTAAGTGTTTTGAAAATATTTCTGTGGAATGCAGGGAACTAAACCTTTTTACTGGTATTAATGGCATGGGAAAGTCTACAATTATCCAGGCATTGCTTCTTTTGCGCCAGACATATGAAAGGGTGATGCCAGGGAGAGAAAATAATGCACTTCTGAATGGAAAGTATGTTAGTCTTGGAACACTGAAGGATATTTCTTATTGGTATAAAACGGATGATGAGATTTGTATTTCTGTAAAAGAAGATTCGGATAGTTTTGAATGCAGGTATGATTCAGACAAAGATGCCCTTCTTTTATCAAACAGAATTATACATCTGGAACCGGAAATTATGGGCGGTGCTGGATTTGAATACATTTCTGCAGAACGTCTGGGACCCAGAAGATATTATGATGATTTGGAAAGGGAGGGTTACTCATCCTCACAGGTAGGCATAAAAGGAGAGCATACCATATCCAGTCTTTATATTCTTGGAAGTGATCTGCAGGTATATAAAAATATGAAGCATGACAGGGAAGAAAGCAGTACACTGGAACTGCAGGTCAATGCATGGATGTCAGAGATTTCTCCGGGAATAAAAGTTAAGGCAGTGCCGTATCTGGATGCAAATATGATGGGACTTAGATATGCAAAACAGAGCAGGATGGGGGAGGAATCCGCCAATGCTGTCAATATGGGATATGGGGTTTCTTATGTGCTTCCAGTGGTGGTTGCATTATTGAAAGCAAGGAAAGGGGATTTGCTGATTATTGAAAATCCGGAAGCGCATCTCCATCCGAAGGGACAGAGACAGATTGGCGAGCTTGCGGCAAAAGCGGCTGCCAACGGTGTACAGATTATTATGGAAACCCATAGTGACCATGTGCTGAATGGAGTGCGCCTTGCAGTAAAACAAGGAAAAATCCAGTCAGGAAAGGTTGGGATTCATTATTTTGGAGTGTATGAGGAAGATGGAATCTGGAAACATGAGAAAACATCACCAGAGATTTTAGAAGATGGCAGCCTGACAAACTGGCCGGAAGGTTTTTTTGATGAATGGGATAAGGCGATAGATTTACTTTTTTAGACAGAGGGATAAAATACAAATGATTTTAAATGAATTATCTATTGTGTCTGTGGAAAATGATCCAAAAGAGTTTAATGGTATTATGAGCCGATTTTTAAGTGTGTGCCATAAGATTACGACAGATAAAAAGGATTCTGATTTCTATTGTACGCAGGAGTTGTTTTTGGAAGAATTTGCACCTGGATATACAATATACAGTTGGCTGAAGAATCCTGAAGTGCCCAGAAAGGAAAAGGATTTGTTCCGCAGGATGGTAAATAAGCGGCAGTTACTGGATAAGAATGAGTTTTTAGGCAGCGAATTTATGACAGAACTGCCAAATGGAAAAAGTGTAAGTGCAATTGGCTGTCTTTTTGCTTATGAAATGGAAAATTATGTGGTAAGTCTGCAAACGTTTTCCTTGTGGAAACAAGAAGAAATCAGGGGAATCTATATTTCAGCTGAAGAAGCTGATAAGGAGGCGGTTGTAAGAAACTGCTGTTTGCCAGAACATGTTGACAGTCTTGTGTCAGAGGAAAAACAAAAAGTTTTTCGCATGGTATCTTCCAGCAGGGAATTGTGGGAAAAAAGAGAAAGTATCTATCCCCACCTGATTTTTTGTGAATGTGTGAAAAAGCAGTTGGAAGAAGCCCGAAATTCCTTACATATCAAAACAATCATGAAAAGACTGCAGGTACTGGAAGATTATTTTAAGAATTATGATGGGAAATTTGAGAAAGACAAAGTTGGATTTAGATGCAGGGAGGAATCAGAGAGCGTAAAAAATAATGGCAGCCTGAGAAAAATGAGAATTTTTGAACTCCCGGATAAAAGACAGGCATTTTTTTCCTGGCATATTAGCTTTTCCGGAGATTTTCCAGGAAGGATACACTTTTTGCCGGATGCAGAGAAGAAGGCTGGTATTATAGGTTATGTAGGAAAACATTTACCCACAAAGAATCACACGACAATCTGAATCAGAACCTTCTGCCCCGAAAAAAGTAAACCGCAAACTCTTGTACTGTCCCTCCAAACCGTTTATAATAGAACAAGAAACGTCCCAGAAGGAAAACAACAGTACTGAAGGAGGGCACAATGAATAAAGCAAAAGTTTACATGATGAAAGAAATAACCCCCGAGGCGGTAACAGCGCTGTACGACAGCCTTGGCATTACCCTTTCCGGCAATGTTGCAGTCAAGCTGCATTCCGGCGAGGTCGGGAACCAGAATTTTATCCGTCCCGAAATTTGGAAGCCGGTGATTGACAGGGTAAATGGTACCATTGTGGAATGCAATACCGCTTATGAAGGAAAGCGCAATACAACAGCAGACCATAAGGAAACCATGAAGCTTCACGGCTGGACGGATGTGGCGCCTGTTGATATTATGGATGAAGAGGGTGAGATGGAGCTTGCCATACCGGGCGGAAACATGATTCAGAAGAATTTTGTGGGAAGCCATATGAAAAATTATGACTCCATGCTTGTCCTGTCACATTTTAAGGGACACCCGATGGGAGGCTTTGGCGGTGCGCTGAAAAATATTTCCATAGGCATAGCATCCGCACATGGTAAGGCATATATCCACGGGGCAGGCGTGGAGGAGGACATGTGGACGTCCGACCATGATTCATTCTTAGAATCCATGGCAGATGCAGCGGCATCCATAGTGGATTATTTTAAAGGAAAGATGGCATTTATCAATGTAATGGCAAATATGTCCGTGGACTGTGACTGCTGCGCAGTTGCAGAAGATCCGTGCATGAAGGATATCGGCATTCTGGCATCCCTGGATCCGGTTGCGCTGGATCAGGCATGTCTGGACATTGTTTACCAGTCAGATGACGCAGGAAAAGACCATCTGATTGAACGTATTGAGTCCAGAAACGGTATCCATACCGTGGAAGCTGCTGCAAAGCTGGGCTTTGGCAGCAGGGAATATGAGTTAATCCGGCTATAAAAGAACCGTACACATGAAAGTCCCCTGGTACCGCAGGTGCCGGGGGACATGTTTTCACAAACTGTTAAATTACAGACACTTCTTAATTGCAGAAAGAAACTCGTCATACGTTTCAAATGCCGGAATATCCGGATGATCCGCCTTGATTTGTTCCGTACTTTTAAAAAGAAATCCGGCTTTGGAGGCTTTTATCATGCCAAGGTCATTGTGGCTGTCACCGGCTGCAATAGTTTCATAGCCAATGGACTGCAGTGCCTTTACCGTGGTAAGCTTTGACTGCTCACAGCGCATCCGGTATCCGGTAATCTTACCGCTTTCCGATACTTCCAGTGAGTTACAGAAGATTGTAGGATATCCCAGCTTTTTCATCAGGGGACCTGCAAACTGTTCAAAAGTATCACTGATAATAATCACCTGTGTGAGGGAGCGGAGCTCATCAAGAAATTCTTTCGCGCCGGGAATCGGGTTAATGCCTGCAATTGTTTCCTGGATTTCCTTTAATCCAAGTCCGTGTTCCTTTAAAATACCAAGCCTCCAGGTCATCAGCTTATCATAATCCGGCTCATCCCTTGTGGTTCTTTTCAGTTCCGGTATGCCGCTCGCTTCGGCAAAAGCAATCCATATTTCCGGTACAAGTACGCCTTCTAAGTCCAAACATACAATATTCATCATGTATTCCTCCGTTTTATTTTCTTTTAAGAGTATACCATACAGACGCAGAATGGCAAACGTTTTTTCGCACGTTTCGGGTTTATGATTGAATGTGGCTGGAAAAAGTGGTAAAATGGAACTGTTCTTTTAAGATAAAATACTGGAAAAAACATACAGGGAGGAGCACTGATGGCTGGAAATATCTGGGGAAATATGGAAGGGAAGCTGAAAAATCTAAAAATAAGTGAAAAGATGAAAAAAGCTTTTACTATAATTATTTCTGGTTTTGTTATTCCGATTGCAGTTGCAGTTATAGGATTTATATTTATTAATATCAATTACAGCAAATTTTATCATACATATTATCATAATATGGAACTGCAGATGCAGGCGCGGCTGGAGATGAAGGATATTACAGAGGATATTCTCTGGGCATTGTCTGCCAAAGATTCAGAAGAAATAAAAAGCAGGATTGCGGATGTAAGTTCAAACATGGAGATGTTCCAGAAAACGCTGGACGAGCTGGAACAGGATCTGGATACGGGAAAAACAGAACAGTTAGACAGTATAAAAGAAAAAGTAGCTGAAACAACAGATACCCTGGTTAAGATGGTGGAAGAAAACAAGCGGACAGATGCATTTGCGCTGTTTTCATCTGATTATGCCGGTAATTCTGACGCACTGACGGAAATACTGGAACAAATCGGGGAACAGGCAGACCATCAGGCATCCAGTGCGTATCAGAGGTCGGTCATCCTTGGAATTATCATTAATATCCTGCTGGTTGTACTGGGATTTGTAAGTTCACAGTTCTGTATCCGGATGGCAAATATTTTGTCAGGTTCCATCAAAAAACCGTTAAAAGAGCTGGGACAGGTTTCCCACAGGTTAAGCGAGGGAAACCTTGATATTGAAATTGACTATGTCAGTGAAGATGAAATGGGAGTTCTTGCAGATGATTTCAGGGAAACCTGTGCAAAATTAAAGCACATCATACAGGACTGCGGTTCGGTACTTGAACAGATGGCGGATGGTAATTTTCAGGTTCATGTGAAAGAAGAGGAAAAATACGTCGGCGACTTTGAAAAGCTGCTGGTAAGCATCCGCAGATTAAACCACCAGCTTAGCAGCACCCTGCTGAATATAAATACGGCATCCGACCAGGTTGCATTTGGTTCCGGCCAGATGGCAGACAGCGCCCAGGCTCTGGCTGAGGGCGCTACCGACCAGGCAGGTGCAGTGGAAGAGCTGACAGCGACTATAGAAAATGTAACAAAGATTGCCGAAAAGAGCGCAGAGGATGCTTTAAACGCTGCAGAAATGGTACGCCAGTCAGAACAGGATGCGGAAAAAAGCCGTGAAGAAATGGAGCTTCTGATGGAAGCCATGGAGCGGATTACAGAGACGTCCCATGAAATTGAAAATATTATCGGCGCAATAGAGGATATTGCCTCCCAGACAAACCTGCTGTCATTAAATGCATCCATAGAAGCAGCGCGTGCCGGAGAAGCCGGAAGGGGATTTGCTGTGGTAGCGGACCAGATTGGAAGCCTTGCGGCTGACAGTGCAAAGTCAGCAGTTACAACCAGGGAGCTGATTGGAAAAGCCTTAAATGAAATTACAAACGGCAACGAAATTACAAAGCGCACGATGGAAGTCATCAGCAGCGTACTTTCCAGCATGTCAGGATTTGCCGAGATTTCTTCTGCTTCGGCAAAGGCATCCGGGGAACAGGCGGATCTGTTAAAAAATGTTGAACAGGGAATTGAACAGATTTCAAGTGTGGTACAGAGCAATTCTGCATCAGCAGAAGAAACCTCGGCAGTCAGCCAGGAACTTTCCGCGGAAGCCGAGACTTTAAAGGGAATGATTTCCCAGTTTAAGCTCCGGGAGGAACATGCATCCAATAATCCCTCCGGAAATTAACAGTGGCATAATTTAGGCTTCTCTCATAGAATAGAGTTAAGAAACAGAGCAGGCGTGAATGTTATGAGAGAATTATATCCGGGAAATGAGGGTACTCTGGTAAAGTACCTTCAGCTTGCATTAAAGCGTGCAGGGCAGGACATTTCAGTGGATGGTGTGTTCGGACCAAAAACCTGTGAGGCACTGGAGCGTATAACAGGGGGAAACTGCGTGGCAGCTGATGCCCAGTGGGAAATGCTGCTTCCCTATCTGCGGGGATATGTGACACATACAATAGAAAGCGGGGACAGTCTTTACAGGATTGCCGAAACATATGGTACGACAGTCGATGCAGTCACCCGGGCAAATCCGGGGCTGAAAGCAGACAGTCTCCGTACGGGAACGATTATTGTTGTACCGTATCCGTTTCCGCTCGTTCCGGAAGATGTACCATATTCTTCCGTTCTTGTCAGCTGGATTATTGAGGGACTGCAGGCAAGGTATCCGTACCTTGCAACTGGAAAGATTGGAAACAGTGTGATGGGAACGCCGATTCCCTATTTAAAAATTGGAAACGGTCCTACTGATGTTGCATACAATGCCAGTTTTCATGCAAATGAAAGTATTACAACCCCCGTTCTGTTAAAATTTGCAGAACAGATACTGGATGCATATGCGAAGGAAACAGCATATGAGGGTGTATATCCGGAACGCTTATTTGAAGAATTTTCACTTTACCTGATACCGCTTGTAAATCCTGATGGCGTGGACCTTGTAAACGGAATACTGGATACAGGCCGGTTTTACCGGCAGGCAGTACGCATAGGAAATGCTTTTCCGGCTATTCCTTTTCCGGATGGATGGAAGGCAAACATTGAAGGGACGGATTTAAACCTCCAGTTTCCGGCAGGCTGGGAAGAGGCAAAGAAAATCAAATTTGCACAGGGATACAGCAGTCCTGCCCCGCGCGATTATGTGGGACCGACGCCGCTTTCCGCACCGGAAAGCATTGCGATGTATGAGTTTACAAGAAGCAGGGATTTTGCACTGATTCTTGCCTACCATACGCAGGGGGAAGTGATTTACTGGCGTTTTCTGGATTACAATCCGGCAGGTTCACGCCAGATTGCACAGTATTTTTCCAGTGTCAGCGGTTACCGGGTGGAAGAGACCCCGCTTGCCTCCGGTTATGCAGGATACAAAGACTGGTTTATCCAGGATTATGACAGACCGGGATATACCATTGAAGCGGGACTTGGCACAAATCCGCTGCCGATGGAGCAGTTTTCAAAAATATATGCCGACAATGTGGGAATACTGATAGGTGGAATGACACAGTTACTGTAGGAGAGTGCCACAGACAGCAGGGGAATTCATGATACAGATACAGGTGATATGCGGCGAAAAAAAATACAGTCTTGCATGCAGAGGGGATGAAACCATACTTTCTGTCCTGCAGGAAAACGGAATAACGTCAGTTCCAGCACCCTGCGGCGGGAGGGGCAGGTGCGGCAAATGTGCGGTAAAGGCAGACGGCAGGGAAAAAACAGCCTGTACCACAAAAGTATCAGATGGAATGGAAGTTATCATTCCAGAGGAGGAGCATGCCGCTGTCGCAGAGTATGGTGAGGGTTATTCCTTTTTACCGGACGGTGAGCAGGGGTATTTTGCCGCATGTGATATCGGCACCACAACCGTTGTCTGCCATCTTCTGGATAAAGACGGCAGGAAGCTTGCAACGGCCAGTGAATATAACAGACAGCGGGAAAGCGGTGCGGATATTGTATCCAGAATCCAGGCGCCGCTTTCCCTGATGCATGAACAGATTACAGCGCAGATTACACAGATGCTGGCAGGGCTTATGCAAAAGACAGGAAAAAGCGGGCAGATAAAAAGACTTGCCATATCAGGAAATACGGTTATGTGTCTCCTGCTTGCAGGAATTTCACCGGCGTCCGTCGGGGAGGCGCCGTTTACGCCCGCGGAGTACTTTGGAAAAGAATTTAAAGGAACGGATCTGGGTATTCCTCTTTGTGCGCAGGTGTATATCCTGCCGGCGGTGTCAGGGTATGTCGGCGGGGACATCACCGCGGATTTACTTTGTGTCATGCCAGGACACGAAAGCGGGGAAACGCTTCTTCTGGATATTGGTACAAACGGGGAAATTGTTTTAGGACACACAGGCAGCTTTCACTGCTGCGCCACTGCTGCGGGTCCGGCATTTGAAGGGGCGGAAATTACCATGGGGATGCCGGCGCAGAGAGGCGCCATTTCCCATGTGTACCTTGACCGCCGCCGTCTGCGGACGGAGGTTATTGGGAATACCGAAGCCGCAGGAATCTGTGGTTCGGGACTTTTAGATGCGCTTTCCGTTTTTCTGGATATGGGAATTGTGGACAGGTCGGGCATGATTGCGGATGCAGGCAGGGTTTCTGTTGCTTACCGGAAATACCTGGGGGATTACAAGGGGCAGGCATGTATCTGGTTAGGCAGTGTCTGTGTGACCCAGGAGGATATCAGGAAGCTGCAGCTTGCAAAGGCGGCGGTTGCGGCAGGAATCAGGATTTTAATGAAAGAGCGCGGGACTGCTGTTTCACAGATAAAAAGAGTACTGCTTGCCGGCGGCTTCGGTACCTTTTTAAATCCAAAGAGTGCAGCGGATATCGGTCTGATTCCGCAAAAACTCTGTGATGTTTCCGATGCTGTCGGGAATGCTGCAGGGCATGGTGCAGTATCAGCTGCCATATCCCGGAAGGCAAGGGAAGCAGCAGCGCAGTATGCAGGTCAGATGAAATATGTGGAACTGGCACTGCATCCGGATTTTTCAGATGCATACATGGAGTTTCTGCAGCTGGACCGCTGTTAGGAATACATGTGATACATGGGTAATATAACTTATAAAGGAGAGATTACATAATGGAATTAATAGAAGTTTTAAAGGCTGTTCTATTTGGAATTATTGAGGGAATTACAGAATGGCTTCCTGTCAGCAGCACCGGACACATGATTTTGTTAAATGAAGTTGTCCACTTGAACGTTGAGGATGATTTTTACAGAATGTTTGAAGTGGTGATACAGCTTGGGGCGATACTTGCCGTTGTTGTGCTGTTCTGGAGTCAGATATGGCCGTTTGGAAAAAAGAATAACAAAGAACCTCTCGCTAAAAACGGTGCCGGGGCATGGATAAAAGCCGATATTTTTAAACTCTGGTTTCATATTCTCGTTTCCTGCGTGCCCGCAGCCATAATAGGAATCCTGTTTGACGAGGTGTTTGAAAAATATTTTTATAATTACCAGACCGTGGCAGTTATGCTGATTCTGTTTGGTATCGCATTTATTCTGGTAGAAAATAACCATAAGGGGAAATCTGCTAAAATCAACAGCCTTACAGAAATCGGATATGACACCGCAGTTTTAATCGGACTGTTCCAGGTAATTGCTGCAGTTTTTCCGGGTACCTCCCGTTCGGGAGCGACAATCGTCGGGGCGCTTTTAATCGGGGTGGCACGAACTGTGGCGGCAGAATATACGTTCTTCCTTGCGATTCCGGTGATGTTTGGGGCCAGCCTTTTGAAAATAGTTAAGTTTGGATTTGATTTTTCGGTGGATGAAATTGTGATTCTTTTGACGGGGATGGTAATAGCATTTGTGGTTTCCCTGTTTGTCATCCGCTTTTTACTTGGCTATATTAAAAAACATGACTTTAAAGTATTCGGATATTATCGTATTGTGCTTGGGGTGGTGGTACTTGTCTGCGGGATTGCGGGATTTGTAAATGCTTAAAGTATATCTTGGAAATATAGAGCCGCTCCGGGACAGTGGGTGCTATGAAAAAAACTTAAAGCTTGTAGATACCGGAAGGCAGGAAAAAATAAAAAAATACCGTATGGTTTCTGACCGTCTGCGGGGGCTTGCCGCAGGCCTTCTTTTGCGGGAAGCCTTAAGCAGGGAAGGCCTGGAACCTGGCGTCCGTATCAGTGAACAAAAAGGCGGAAAGCCGGTGCTTGACGGCGGGCAGTATTTCTTTAATATAAGCCACGCGGGAACATATGCCGTATGCGCGCTTTCTGACTGTGAGGTCGGGGTGGACATTGAGGAATATGCCCGTTTTGAGAGAAGGAAAGAAAGAAACAGAAGAATTGCAGAACGGATTATGACGCCGGAGGAATGGGAGCTCTGGAGCAGAACCGAATCCGGCCCGGAGCTATTAAAAATCTGGACAAGAAAGGAAAGTTTTTCCAAGCTGACCGGAAAGGGGCTGGGATGTGATTTTGCCGGAATTGATACGGTAAACACTGCATTTTACCAGGAAAAAGACATAGGGGACAGCTGTCATCTGGCAGTCTGTACATGGGAAAAACAGAAGATGGAAGAATTTGTCATTGCGTTTTTATGAGAAAATGGTAAAATATTAGGTTGGAGGCTTACGATGTACGATGAACTGACAAAAAAAGACATTGAAAAAATGGAAGCGGAGATAGAACACCGCAAGCTGGTTGTCCGTAAGGAGGCGCTGGAGGATGTGAAAGAAGCCAGGGCACAGGGTGACCTGAGTGAAAATTTTGAATACAAGGCCGCAAAAAAATTTAAAAATGAAAATGAGAGCCGTATTAGATATCTTGAAAAGATGATAAAGACAGCGGTTGTGGTATCAGAGGATTCCCCGGAGGATGAGGTGGGGATGAACAATACCGTTACCGTGTATTTTGAAGAGGATGACCTGACAGAAACATACAAACTTGTCACAACCGTCCGCAGTAATTCCATGAAAAACCTGATCAGCAGGGAATCACCGCTTGGTGCCGCCATCTTTGGACATAAGGAAGGTGACCGCTGCGAGGTTAAGGTGAATAATGATTATTCTTATTTTGTACAGATTAAGCGGATTGAAAATACAGTGGATGACGGTACGGATGAGCTGCGGAAGTTTTAGGCAGGACAGGCGGTATTTAATGTATGCATAGAAAAGGAACTTACAAAATATGAAAGTATCAGAAATATTAAACAAAGACAACGTAACAATTTCCTGCGAGATTTTCCCGCCCAAAATGGGAACGCAGCTGGAAAACTATAAGGCAGTCGTGGCAGAAATGGCAAAATTAAAGCCTGCCTATTTAAGCTGTACCTACGGAGCGACCGGTGGAACCAGTGATTATACGGTAGAGATTGCGGACACCATTAACGCCTGCGGCATTCCTGCAATTGCGCATCTGACCTGCGCTTCCTCCACAAAGGAAAAAGTGCATTCCGTGATTGCAGAACTGAAAGAGCGTAAAATCGAAAATATTCTTGCACTGCGCGGGGACATCCCGGAAAATGCGGATTTTCCGCTGCCGGACCAGTACAGGCATGCAGTTGAGCTGATTCGGGAAATCAAGGAGGAAGGTGACTTCTGTATTGGCGGGGCGTGTTATCCGGAGGGACACCCGGAGGCAAAAACCATGGATGAGGACCTGAATTACCTGAAAGAGAAGGTGGAGGCAGGCTGCGATTTTCTGACAACCCAGCTCTTTTTTGACAATAATATTTATTACAGATTTTTATACAAAGCGCTTGCAAAAGGGATTGAGGTGCCGGTAACGGCAGGGATTATGCCGCTTACGACGGCTGCGCAGGTAAAGCGTTCCGTTTCGCTTACCGGCAATCTGGTGCCTAAAAAATTTATCAGTATTGTGGACCGTTTCGGGGACCATCCTGCAGCAATGAAGCAGGCGGGAATTGCCTATGCCACAGAACAGATTATCGACCTGGTCGCAAACGGGGTGAACCATATACATATCTATTCCATGAACCACCCGGATGTTGCAGGTAAAATTATGGACAATCTTTCAGAAATTTATGTGAGATAAGGAATGCTGTAATGAAAAAAGAAGAACAGTTAATGCATGAAATAACAGAACTGGTAAAAGAAACAAAAAACGGAAAAATAAACTGGAATATTACCTACCAGACCACGGAATACAACGATGCAGATTCAAAGCCCGTGGAAGAAGAGGACGGGGAAAAGTGGGTGGTGGACGAATGCTTTGTGGAGTACCACTGCGAGTATAAGTCAAAAGAATTTCTGCTGACCTCATATGAGCAGATGTTTACCTGCGGGGAAAAAGTAAAGACCTGCAATCTGATATTTGAGCCGCCGGAAGGATTAAGATTCTTTGATGTGGATATACTTGCACCATATGCGGTTGATGCAGACCCGATGCTGACATACCATGTCCATATGCTCTGGCTTGCAATCCTGGAGCAGTACAAAACAAATCCGGAGTCGGTAAAGCTTGATATTACACCGCGGAATCTGGTGCTTTAAGCACCTGCTACAGAAAGGAAGACAAAATGAAGCATTCTTACGCAGTTGTTACAGGAGCCAGCTCCGGAATAGGGGAAGTCTTTGCAAGGCGTCTGGCAGAGGAGGGATATTCCCTGATTCTGACAGCGAGACGAAAGGAACGTCTGAAACAGCTGGCAGACGAACTGGAGAAAAACGGAACAAAATGTGAGATTATCACGGCAGACCTGTCAGTAACAGAGGAATGTTACCGGTTTGTGGAAAAACTTTCAGATAAAACAATCGGTGTTTTTATTAATAATGCCGGATTTGGGGACTGCGGAAAATTCCTGGAAACAGATGTGGATAAAGAATTAAAAATGATAGATGTCAATATCAGGGCAGTGCATCTTCTGATGAAGCTGATTCTGCGCAAAATGGAGCAGCAGCACGGCGGATACCTTCTGAATGTGGCTTCATCCGCGGGACTTATTCCGGCAGGTCCGTATATGGCAACCTATTATGCAACAAAAAATTATGTTGCAAGCCTGACGCGGGCAGTCGCGCAGGAATTAAAGGAAAGCGGCAGCAGTGTTTATGTCGGTGCACTCTGTCCGGGACCGGTGGACACTGAATTTAATGATGTCGCAAACGTTAAATTCAGACTCGACGGTATTACGCCGGAGCAGTGTGTGGACTATGCACTGAAACAGATGAAACATAAAAAAACGCTGATAATTCCTACATTTACCATTCAGGCAGCAACGACAATGGGAAGATTTATCCCACAGTCTTTATATATCCGGTTTGCCGGAAAACAGCAAAAGCGAAAACTGGGCAGTTGTGCAGATATTAGATAAAGGAGAAATCGAAATGAAGCTGAAACAAACGGGCAGAAGAGTCATATGTTTACTACTTGCAGCAGTCATATGTACCAGCGGCTGTGGAAAACAGGGAACAGGTAAGAACGAAAATGTTACAGTATCCATCTGGCATTATTACAGCGGCCAGCAGGCGCAGGCATTTGAGGAAGCAGTTTCAGAGTTTAATGAGACGAAAGGACAGGAAGAAGGCATTACTGTTAAGGCAGAGTCCAGGGGAGATGTCAACGAGGTTGCAGAGCTTGTGACCGCTGCGGCTGAGAAAAAAGAAGGTTCAGAGGAAATGCCGGACATTTTTACAGCATACATGGATACGGCAGTTCCGGTTTATGATATGGGTGTGCTGGTAAATCTGAAAGACTACCTTTCCGAGGATGAACTTTCTGATTACGTTCCTGGTTTTCTGGAGTATGCGGGCAGTGACGGGATGGCACTTCCTATTATGCCGGTTGCAAAATCCACGGAACTGTTTTATCTGAATAAAACAGACTGGGAGCCGTTTGCCAGTGAATCCGGCTGTACGCTCGATGACCTGACGACCTGGGAAGGACTTGCGCATACAGCAGAGCTTTATTATGAGTGGAGCGGCGGAAAGTCCTTTTTCGGACGTGATGCAGCAGCAAACTTCATGCTTGTGGGAAGCCACCAGCTTGGAAAGGATGTCTTTTCCCTTGAAAACGGAAAAGCTGTCGTGACGGCAGATGATGAGATGTTAAAAAAGGTCTGGGACTGTTATGCACAGCCGTACATAAAGGGATATTACAGTGCATATGGAAAATTTCGCAGTGATGATATGAAGACAGGGGATCTGATTTCCTGTGTGGCATCCACGGCGAGCGTTTCCTATCTTCCGTCTGAGGTCACAAACGAGGACGGACAGACGCACGAAATTGAATGCCTGGTGCTTCCGCTTCCGAATTTTGAAAACACGCAGGCGTGTGCCGTGCAGCAGGGGGCCGGCATGTCTGTGACGAAATCCGATGAGACCAGGGAAAAAGCAGCCGTAGAGTTTTTAAAGTGGTTTACGGATGCTGCGCAGAACGTATCCTACTGTCTGAAAACCGGTTATTTTCCAGTAAAAAGAAACGTGAATGTAAATGACGGAAAGGAAGAAAGTTCTGATTCGGATGTTGTAAGCCAGAATTTTACTGTAGGCCAGGAGACAATTAATAATTCTGAGATGTATGCGGCACCGGTTGTTGAAAACAGCAGGACTCTGCGTTATGCAATTGAGGATGCGCTTTCAGTCAATCTGGAAAGTTACAGGGAACAGTATGGAACTCTTTCTGAAGAGGAGAAGCAGGCATTTTTGGATAATTCATTTAAAGAATGGTCAAAGGCGCTGAAAGATGCTTTAAAGTAATGGGTTGGAGAAGACTGTTTTGAAGACGAAAAGTATTTTGCGAAAAATTTTCGTTCCGTTTTCTGCCATGGTTGCGGGGATGCTGGTGGTATTTTTTATCATTGAGTATCTCTGCAGTCTGACGGAACTGAAAAATAATTCGGTATACCTGTTTGAAGAATCCGTGAGCACACGGCGTGATTTTCTGGAGTCCAAGCTGACAGGCCAGTGGTCGGAGATTATTACTACAACAGAAAAACTGACCGGGGAAATTGAGGATGTACTGGAAGAAGAACAAGTTTCCGCCTCCCGGACAGCCTCGGACGACAGGCTGAACCAGAAGATTCTGGAGCGGCTTGCCGACCCGCTTGTTGAAATAGTAAAGTGGAACGGGACAACAGACGGTTTTGTCATTTTAAACGGTCCTGCTGCAGCAAATGGCAGCGGAGGGCTTGCATCTGTATATGTAGTGAATGATTCACCGAACCACTATGACAGAAGCAACAGCAGTATCCAGTACGCAAGAGGTTCTGCGTCTATTTCCAAAAAAATGAAGATTCCGCTTGCGTCAAGCTGGAAAGCAGATATGGAGCTGGATAAAGCAAAAGATGATTTTTTCTTCCTTCCGTATGAGGCAGGACAAAACGGTGCAGACACGGATATATCTGCATACGGCACATGGAGTATTGCAGAAAGTATGAACGGGCAGGATAAAAAGGTTTTATTATATTCTGTCCCGCTGATTTTAAGCGATAAGACAGTTGTGGGCGTTATGGGAATTGGAATAAGCGCCGACTGTCTGTCAGAAAATATCCAGATGGAATCGGGGGAGCATTCCCTGACAAGAAGCTATATGTTTGCACAGGCCGGGGAGGATGGCAGCATGGTACCCGTCGTTTTTTCCGGACAGGGGGAGAATGTCAGAGAACTTAAGGAACTGCCGTTTTCCATAGAAGAAGATACCATAACAGTGGAGGGTGGAAATAAATTCTATACCAGTGCGCAGAATCTTGCGCTCTACAGTGCAAACTCACCGGTGCAGACCGGCAGCTGGTATCTGGTTGGAATCGAAAAACAGTCAGATTTATTTGCTGTTTACAACCGTTCCATGTGGGTTCAGTTTCTGTTAATGGCATTTGCCATGCTCTGTTGTTTTGGCAGCGTTCTGCTGGTGGGAAAAAAGCTGTCAGACCCGATACGGAAAATGATGGATGAACTGCGTGCCAGTGATCCGAACCGTTCCATTCACCTTCACAAGACACATATTTCAGAAATGGACGAACTTGCAGATTCCATAGGCTCGTTAAGTGACCGTGTGGCAAAGGCAAATTCCAAGCTTTCGCAGATTATACATATGTCGGATGCAAAGATTTCCGTGTTTGAATACAAGCAATCGGAGAATATGATATATGTCAGCCCGGAATTTTGCGCTATGATCGGATGGACGGATACCAGTCCGGAGAGTATTACAGCAGCGGATTTCAGGGAAAGAATGATTTCCAAATTTGGTGAGGAAGCTTTTGTTAAGGAACATATATTTGAAACAAACGGTGACACAGGTTCCTGCTGGATGCGGCTGACACAGAAGCAGGAGGATAATGTTCTGCTTGGGGTTCTGGTTGATATCACAAGGGAAGTGCAGGAGAAGATGCGCGTGGAATACGAACGCGACAATGATTCCCTGACAGGACTTATGAACCGCCGCGCATTTGAGAGAAACATTATTGAGCTGTTTGCCAGGACGGAAAAAGTTGCAGTCGGTGTATTTCTTGCATGGGACCTGGATAATCTCAAACATTTTAATGATACTTACGGACACAATACAGGAGATGATTATATCATTGCCCTTGCCGGATGTTTAAAAATGAATAATTCCAGCCATACATTTTCAGCAAGGCGTTCGGGTGATGAATTTGTGACATTTGCCTATGGAGATACGAAAGAGGAAGTGATGGCATATGTGGAAAAAATCTGGGAGGATGCCAGGGCAACGCAGTTTCTTCTTCCTGACGGACAGATGCGCAGGATTCAGATTTCCATGGGAATGGCATGGTATCCGGAACACACAAAAGACCCGGAAGAGCTTGCTGCCTATGCAGATTTTGCACTGTACCAGGTAAAGCACGGGACAAAAGGAACGTCAGCAGTATTCGATCCGGAGCTTTATAAGGGAAAGCAGTAAAAAAATTTAAAAAACAGTTGACATTCCGGGTGAAATGGCATAAACTATTATTGTAAATTTGAAGCAGATATTAATATGATAAAATCAGTGAGCGAAGGTAAGTACGTCAGGTGAGTTTCTTCACAGAGAGCCAGCGGTGGTGGGAGCTGGCAGGATAGTCTGTTCGGAATGGATTCGTTAGATGCAGGGTGAATATATATGAACCATATATTAGTAGCTTATGCCGTTTCCCCACGTTACAGGGGCATGGATATCGGGATAGTTTATCCCCGTATCACAGAGGTTGCGTAATTGGTGGCAGATATTTCCGATGCGGGAGTATCTGCTTTTTTATGTACAGCTCCATACTGAGGAAGTATGTCCGGTTTGTATGGAAAAATCCTTTTATGCAGCGAAAAGGGTGGCACCACGGTAAGTATGGTATTGTACGATCGTCCCTGGCATAACAGTTTGTTATGCCAGGGATTTTTTAATGGAAACATTATTTAAAGAAAGGAAAAATCAGGATATGGTACAGAATATGAAAAGGAAATTAAGGGTTTATAAAAAGACAGTCAGTATCGTCCGGGAAACCTCTGTAGGAATGTATGAAAACCTGGTGGGTGACAAAAAGGGCTTTCTGCTGGAGAGCTATGACAAAAATTATGACCGCTATACCTTTCTTGGAAGGGAGCCGGAGGAAATAATTACTTCTGAAAAAAACTCGCTTGTTATCCAAAAGGCTGATGGAAGAAAGGAGGTCAGAAATGGAAATCCAATAGAGCTTTTGAAGGAATATTACAGTTCCTTTGAGATTATAAAGGACAATGATGAACTGTCCTTTACCGGAGGACTGGTAGGAAACCTGGGTTATGACTTCGTGAGGTATACCGAGAACCTGCCGGATGAAAACCCGGATGAAATCGGAATTGAGACCATTCAGATGATGCTGATGACAAAATTCATTCTTGTTGACCATGAAGCGGAAACACTGACGGCCGTTATATTAGGAGAGGACAGCAGTGAGGGAAGGAAAAACAGCCTGGAAGAGGCCGAAAAACTAATTGAAGGCGCCCTGAATAAAGAAAAGGGAAAAACAGCAGCGCCGTTAGCTTTTGTTCATGACGGAGTAATTGTTAAAAAGTCCGATACCCTTGAACAGTACAGTAAAAAGGTGGAAAAAATTAAGGAATACATCCGTGAAGGACATATTTTCCAGACGGTGTTATCACAGAGATGGACGATTGAAACGGGACAGAGCGGGTTTGCACTGTATAAGCAGCTGCGTGAACTGAATCCGTCGCCGTATCTGTATTACTTTAATTACGGGGAATTTGAAGTGATCGGAAGCTCGCCGGAGATGGTGGTAAAGCAGAGGGGCAACAGAGTGTTTACCTGTCCGATTGCAGGAACGAGAAAACGCGGCAAAGACGAAAAAGAGGATGCACTTTTAAGGGATGAACTGCTTGCTGATGAGAAGGAGCGCGCTGAACATGTCATGCTTGTGGACCTGGCAAGAAATGATATGGGGCGTATCAGCGAGTTCGGGACAGTCAAGGTAACACAGTTCATGGGAGTGCAGAATTATTCGCATGTTATGCATATTGTCTCCATGGTGGAAGGACGCAAAAAAGGCGAATTTCATCCGCTTGATTTGGTTTCTTCATTTTTACCAGCAGGAACCTTAAGCGGTGCACCAAAGATCCGTGCCATGGAAATTATTGATGAGCTGGAAAGCGTGCGGCGCGGACTGTACGGCGGAGCTACCGGGTATGTAGATTTTTCCGGGGACATGGATTTTTGCATTACCATTCGTACCATGATTAAAAAAGGCCGTTATGTGTATCTGCAGGCAGGCGCCGGCATTGTGGCGGACTCTGTTCCGGAAAACGAATACACGGAGTGCTGCAACAAAGTCATGGCGCTTGCCAGAACCCTGACAGAGAAGGAGGAAAAGTTATGATTCTGCTGATAGATAACTATGATTCATTTACTTATAACCTGTACCAGTATATCGGCATATTTAACTCTGATATCAGGGTTGTAAGAAATGACCGGATTACCATTGATGAAATAAAAGAACTGGCGCCTGAGCGGATTGTATTATCGCCCGGACCCAAAAGTCCGAAGGAAGCCGGAATCTGTATGGAAGTAGTCCGGGAATTTACCGGAAAGAAACCGATTTTAGGCATCTGCCTGGGACACCAGTGCATTGGGGAGGCATTAGGCGGCACAGTAAGCTATGCAAAAGAACTGTTCCATGGAAAACAGTCGGTTATTGAGCATGACGGAACTGGTATTTTTGCAGGAATAGATACAGCAGTTAAAGTGGCGCGCTATCATTCGCTTGCGCTGCAGGATGCCGGCCTGCCGGAGTGTCTGCGTGTGACAGCAAGAACAAAGGACGGTGAGATTATGGCAGTCAGCCACAGAAAATACCCGGTGACCGGACTCCAGTTTCATCCGGAATCCATATATACAGAGCATGGGAAACGCATGATAGAAAACTTTCTGACATGCGCTGCGGACTGATGTACACACAGGAGGGATACAAATGATATTAGACGAGATTGTAGAGGATAAGAAAAAACGCCTTGCAGAGCACAGGGCGCGTATTTCAGAAGGGGAAATGATACGTCTTGCATCAGAAACGAAGACAGGAAGAAGAGACTGCTTTTATGAGAACCTGAAAAAAACAGGACTTTCCATTATCGGGGAATTTAAAAAGGCTTCCCCAAGTCTTGGAACCATCAACAGCAGCATTGACCTGATGGAACGCATCGGAGAATACAATGAATCGGTGGACGCTATTTCCTGCCTGACGGAGGAGGACCATTTTCATGGGAATACAGAGTATTTAAAGCAGATTCGTGAAAAATCGCCCCTGCCGCTGCTGCGCAAGGATTTTATGATTGATGAGTACCAGTTTTATGAAGCAAAGGCCATCGGGGCGGATGCAGTACTTTTCATTACGGCGATACTGGATGATGTGCAGATGCATGATTTTTACCAGCTCGCACGGGAACTGGAACTGGATGTTCTCGTTGAAACCCATGATGAACAGGAAATCGAACGTGCCATGAAAATCGCTCCGCGTATCATAGGTGTGAACAACCGGAACTTAAAGGACTTCTCCATTACACTTGAAAATACAAAACGGCTCCGTAAATACATACCCGAGGATAAAGTCATGGTAGCGGAAAGCGGTATTATGGGGGATGCAGATGTACGGTTTTTGCGGGAATGCGGTGTGGATGCGTTTTTAATCGGGAGGGCATTTATGGAATCAGAAAATCCCAGGAAACTGGCAAAACACTGGAAAAATATCTTTGAAGAAAACTAAAACAGAAATAAATTTAACTGGAAAAGAAGATGAGTAACGTGAAAAAAGTAAAAATTAAAATTTGCGGTATCAAAAATACCGGGGAAGCGGCTTACCTGAATGATGCGGGAGTGGATTATGCAGGCTTTGTATTCCATGAAAAAAGCAAAAGAAATATAGAAATTTCGAAGGCAAAGGAAATATTTAAAGAATTAAATCAGAATATAAAAAAAGTTGCGGTTATGGTATCACCGGATGCAGCAAAAGTCAGGAAGCTGCAGCAGGCAGGCTTTGATATTTTGCAGATTCATGGAAATCTTTCAGAGGAAGCGCTTGCAGAAGCCAGGCTTCCGGTATGGGCGGCTGTGAATATCACAGACCGGGTGCTTCTGGAAGAGAAATTAAAAGCCTTTGACAAACTGCCGGAGGAGCTTTTGGAAAAGGTCAGGGGAATTGTGGTGGATTCTGCGGAGTATGGGAGCGGAAAGCCGTTTTTATGGAATGAAGACATGCGATGGCAGAGCGGTATATTTTCAGGCAGGAAATTCATTCTTGCGGGAGGCTTAAACGCTGGCAATGTGCAGGATGGCATCCGTATTTTTTCACCGGATGTCGTGGATGTCAGCTCCGGCGTTGAGGAATGCATGGAAGGATATACCGGAAAAAGTAAAAACATGATAAAAGAATTCACAGGAAAGGTAAAAAGTTATGAACAGTAAAGCGTATTATGGAGAATTTGGCGGACAGTTTGTATCAGAATCACTGATGAACACACTGGAGGAACTGGATGCGGCATTTGAAGCTGCCATAAAGGATCCGGAATTTATGGAACAGTACCATTATTACTTAAGACAGTATGTGGGACGGGAAACTCCTCTTTATTTTGCAGAGCGGCTCTCGGAGAAATATAAAACGAAGATTTACTTAAAGCGCGAGGATTTGAACCATACCGGCGCCCATAAGATCAACAATGTGATGGGACAGATTCTTCTGGCAAGACGTATGGGCAAGACAAAGGTCATTGCGGAGACAGGCGCCGGACAGCATGGTGTGGCAACAGCGACAGGAGCAGCCCTTTTTGGCATGGAGTGTACTATTTACATGGGAAAAGAGGATATGCAAAGGCAGCGGTTAAACGTGATGCGTATGGAAATGCTGGGAGCATCTGTTGTTTCCGTCGAATCCGGGAGCAATACCTTAAAGGATGCAACCAACGAGGCCATCCGTGCATGGGCAAAAACAGCCGAGGATACCTTTTATATCATTGGTTCTGCGGTGGGACCTTATCCGTATCCGAAGATGGTAAAAGAGTTCCAGAGCGTAATCAGCCGTGAGGCAAAAATACAGCATAAAAAGGCGGAGGGGAAGAATCCCGATGCCGTGATTGCCTGTGTGGGCGGAGGTTCCAATTCCATTGGTATGTTTGCGGATTTCATTGATGAAAAGGACGTTGAGTTAATCGGGGTGGAAGCCGCAGGCTGCGGGATATCAAGCGGAAAACATGCTTCTGCAATGGCACTTGGTGAGCCGGGCGTGCTGCATGGAATGAAATCCTACCTTTTGCAGGATACGGACGGAAACATCCAGCTTGCCCATTCCATTTCCGCAGGGCTTGATTATCCGGGCGTGGGACCGGAGCATGCGTACCTGCGTGACAGCGGACGCGCAAAGTATGTCTCCATTACGGATACGGAAGCGATGGATGCGCTGCTTGAGCTTTGCAAGCTGGAGGGCATAATTCCGGCGATTGAAAGTGCACACGCCATTGCCTATGCAATGAAAAAAGCAGAAGAGATGACAGAAACACAAAGCATGATAATCTGTCTGTCCGGACGCGGCGACAAGGATGTAAACACCATTGCGGATTACCTGGATGGAAAAGGCTACCTGAATTAAAGGAGGTTAGGAAAAATGAATCGAATTGAAAAGACTCTTGCCGTGCTGCAGGAGAAGAAAGAAAAGGCATTTATCACATATATGACGGCAGGACTGCCGGATTACAGTAAAACAAAGGAAATCATAAAGGCGCAGGAGCAGGCTGGAACGGACATTATCGAGCTTGGCATTCCGTTTTCCGATCCGGTGGCGGATGGTCCGGTGATTCAGAAAGCATCCTATGATGCGATTCTTGGAGGAGCAAACCTGGAAAAGACATTTGCATGTTTAAAAGAGCTGCGCGGCGGGGGTGTGGAGATTCCGGTTGTATTTATGATGTATTACAATACCATACTTCATTACGGACTGGATGCATTTGCAGATGAATGTAAAAAATCAGGTGTGGACGGACTGATTATCCCGGACCTCCCGTTTGAAGAGCAGGAGGAGCTTCTGGAAGTGCTGGCAGGCTGTGATGAGACCATTCTTATCCAGTTAGTGTCCCCGGTGTCGGCAGGACGTGTGGAAAAGATACTGGAGCATGCAAGAGGGTTCGTTTACTGTGTTTCTTCCATGGGAGTGACCGGGCAGGAAGGAAATTTTCACAAAGAGGTGATAAACTATCTTTCCCATGTGAAACAGGTGTCAGGAGTTCCGGTAATGATGGGATTCGGCATCCACAGGGCAGAGGATGTCAGGCCAATGAAGGATATCATAGACGGTGCAATTGTAGGTTCGCATTTTATCAGCCTTATGAGGGAAAGCGGTTTCAGCGCACAGACAGCGAAAGAGTACTGTACTGCATTTAAGAAAGAGTTAAACGAATTGTAAAGATATCATAAAAAGTCAGGAGGAAAAATAAATGAAAGCAGCAATTACAGCAGTAGCAGAGAACAGAAACTTAACCCGTATACAGGCAGAGCACGCAGCAGAACTGATATTAACCGGCCGGACAACGGAGGCTCAGACTGCGGCGCTGCTTACGGGACTCCGCATGAAAGGGGAAACAGTAGATGAAATCCTGGGATTTGCAACGGTGCTTCGTGGAAAGGCAAATACCATCAGCCCGCATACCGGCAACTATCTTGACCTGGTAGGAACAGGCGGGGACAGCACATTTACATTTAATATCTCCACCACCTCCGCCTTTGTTGTGGCGGCGGCAGGCGTTCCGGTGGCAAAGCACGGGAACCGTTCAATTTCTTCAAAAAGCGGGGCGGGGGATGTGCTGGAAGCCCTTGGGGTAAATATTTCCGCAGACCCGGAGGTTGTGGAAAAGTGTGTGGAACATGCCGGAATCGGTTTTATGTTTGCGCCGCATTTCAATCCGTGCATGAAATATGTCGGACCGGTCAGAAACCAGCTTGGCATCCGCACCGTATTTAATATATTAGGTCCCCTTTCCAATCCTTCACGCGCGAAAAAAATGCTGGTAGGCGTGTACAGTCCCTCACTTGTTGAAACAATTGCAAAAGTTATGTCCGGGCTTGGTGTGGAGCGGGGGCTTATCGTCAGCGGCGAGGACAACATGGATGAGATTACCCTGACAGGTGAAACGACTGTTGGCGAAATAAAAGACGGCAGAATAGAAGTTTATACCATCACACCGGAACAGTTTTCCTTAACCAGGTGCAGTCTGGAAGAATTAAGGGGCGGCGACGGGACTGTGAATGCACAGATTACAAGGAATATCCTGGGCGGAAAGGAAACAGGGGCAAAGCGTGACATTGTGCTGCTTAATGCCGGGGCCGCACTTTATACGGGCGGGGCGGCAGAAAGCATTGAAGAGGGAATAAAGCTTGCCGCGGCTGCCATTGATTCCGGAAAGGCGCTGCAGACCCTTGAAGCGATGGTGCGGTTTTCAAATTAGTCTTTTTACACAAAAAACAAAGAAAAAGTTAGTGAAAATTCCAATTTACATACAGGGGTAAGTAAAATATAATTAAATTACGAAAAAATACGAAAGATTACGAAAAGTTTTTTGAAGATCTGATTTTGGGAGGAGGGATGGAATGGATCAGAATATCTACTATTCAGGAAATGATCTGGGAGCTGTTTATGAAAAAAACCATACAGCATTCCGTTTATGGGCGCCAACGGCGGATGAGGTCAGGCTGAAGCTGTTTCAGGAAGGAGACGGCGACTGCCTGAAAGAAACCCTGGCTATGAAACGGGATGTACAGGGGACATGGTTTTTGGATGTGCAGGGGGATTTAAACCACACATATTATACCTACGAACTGGTAAGGGAAGGAACAGCTGTGGAAACCCAGGACCCGTATTCTGTAGCCACAGGTGTAAACGGACAGCGCAGCATGGTTCTTGATCTTGGGGAGACAGACCCGCCGGGATTTGAAACGGACAGGGGACCTTTCGTAAAGCACCGGACGGATATGGTTATCACAGAGATTTCGGTGGCTGATGTGACAGCGGATGCATCAGCAAATTCCGGATTTCCGGGGAAATATCCGGGACTGGTGGAAGCAGGCACAAAAAATGCCGCCGGGAAACCGACCGGATTTGATTATTTAAAAGAGCTTGGGATTACCCATGTGCAGATTATGCCTGCATACGATTTTGGCAGTGTGGATGAGGCATGCCCTGAAAAGAAGCAGTATAACTGGGGATATGATCCCGTAAATTACAACGTGCCGGAAGGATCATATTCCACGGACCCGTTTCACGGTGAGGTACGTGTGCGGGAATTCAAGGAAATGGTGGCTGCGTTTCACAAAGCAGGTATTGGTGTGATTCTTGATGTGGTATACAACCATACCTATGATTTAAACAGCTGTTTCCAGAAATGTGAGCCGGATTACTATTACCGGAAAAATAAAGACGGTTATTCCGACGCTTCCGCCTGCGGCAATGAAGTGGCGTCAGAACAGCCGATGATGCGTAAATATATTGTGGATTCCGTCTGTTACTGGGTGAATGAATACCATGTGGACGGATTCCGGTTTGATCTGATGGGTGTTCTGGATATTGAAACCATGAATGAATTAAGCGCACGCCTGAAGGAAATCCGGCCGGACATTGTACTATACGGGGAGGGATGGACCGGGGGTGATTCCACGATTCCGTATTATGACCGTGCATTAAAGCAGAATGCAAGACTTCTGGACGGAATTGGTATGTTTTCAGATGATATCAGGGATAATGTCAGGGGACATGTTTTTAACCTTACAGAACGGGGGTTCGTAAACGGACAAAAGAACCTGGAAAACGCCATGCGCTTCGGCGTGACTGCATCCGTATGGCATCCGCAGGTGGATTACAGACAGTATGCGTATTCAGCCGGACCATGGGCAGAAAGTCCGGAAAAAACCATAAGCTATGTATCCTGCCATGACAATCTGACACTCTGGGATAAATTATCTGTTTCCTGTCCGGATGCAGACAGGGAGCAGAAACTGGCAATGAACCGGCTGGCGGCAGCCATTGTTTTTACTTCGCAGGGAGTACCGTTTTTCCTGATTGGAGAGGAGGCAGCCAGAAGCAAGCCGGTGGAGGGTAAAGATGAGGTGGCGGAAAACAGCTTTAATCTCCCGCTTTATACCAACGCCATCCGTTACGACAGGGAGGAATGGCAGGAAGCCCTGACAGACTATTACAGGGGGCTGATTGCATTCCGCAAAAACCATCCGCTGCTTCGTATGGCAAAGGCAAAAAAAATACAAAAGAAGCTGCGTTTTGTGGACGGACTGGGCGAACAGCTTGTTGCCTTTACACTCAAAAATAAAACAGAGCAGATTTTTACAGTATATAATGCCGGCAAAACAGATGCAGAGATTCCCCTGCCGGATGACGGGGAGTGGAAGATTTACATTGACGGTACCCGTGCCGGGATACAGCCCCTTGGCAGTGTCCGAAAAACAGTAACCGCAGGGGCTGTCAGCTGCATGGTTCTTGTCCGTACAGCTGTTAAATCGTAGTTTTGTTGATATAGTTGCTTTTGTATTTGGAGTATACAATTTTCTGGCTCCGGTATAATCCGAAATAGCCGGAAAGCATATAGCTGAAAGCGGTTGAAAGCAGAAAATACGGCATTCCGGTAAATCCGAACAGCTCGAAGCTGACGCAGAGTGCGGAAATCGGACAGTTGGTGACGCCGCAGAAAACGGAGGTCATTCCAACTGCCGCACAAAGCGCCGGGGAAAATCCCGCAAGGTTTCCGAACAGGCAGCCGAAGGCAGCGCCGGTAAAGAAGGCAGGCACGATTTCACCGCCTTTGTAGCCGGCTCCGATGGTTAAGGCGGTAAAAATAATTTTTAAAAGAAACGCCTCCGGACGGACAGAGCCTTTAAAACACTGGCTGATAATATTCATTCCGGCGCCGTTATAGTCCCGGCTTCCCACAAGCAGCGTCAGGACAACCACGATGCAGCCGCCTGCAAAAATACGCAGGTATGTATTTTTCAGGTACTGTTTGTAAAGTTCCTCGCTTTTATGCAGCATAATACAGAAAAAAATGCTGACCAGGGCGCACAGGATGGCAAGAATGGATATTTTAACAGCAGAAGCCGCAGTGA
The DNA here is from genome assembly GCA_947566705.1 of uncultured Lachnospiraceae bacterium. GTDB lineage: Bacteria > Bacillota > Clostridia > Lachnospirales > Lachnospiraceae > Roseburia. The sequence continues at coordinate 13,843 of CANOLA010000020.1, read as the reverse complement.
ATGCAGGGATTTTTCCAATGGAAAAATACTCGGCGGCAACACCAAAGTGGTTTGCGATACTGTGGGCGACCAGCGAGCTTATGACACAGGGAAGCAGCGCATTGTAATACATGACGCCGACGCTTACAACTTCCAGCGGAAGAATGGCAGCTGCCAGGGGCGTGCCGAAGAGTGCAGAAAAAGCAGCGCTCATGCCGCACATAATCATTACATTTTTGTCTTTGTCATCGAAACGGAACAGTTTTCCCATGGAACCGCCGATGCTGCCTCCCATCTGGAGGGCTGCACCTTCCCGTCCGGCAGAACCGCCGAAGAGATGGGTAATCAGTGTAGAGGCAAAAATAAGCGGGGCTGTACGCAGGTGGAGCTCATCGTTATAATGGATTGCCGAAATGACAAGGTTTGTTCCGGCATCCTTTTCGTTATGAAGCAGCCGGTACATTGCAATAATGGCAAGTCCGCCCACAGGAAGCAGAAACAGAAGCCACGGATTCTGCGTGCGCAGTGTTGTGACAAAGGACAGACATAAAAAGAAAGCCGTACCAAGCAGACCGACAATGCTGCCGGTCATAATGGAAAAAACCACCCATTTTACAGAGGCCGCGGTGCGCCTTAAATTGTGTTTGATTACCCTATGATTCATAAATTAACCACCTTTTTCCTTTTCTGTATGTATTAATATAAATATACTAACATATAACCATTTTTTTGGCAAAGGAATTAAAGGCGGACTGATCTGATATTAAATTTAAAACAGGAGGGATAATTTTATGAGAACAAGTGGAGTACTTATGCCGATTTCTTCCCTGCCATCCCCGTATGGTATTGGAACCATGGGAAAAGAGGCAAGGGAGTTTGTGGATTTTCTGGTCAGGGGAGGACAGACCTACTGGCAGATTCTGCCGATTTGCCCGACCAGTTACGGGGACAGCCCGTACCAGTCTTTTTCAAGCTTTGCAGGAAATCCGTATTTTATTGATCTGGAAATGCTCTGTGAGGAAAAACTTCTGACGAAGGATGAGTGTGAGTCTTTTGACTGGGGAAGCAGCAGACGGTATGTGGATTACGGCGTAATGTACGTGTCAAGGTATGCGCTGTTAAAAAAAGCATATGACCGTTTTATGAAGAATGCTCCGGGGGATTTTTATGATTTCTGCAGGCAGGAAGAGCAGTGGCTTGACGAATACGCCCTTTTCATGGCATTAAAGGATGTAAACGGCGGAAAGGCATGGGGCGAATGGGATGAACCGCTGCGCGTGAGAAAGCCGGATGCGCTCACAAAAGCCCGTGAAAAATATAAGGATGAAATTATGTTTTACAAGGTACTGCAGTTTTTGTTTTTCAAACAATGGAGACAGCTTAAGGCGTATGCCAATAAAAAAGGAATACAGATTATCGGTGATGTTCCGATTTATGTGGCAGGGGACAGTGCAGACGTCTGGGCAAACCCGACACAGTTTTACTTGGATGAGGATTTAAATCCAATCGAGGTGGCAGGCTGTCCGCCGGATGCATTTTCCGTGGACGGACAGCTCTGGGGAAACCCGCTGTTTGCATGGGATGAAATGAAAAAGGATAATTATGCATGGTGGACAAAGCGCATCAAGGCGATGTCAGAGTTGTACGATATTATAAGAATCGATCATTTCCGCGGGTTTGATTCCTATTATGCAATTCCTGCAAAGGATAAAACAGCAAAGAACGGCAAATGGAAAGAAGGACCGGGTATGGCGCTGTTTACCCAGCTTGAAAAAAAGCTTGGAAAGCTGCCGATTATTGTGGAGGACTTAGGCTTTTTAACTCCGTCGGTTGTAAAGCTGTTAAAGGATTCTGGTTTTCCGGGTATGAAAGTTATCCAGTTTGCATTTGACAGCAGGGAAGGAAGCAATTATTTGCCGCATACTTATACACCGCATTGTGTAGTATATACTGGAACCCATGACAATGATACTGTGATGGGATGGTTTGATACGGCGCCGGAACACTGCATAGAATTTGCAAAGGAATATTTAAACCTTACCACAGAAGAAGGTTATAACTGGGGTATGATGCGCGGTGCGTGGGCTTCCGTTGCAGATATGACAATCGTGCCGATCCAGGATATCATAGGACTTGGTTCTGAGGCAAGAATCAATATTCCGTCCACACTTGGCGAAAACTGGAAGTGGCGCGCCAGAAAAGGCGAAGTTACGGCTGAAATGGCAGACCGTCTGTACCGGTATATGGAGATGTACGGACGTGTAAACGCTGTGATACTGGAAGAGAAGGCAAAAGAAAAAGCGGCAGCAGTGAAGGCAAAGCCTGCCAAGGAAGAAACCGCAAAAGAAGAAGCGGTAAAAGACGCTGCAAAAGAGAAGATTACGGAAAATAAAACAAAAAAATAAACATATTTCATTCCCCCTTCCCATATATTTAGGAATATATGATTTGTGTCAGGTTTTCGCTGAAAACCTGACATGTAGCATCGGGCCATTTGCCGCAGGCAAATTTTAAAATGGGCTGATGTTCAAGGAAGGGGGACTTTTTATGGACAACAGTAAAAACAGGGATTTTGATTTATATAAAGATATCCAGGGCAGAACCGGGGGAGAAATATACATAGGTGTTGTGGGTCCGGTGCGTACCGGAAAGTCCACATTTATCAAACGATTTATGGATTTGTTTGTACTTCCGTTTATGGAAAACGAAAATGAAAAAAAACGTGCCGTGGATGAGCTTCCCCAGTCGGCGGCGGGGAAGACAATTATGACAACAGAACCGAAATTTATTCCAAAGGAAGCTGCAGAAATTATGCTTGCAGATGAAAGCAGCATACGTGTGCGTCTGGTGGACTGTGTGGGATTTATGGTAAACGGTGCAAGCGGGCACATGGAGGGGGATACAAACCGGATGGTTAAAACCCCGTGGTTTTCCGAAGAGATTCCGTTTGTAGATGCAGCGCGTATTGGCACACAGAAGGTAATAAGGGATCATGCGACCATCGGAATTGTGGTGACGACCGACGGCAGTATCGGGGACCTTGAACGTGAGAATTACATAGAAGCAGAACAGACCACGGTTTCAGAATTAAAGGAAATAGGAAAGCCGTTTGTCATTGTTTTAAACTCCATCCGCCCGTACAGTGAGGAAACGGTGCGTTTAAAGGAAAGCCTGGAAAATGAATACGGCACGGTTGTCATTCCTGTCAACTGCCAGCAGATGCACAGGGAGGACATCGTCACAGTGATGAATGCGATGCTGCAGGAATTTCCGGTGACGAGAATTGACTTTTTTATTCCAAAGTGGACGGAAATGCTTCCGGCAGAACATCCGGTAAAAGCTGCGATTATCCAGACGGCGGCAGGTATTCTGGGAAGGATTGAAAAGATGCGGAATGTAAGCAGCTTTTCTCTTGGGAAAAATCCTGCAATGTCTGCAAACGAGCAGGCAGGGGAGGCATTTTTTAAGGAAATCCAGCTGTTAAACATGAATCTTTCGGACGGTGTGGTAAAAATCCGGATGGAAGTGGATGACAAATATTATTTTGCATATGTCAGCGATATGACAGGTGTGCAGATTGACGGTGAGTACCAGATGATTTCCATGCTCCGTTCACTTGCCGCCATGAAAAAAGAGTATGAACGCGTCAAGGATGCCATGGACGCAGTGGAGCAGAAGGGATATGGTGTTGTTATGCCGGGACTTTCGGATATCCGCATGGAAAATCCGGTACTGATTCAGCACGGCGGAAAATACGGCGTCAAAATGCGTGCACTGTCCCCTTCCATCCATATGATTAAGGCAAATATTGAAACGGAAATCGCACCGATTGTCGGAAGCGAGGAGCAGGCAAATGACCTGATTGCATACATAAAAGAAGGGGAGGAAAACGGGGAAGGAATCTGGACGACAAATATTTTCGGAAAATCCATCGGGGAACTGATGGAGGACGGCATCCGCAACAAGATTTTACAGATGGATGACGAGTGCCAGTTAAAGCTGCAGGATACGATGCAGAAGATTGTAAACGACAGCAATGGCGGAATGATTTGTATTATTATCTGAAAAATTAGGTTGTCGAGTAAAGTGTGAAAGTTTATAAAATTTTTTGGGGGCTGGTTAATTCCAGCCCCTTTTTATAACCAAAATCAGTTGAAAGCTTCCTTTTTACTGTATTTGTATCGACTTTGTATGAGAAATTGTTGCAAATACAACTTGGCTGCGATATTATGATAGATAGTAAGAGTAAATTTTGTTTTAAGTGGGACGCTGGTAAGAATACAGTAAAGCGTGGTTGTATCGTTTGGGTTGTAAATATGAATGATTTATTTTATTTGGAATTACGGGAAAAAATCCGTGAAATCAGAAGCTATGAACAGGCAGCTGCTCCTGCTGAGATTGAGGAGCGGCGGAAACAGACAGTAGAAATGGCGGCAGCGTTGTCCCGGTTGAGCTGGCTGACAAAAAAGGAAGGACTGCTTGCAGCGGAGGGACTGTCATATTCACTGGTTCAGAGCCTGCCCCTGGGTGAAGAATTACATGAGCTGATATGTCTTTTGGTAGATGGAACAGAGCCTGCAATGATAGAAGAAATAGGATTGCAAAGATATTTTGTTGAAGACGGGAAGGAATATCAGGGGCTGATGCATCTGATCCTTGTAAAAGGGATTATGGGGATTGCGCAGAATGAACCATGGATTGTACAAAAGCAGCTTCGTGCTATGCTGCCGGCGCAGCTGGATAAAATCTATTGCCAAAGAGAGCAGGAAAGAGAAGAAGAGGAAAGGGAAAAAGAGAGGATACAGGGGGAGCTTGACTGCAGGAAAGTGGCGGAACTTAGCCCGGGAACATATATTGGTGAAATACAGGGGGATGAAGCTGTACCGGTAAGACGTTTGGATTATGTGCTATCTCATATATCTGATTCGGATTTAGTGAGACTGCTTAGAGAAGTGGTTAATGAAGACCTTAAGGCTGCATTAAGGGGACTTGGCTCCGAAGCAAGAATACATGTTTTCCGAAATATGTCGAAGCGGCTTGCAGGAATGACAGCAAAAGAGATAATTTCTGAAGGCATTATAGAAGTGCGGGAGGTTATGTATGCGTGTCAGAAGATATTAGCTGTTTGGAATCTGTTAGCAGAAAAGGGAGAGGTAAATGATGTGTAAAACAAACAAATTTTATGCTTATAAAGAGTACGAAACTATGGCTGGGGTTCTTTCCTTAGCGGAAATGGCAGGGCTTCATCAGGAAATGCTCATGGAAATAGGGAATGACGGGGACGCACTGGACCTTTATGAGGAGCTGGTAACCGCGGCAAACAGATATAGTTCATTCCGTGCAGGCTGGTGTGTCTGGAGCAGAGAGGAAAAAATGGAAAAGGATTCCAGCCGTACTGACTGTCATAATTCTTTAATTGTGAAGTTTGATAAGCTTGCCCGCTATTTGAAGTCGCAGGACAAGCAGGCAGCATGGCGGGAAGTCTTGGGGGATGAAGATGAAAATCCAAATAACCGCAAGCGTATTGGAGATTTTGCATGCTATATTGTATTTGTAAATTGTCTTTGCGCCAGATAAAAATATTAACAAAGGACAGACGACCATACGGTTTTCTGTCCTTTGTTCTTTTTAGAAAAACATTAGTGGCTGTACCACGATCTCCGGGTGGAATGCTTCTGTCAGCATATCATTAATGCGGTCTGCGGAAGCCTTGTCCCGCACATAAATTGTCTGAATATACGCTAACGGCAGAGCCTGTTCGCAAAGACAACTGATGACAGGAGCTTCTGCGGGGGCGTTATCCTGTGCAGCGGCAGCAGCCTGATCGATTTGGCTGATTCCATCCTGATAATCATCTGCCCAATTCGGATGGTCGTGCAGAGGGTATTCTGTCAGAAGCCTAAGCTGCGGCTGCAGGGCAGGAACCGGTGAAACTTCAATATAAATATAATCCGTCTGTGGATGTTCCCAGCGGGTAAATGCGGCCTGCCGTGTATATGGATGGAAGTCCAGCGGAAGATGCTGTAAATTTCCGAAACGTTTTGTTCCGGTTATGGCATTCTCTTGGATGGCAGGTTTTAGTTCCTCCAGGGTCATCATGTGGTAGAGACAACCGTTTTCCATTAGGACACTGGCATCGGGACGGACAGCGCGCATTGCATCCTGTGCTTCTTCCTTTGTCGGATAGGAACGGTAAAGTGCGTTGCTGTAGTGGTGTACCTGTTTTAAGCATTCCTCCCATGTACGGTACAGACCAGGACGGCGGCCGTTGACCACCACATACCATTTCTGCTTTCTGGCAGGTTTTTGTTTTGACGATTCCGGGACAGCAGGCGTTGATTCGGCTGTCACAGCTGTCTCTTCAGTCACAGCTGTTTCTTCAGCCTGCTCTGCATTTTCCAGTAAGGAGGTAATCTCGTTCCCGTCCAGCCAGACCTGTTTTACAAGTTCTGAAGCAAGTCTGTCCATGGCGTTTTTTCCATCAATGATGATTTGCTGCGCGCGTTCCAGTTGTTCCTCCAGTATCTGGTTCACCTCCTCCCGGACTTCCGGCGGCAGAGGCTGGCTGTCCGTCGGAATATACATGATTCCATGGCTTCCCATTGCAAGGCGGCAGACCATGTCAACAGCCATCCTGGTAGCGGATAATATATCTGAGCGGATGCCATTACCTATCCCTTTTTCCTGAAAATATACCATTTCTGCTGCCCGTCCGCCAAGGGAAGAACAAATCCTGTCCAGATATTCCTGTTTGTATAAAGGACGGGAGTCATAGGAAGTTACACCCAGCTGATTTCCCCTTGGCAGAATCATCATATAATCCAGTTTAAAGTTCAGCTTCCATCCGACATAGGCATGACCGGCCTCATGCACCGCCACTCTGTACAGCGTTTTATCTGACAATTTGTATTCCGGCCCGTAAACCTGTGACAGGCAGGCCTCAGTAAGCAGATGCCCCAGGCTGTCTGTTTTCCGGTGTGTGGAATTGCAGAGCTCTTTTGCCATACTCTGGATAATTTTTGTAATGACGGCAAGGCTTTTTCCTCTGGTGTGTTTTACGACGACTTGAATGTCTGGATCTGCAATTTGTTTGTCCCAGCCTTTCTTTTTCAGCTGTAAACGGAGAAAATTTTTCCGTTCATCATCACGGGGAGGCCGGAGCTCTATGCACTTGTCAAAACGCCGGAGCAGTGCAGGGTCCAGGCTGGATTTTTCCGGGGACTGTTCATCCGGGAAAAAATTGGTAGCTGCAATGACGAAAACAGGGCGGTACGGGTCATGGTCATGAAATCCCTCCATTTCCGTCAGAAGGGTATTGACGATGAGCTGGTTCTGCTGGCTGCCGCGCATACGGTTTCCCGCGATAACGTCCACCTCGTCAATAAATATAATAGAAGGCGCTTCGTTGCGGGCAATCTTAAACAGACCTTTAATCTGCTCCACCGGGTTGCGGGCATTCAGGATATCTGCACCGGTGGTATTAAAAAACGGGATGCCGCATTCTCCGGCAAGTGCTTTTGCCAGACTTGTTTTGCCTGTGCCCGGAACTCCGTACAGCAGGAGGCCGCGGGGAGTTTCTGCACCTTCCAGCAGGAACGTATCTGTATGGTTGACATAATTAATAAAAAATTCCATTTCTTCTTTTACATTTTCCGCTCCGATGATATCAGAGAAACGGAGGGTCGGGCGTTCAAAATCTGAAACGCCGAGTTCTTTGACCATCTTCCGGAGGGCGGCATCATCTGCATTCATTTTTCTGATGGAAAAATCATAAAACCGGATAACATATGTGCCGCTGCGCTGCTGATACTGGGTTTTAAAATCCACCTGCTGCTTTGCCCGTTTTATATTATCCAGATTTTTTTGGACAGCCAGCTGCTCTGTCAGCTTGTGAAGACGCTTCATACAATTCAAAGAGCTTTTGCCTGGCTGGAAAAATCCCTTTATGCTGTCATTAGATAAGACATTTCTGTTTTCTGTGCGGCTGCTGTCAGTATCAATCACATAAACCGGAAGCCTTGGAGCTTTCTTATGCAGAGTGTCCAGATAATCCGTCTGGTCCGGCAGGCAGGATAAATCCACCAGTGCGCAGGAAAATTTGTTGTTATGCAGAAGCTCTGGAAGTTCCTCAGCCATATTAGAAAAAACAATCTGTGGTTTATTGTCCGGAGGAGAAACAATATGCTCAAAATCAAAATATTTAGAACCAGAAGCAACAAGTACGGTGTCAGCAGATACACTATGGAGCAGCTGGTAAACATCCTTATTATCTTCCGGCAGATCTATTTCAAAATAAGCCTGCTGGATTGGGGGAATATCCTTTTGTCCGGCAAACTGGTCTGCAAGGGCAAGCAGGTGGTTTTGTATAAATACGGAGCTCTGGCTGGAGACAGTACGTGCGTCACTTCCTCCCCCGTTATGAAAAAGAAACAGTTCCGGAAGCATTTCATCAAAGCTGGTACAGATGCCAAACTGTTTCTGTATTTCGCTTACAGCCGCATTCATCTTTTTCCTGACAATTTCACAGAGATTATGCGAGGAAAGATAGTTGAACATAATAATATTTCCGGAAGCAAAACGGGAGCAGAGCTCATCCGGAAAATCATTGTCATTTTTTAACGACTGCAGAATTTCGCTTTCCGTGATATGGGACAGGTTTGTATCCTCATTATTTTCATACAGGTCACGTCCGCAGTTGGTAGTAAAGATCAGGATGGTATCCGTAAAGCTGACGGTTTTTTCTGTATATTTGTCCTTCAGGCGGGCACCGTCCAATACCTGGAGGAATGCACGCAGAACCGTAGGATAGGCCTTTTCAATCTCGTCAAAAAGAATAATGGAACGTGGGTTTTTATCTACAAAAGATGTCAGCACACCGGGAACGGAATCCCTCCATGTTTTCTCAAATCCAATCAGCCCCTCCAGTGCGTTATGACCGGAGTATTCGGACATATCAAATCTTTTAAAAGGATAATTTAATTTTTGGGCAGCCGTTACCGCAAGGAATGTCTTGCCTACTCCGGGAGGTCCGGCAAGCAGGAAAAAAGCGGCAGGCCTGTTCTGGTTCTTTGACGCTGACATATGTATCTGTGCATAACCGTGTACAAATCGCCGGATAGCAGAGTCCTGTCCAAGGATTTCTGCTGCCAGCTGGTTTTGGAGTTCTGTAATCTGCTGTGAAACCTGTTCTAAGGACGGATGTTCCTCCGGCGTATCGTCATCATCCCATGTATCCTCGTACCATTCTGGTATTGTTTCGTGTTTTTCATTCATCAAATATTCCCTCCTCTTCTGTTATCTGCCAGGCAGTATTTTTGATTAAAACTAACACATGAAATGTTACTGTGTCAAGGGGAAAAATTATAAAAAAAAATTGTCGAAAAAGATTGACTTTTTTGGATCGGGGGGGGGTAAAATAAATAGTAAAATATGGAAATAAATTAATTACAGGACTAAAGAAAGGAGAACAAACGAAATGAAAAAAATTACAGCTATTGAGGTACACACGGACGGAGCTTCCCGCGATAATGGGAAAAAAGATGAAAATGACAAAAGCCTCAGCCGTGGAGGCTGGGCATATAAAATCATCGAGAAAAGCGGAGAAGAAGTACTCCGCACTGTAATGGCCGGAGGCAATGAGAAAGGAACAACTAATAACCGCATGGAGATGACAGCCATACTGGCGGCGATGCGGATGATTAGCGAGAAATCGGTTCCGGTGCGGCTGCATTCCGACAGTGAGATTGTGATAAAGGGGCTGACTGGGGAATATAAGCGCAGCTCAAATGAAGACCTCTGGGAACAGCTTATGGCGGAGAAGGAGAAGTTTTCAGACATCACCTTTGAGTGGGAAAAAGGCCATATTGAAGACAATCCGGATAATGCTGAAGTGGATAAGCTTGCCACGGAAATGGCGGACAAGTTGAAATAATCCGAAAAGGAAGGTATAAAACAATGAAAAGAAATTTTTGTAACACAGTAACAAAAAGACTCATAAGCGCGTTTCTCGTGCTTGCAATGGTAGTAACCATTATTCCGGTAACGGATGCAGAGGCAAAGAAAAAGTACCAGTACAAACATGATTTTTACACGGTTGACGGCAGGAAGACAGACGGTCACAAGGAAGAAATCATAAATGTCTATAAAGCTGAATGCTGCCCATGCGAAGATTATCCGGACGGAGATTACCCGGGCGAAAATTGCTGGTGTGGAAAATACGGCCTGTTTAACTGCTATGACAGCTTCAATAACACAACAAAAGACATGTATGCATACGGGATGAATGCAGACGAGGTGAAGCAGCTTGTGGCAGGAAAGACCGTGACCATCCATGTTGACAGATGCAGGGTTCTGAAGATTTTTGAACTCACGAATGTGCAGCTTAAGGAACTGTTTCTGGAAATGTCCTATACGGACAGAAAGGGAAAAAGGAAGGACGTGAAGGACTTCGTGGAGTATGATGACTGCAATGGCGAGTTTGACATTAATTCAGCGGGCGAACGGGACTATAAGGACCCTGTTATCACGGACGTTGACATCACGCTCAGGCTTCCGTCAAAGGCAGTCTACAAGAAATACACGCGCTTTGAGCTGCCGAAGGGTTACAAGGGAAAAAAGAACACCTATCTGGTATCCCTGTGGGTCGGTACGGAGGAGCAGTGTAAGAATAACTACACGCAAATCTCAGCCGCCGGAATTGAGGAGCCGATTGAGTATTACCTTGGCAAGGGCAAGTGGGGAAGCATGTACGCACCGCTTGGAAAAAGTAATGCTGTAAGCGGTATGTGTATAGATGACAAAACCATAAAGAACGGCTGGTCATTCACCATCAGGGGCAAATACACGCACCGCAAACTGACTTACAAGGTCATTTTTACAAGAAAAAGAACCGGAAAGCTTGTATATGACAAGTTCAAGCATGAGTCACAGCTTGGGGTAAAGGACGCAGAGTAACAGCAGAATGAAAAGGCAGGGTGTAAAGACATCCTGCCTTTTATTGTACGGGCGTTTCTTTTTTAAAACAGTTTACAAAACCCCGTATCCATAACAAACAGATAAAGATTATAAAAAATAAATAAGAAAACCGCATTTTCTTAAATTTTAAAAATATATAAAATATGTAGGGCGATATTATGATATTATTATAAATAATATTATTATAATATCGCCCGAATATTTTGTATATTTCAAGGAAATAGACTTTCCTGACAGAATGTGCTATGCTGTCAGTACCAGTAATTGTATACGTAAAAGATAAACGGAGGGTACTGCCATGAGGATTACCGGAATGTACATAATTAAATATGACAGCAGGGATAAGAAATTATATTTAATCAGTTCGGTTGTTAGTAGTATCCTGACGATTGGACTGTGGATGAAATATCTGGATGCTGTGTTTTATCTCCGGCGGCTAAAAAAATATGGATATGAAATCCGGTCTTGCAAATATCGTAGGACTGCTTGCCCTGACCATCTTCGCTGTCTGGGTGATAAAAAGCTTTGTAAGTATTTTAATTAACGTAAGATTCCGGGGCATGTAAATTCATCTGGTTTTCCAGTCTTTTTTTCAGGCTGTTAAGAAACTTGTCATTTCCAACCACCGTAATCATCGGGCCAAAAGACATAACCTCAATAAGCAGTTCCGTTTCCATACCCTGGTTATAGTAGATGAGACATTCATAGGTGTTCTCATCTATTTTTGTTGTATTTTTTTCATAATTGGCAAAATGAAGCATGGCCCGCTCCAGTGCGTTGCGTCTGTTTGCAATATGAAGCTTTAAGGGCTCTTTGTAATAAGAATACTGTATCAGTTTATTTAAGTCCACGGGCGAATCAAGCTTTTTTTCAGAAAGCGAAATATCTGTGATACGGTCAATATTTAAAATCTGGAGCTCCATATTGCGGTGTCCCGTCTGCCTGAAAGCCAGAAGCCGGAATTTATCGTTTTTTACAGAATACTCCAGGCGTGCCGGGACATAGTAGTGGTGCACACGGTTTCCTTTTGGGGAAGTGTAATCTATATCCACGAATTGCTGGTTTTTCTGGGCTTTTAGCAGGAGCCGGAAAATTTTTTGGTAGTTTTCATCATAATAAGGATCGCCGTCTTTAAACTGGTCATAGTAATAAAACTGTTCCTGTTTCCAGAGAGGGGGAACCATGGTGAGCATACGGTTTAAGGATTCAAGCTGCTCCTTCTCAAGAAATAATCCGATACGTGGGTCGGACAGCAGGGCTTTCAGATAAGATTTTTCAAGGCTGGAAAGAGGTACGGTAAAATTGGGAGAGATTCTGGAGAGATAGAGATTCCCCTTCTTTTCAAACAGATTCCACGCACCGCTTTCAAGCTTTGGAATAATGGAAAGCAGACTTTCCCCAAATCCTTCATTACAAATTCTGCTGTGGATATCCTGCATGCTTAAAGCATCCTGGCTGCACAAAAGATGCCTCAGTACCTTATAATAACAACTGTATATTTCTGAAAATAATTCCATAGATTTTCTCCGTTTCTAATTTTCCGCAGTTACATTTCATCTTTATCTTCATTGCCGGAATCCTCTATCTGGTACATCCAGTACATTGTCTGCAGGTCCTGGTAAAACCGTTTTTCCACTGATTCATCCGTACATTTCAGGGACAAAATCCTGCCGGTGAAAGTGCGGATCCAGGGAAGCATTTCGTTACAGTCGAAAACTTCGGTTTCGTACTGGTAAATATTTTCGTCTATTTTTGTGACAGTACCACCTCTTCCTTCCCTCTTAAGGCGGTCAACAATATAATTTTCAGAAGGCTCCATTACCTTTAGTGTCAATGTCAGTCTGTCAAGATGGTTTCTGCTTCTGCTTTGAAAAGAAACGCCCCAGAGCTTCCCGCGGTTAGCGTTAAGTTTATTCAAAAGTTCGTCATAATCCCCGGCCTTTTCCATTGGAGTGACACGTTTTACCGTATCAAGACGGTAACAGCTGAAACGTCTGCTTTTATTAATATATCCGCACAAAAAACGGCGGCCGCTTCTTGTACTGGTAAAAATCTGTAAAGGAACGCAGAATGCGGTATTTTCCATCCCGTTTTTAGAGCTTCTGGTTTCAAGCATTACGGACATTTTTTCGTTCATGGCATTTAAAATGGCAAAAAGTACCTCATCCTCCAGTGTATGTACAAAAAAGCTGTGTTTTACACGGAACGTCCGGTTTTCGGAATCCAGATGTTCCAGAAGATAGTTGGCAGTCATTCCAAAGCTGCCTGCCATCTGGTAGAAGGAAAGTGCATCCAGTATGTTTTTATTTGATTTCAACCACAGAACAGGGGAACTGTCCAGGGAAAAGACAACAGTCTTTCCATTCTTTTCTTTATTTAACAGCCCTTCTTTATGATAGGCATTACATTTCCGGCGCACAGTCTGCACATCAAAAAATGCTTCGTATTCAGACAGAAGCCTGTCTGTAATTTCTTCCACAGACGCTGCCCTGCCGTCGGACAGCAGGTCAAAAATCAGAAAATGAAGGACAATGTCATTATCTGTAAAGCTTTTGGTCTTCCATACCTGAAACAGCGGGTTGGTATCAAGGAGGTTACTGTCTATGGCAAGGGAAATATTGGCGCCGTTTGCGGCATGGTCCTTCCTTACAAAGGGGGCAAGCCAGCTTTCCAGACGGCGTCTTTCGTTGTCATAAGTCCTGGGGCTTTTGCCTTTAAATTCATTTCTGTTTTTAAATCCATAGACAAAAAAATCCCGGACATAGTCCCTTGTTTTGGGAAAGCTTTTAATCAGTTCCTGAAAATCAGACATTTCTTCTGGCCTCCTGCGTTTGGATTTGAGGCAATTAAAGAGACGGTTAAAGAAAAAATGGAATTATTTGGTTCTGTT
>CANOLA010000019.1 GCA_947566705.1 uncultured Lachnospiraceae bacterium | reverse complement strand
CGAAGAAAAAGCTGGTGATTTCTATTGCGGCTCTCTTTGTACCCAAAGCAGGGGACAGAATAGAACTGATTAAGAAATTCATTGAGCCCATTTTATGAGAGGAACAAAAGCGTACTTTCGAAAGATATAACAATGTTTTTAATGACAAATGGCAAAGAACGAGGTATTATAGATTCGTGAACGGGTTTTGGCTTCAGCTTTCCAGCCATAGAACCAGACGAAATTGTAATCGGGAGGTATTTTATGGAATTAAATATAAATTCCCCTGCTTATTTCACAGAGCATTATGGCGTTGATGATGAAGTATCCAGGTTCTGTCGAAAAGCATATTTGTTTTTTAAAGACAGGGAATATAGCGATACTTTACATATTGTCGGAATTGTACCTGTTGTGGCTCCGCAGGAAATATATGATAGCAGGAAATGGAAAGAAGGAACAAAATTTCTTTGTAAAAACAGTGTCGCAAGTATTACAATCAGAATGGATTTTGAAAACTATTTTCATGCAGACAGTCTGGGAAAAGTAGAACAAACAAAAGAAATGATTTTAATGGCAGTGAAACAAATAAAATCTAAAGGGAAATTTGATTATAATAAATTTAAAGAAGATTTTTTATCCCTGGAGTAAACTAAAAATGTATCAAACGAAGATGAAATCATTTGGCATTATAGCTGTAATTTATTATTGGAGCATTGCTGTTCTCGTTTATGCACATTCCATTTCAGATGTTTGTTCATAATGATGTGTCTTTGCATTATTTAGTAGTAGCATTACCGAATCTGATTGAGACATTTACAGCTCATTTTGTATACTGTTTTGTTGCTTATAAACGTAAGGATATTACAATACCAATTGCAATACACTATGCATATAATTTTCTGGGGCTGATAATATAATAATGACTTTGTGATAACAATCTTTCTCAGGGGTTCCTTCCTGCCGTCTTACCCGCTTATGGACGGGAGATTGGAAAGATTATTATTCTCATTTCCATTGGGAATGGATTTTAAATATTCTTTTCCGTCCCGGTGGGCGATTCCAACGCCGTTAATATTTCCGTTTTTTGCCATGGCTACCCCTTCTTCCTTGGATACGGTCGTTCCATCGGAGAGCTGGTAGCCATTGACACGTCCGTCTGATTTTACAAGTCCGACAATATCTTTTGCATCTGCATTTGCCCTTGGAATGCAGTCTAACGCATTTCTAGCGAGTGCGGAGCCAAAACTGTTATCTTTTTCCATAGAAAAACCTCCATTTTGTAATGTCAATTTGTTTATAAAAAGTTTTTACGTAATAAGAAAAAATATGCGTGACAGTTTACTGGAAGAAAAATTTTCCAGCATAAAACTGCCGGACTTACAGGGAAATTCCTTGTATATCGACGGCGAATACCTTATACTATAAAAAAGGCAACGGAATAGTTACAAAAAAATTATAACAGGGGGAAAACAGTATGCTTAAAATTGTTGGAACAGAAAATGGAAAAATTCAGGATGAAAAGGTCATTCTCACGGATGAAGGGAAAATTACCGGGTTTGGTGTGTTTCTGATTATACTTGATGTTCTTGCGGATATCGGAATCGTTTTCCTGTTCAGCCGGATGATAAAAAAGCGCAGGGCAAAATCAAAACAGACTGAAAAAAAGAAAAGAGGATAAACCTGATAAAACAATGAATTATGACTGCTTAATCATAGACGATGAAAAACTGCTTGCAGACAGCACGGCAGAATATTTTAATATATTTGGCGTCAAAACTACAGTGGCATATACAGCAGAAGAATGCAGAGAGTTTTTTCACGAAAACTCTGCGCAGCTTCTGCTGCTTGACATTAACTTAGGAGACAGCAGCGGCTTTGAGTTGTGTAAAGAACTCCGCGAAAAAACAGAAATTCCCATTTTATTTATTTCTGCACGGACAAGTGATGACGATAAAATAATTGCATTAAATATCGGCGGGGACGACTATGTCCAGAAGCCGTACTCCCTTGGTGTTTTACTTGCAAAGGTAAAGGCCGTGTTAAAGCGGTATGGGCAGACAGAAAATAATGAATATACAGATGGCAGGCTGAAGGTGGATTTTGATGCAAAGCAGGTATATGTTGAAGGAAATGCCGTAAAGCTGACAACGCTGGAATTTAAATTATTATCCTGTCTTATTCAAAATAAAAACAGGGTGGTTTCCAAGCAGGAGCTGTTTGAAAAAGTCTGGGAGGATTCTTTTACAGGCGACGGCACATTAAATGTCCATATCCGTAAAATTCGGGAAGCCATAGAGCGCGAACCGGGCAGCCCGGAATATATTCTTACCGTCTGGGGTGACGGCTATAAATTTACCGGGGGAGTAAAATAAACCATGAAGAAACAAATATTTCCTGTCCTTCTGCTGGTTTTCTTTGCGGTGGAAGCAGCAGCAATTCTCATATTTACTTTTCATGATCCCGGCGGTCTGCAGGACGCTGTCTGCGTAAACGAAGCCGTCCAGTCAGTACAAAAAGACTGGGATACCATCGAAACCCATAAAAACCGGACAGACCTTGATTATGTACTGCTGGATATGCAGGAAAATCTTTTATTTAAGACAAAGGCAGGTTTAAGTGAAAGTATCAACAGCGCAGTTACGCATATGGACACCATACTTGATATAAAAAAAGACGGTGCGCCAGTGGGAAAAATCATTATTTATAACAGCAGCAGGGAAACATTCCAAATGTGGAAACGGGCGGTATGCACTGTTTTATTAACTGTCGCGCTTCTGCAGTGTGCAGTCTGTATATACTGGCATATCTGGCTGAACCATACCATCATAAATCCCTTTAAGAAATTAAAAGGGTTTGCCGAGCGCATTGCGGGTGGTAATCTGGATATTCCGCTTACAATGGATAAAGGGAATCTGTTCGGGGCATTTACAGAAAGCTTTGATATTATGCGCGCAGAGTTAAAGCGCGCAAGGCTTGCGGAAGAAAAAGCAAACGCCAGTAAAAAAGAACTTGTGGCAAAGCTTTCCCATGATATTAAAACACCTGTTGCAAGCATCAAAGCAGCGTCAGAGGTCGGGGCAGCGTTTACGGATAACGAAAAAATCCGGGAAAACTATACGCAGATTATCGCAAAAACCGACCAGATTAATACGCTTGTTACCAACCTGTTTACGGCAACGCTGGAAGAACTGGACGAGCTTACCATTACGCCGGAGGATACTATGGGAAGCGAACTGGAATACCTGCTTGAAAACGCCGATTATTTACACCGTGCAAAAATACCGGAGATTCCCGACTGCCTGTTATATATGGATAAACTGCGCCTGCAGCAGGTATTTGATAACATTTTTTCCAATTCCTATAAATATGCGGATACGAAAATAGATATCTCAATATGGAACGGGGACAGTTTCTGCTGTGTCTGTATTGAGGATTACGGGGGCGGCGTAAACAAAGAAGAACTTCCATTATTAAAAGAAAAATTTAAGCGCGGCAGCAATACAGACCATACGGAAGGAGCAGGACTCGGACTTTATATTTCTGATTATTTTATGCAGAAAATGCATGGAGGGCTTACGATAGAAAATGGAAAGAACGGACTGAAGGTAACTGTCATGATTGCATTCGGCGGCACGATTTAAGGATTCCTTAAGGATTGCATAAAGACATTTAAGAACTGGAAATGTAAAATAGGTTCCAAGGTAAGGAGGTCTGACATGGAAAATATTTTACTGCAAACAGAAAAACTGAGCAAAACCTTTTCAAGCGGCGGGGTTTTGCAGCACGTTCTTAAAAACATTGACTTAAAACTGTACAAAGGGGATTTTACGGTTATCATGGGAGCCAGCGGAGCGGGAAAATCCACACTGCTGTATGCCCTTTCGGGGATGGATACCCCATCGCTTGGAACAATATCCTTTAGAAACGAAACCATCTCCGGTTTCAGTCCGGATGAGCTTGCAGTGTTCCGGCGGAAGCACTGCGGTTTTGTCTTTCAGCAGATTTACCTGATTGACGGAATGTCCGTGATGGATAACGTACTTTCGGCAGGACTTCTGGTCAGTAAAAACAAAAAAGAACTGGTAAAAACTGCAAAGGAATTACTTTCCGCGGTCGGGATAGGCGAGGAGGCATGGAATAAATTTCCCACGCAGCTTTCCGGCGGTGAAGCGCAGCGTGTGGGAATTGTCCGCGCCCTGATTAATTCACCGGAAATCTTATTTGCCGATGAGCCGACCGGGATGCTCAACTCCAAAACCGGACTGGATGTTCTGGATACGCTGACGGATTTCAACGCAAAGGGACAGAGCGTGGTCATGGTAACGCATGATATGCGTTCGGCACGGCGCGGCAACCGTATTTTATATTTAAAGGACGGCGTCATTTTAGGCGAATGTAATCTGGGAATTTATAAACACGGTGACAGGGAAAGGCACGAAAAACTTTCTGCATTCCTGACGGAAATGGGGTGGTAGTATGAGAAAAACTTTTCTTCTTGCACGCTCTGATTTCCGCAGGGCAAAGGGACAGACACTGACGCTTTTTGTGCTGATATTTCTGGCGGCGCTAATGCTGAACCTGTGGCTGGTGCTGTCTTTCGATTACAGGCAGAATTTTGACCGTTACCATGATAGACTGAATGCAGAACATGCGGTTTTTGTGATTTACGGAAACAGTACGGAAATGGACCGCTTTCTGACGGATACCCTGGAAGCGGACAAAGAAACAAAAGAGTATTCCCTGGACGAATCCATATTTGAAGCCGGGGGATTTGATTACCGCGGCAGCGAGCTTCGAAGCGCCTTTATATTTATGGATCGGCAGACGGCGCTTTCCCGTCCGGTCGGAAAAGTTGAAATCGTGGAATCGGGTACGGAAAAAAGCGGAATCTATATGCCCATGTATTTTAAAACCGAGGATATCGCCATTGGAAAAGACATAGAAATCACCATTGGCAGCCAGACGGTAACCTATCCTATTTGCGGTTTTTTTAACAGTATTATGGCAGGCTCCAACAACTGCGGAATGATAGAGCTGGTGTTAACAAAGGACCGGTACGACGAATTAAAGGAAGCCGGTTTTACACAGTCCACACTCTGTTCTGTCCGGATTGAAAATAAGGAGCAGAGCGAACACTATGAGGCGGCGATTAATAAAGCAGTGTCTGAAAAATACCCGGATGCCTGCGCGGCAAGCAATTCCTATCTGTTAGTTTCCACAAGCAGATATATTTCGCAGATTATCTGTTCGGGAATTATGTGCGCAATGGCATGCTTTATTCTTTTAATTGCATTTGTTGTGACGGCGTCAAATATAACGAATTACATTCAGGATAATATGAAAAATATCGGTGCACTGAAGGCGGCAGGTTATACAAGCCGCGAGCTGGTATTCTCATTTTTATTCCGGTTTCTGGGAATTACCGTTGTAGCTGTTGTATGTGGTATTGGGATTTCTTATGTGTGTTTTCCATATGTTAATACCCTGATGGTGGAACAGACAGGGATTCCGTATCAGGTAAAGTTTCTTCCGCATCTGGCGTTTTTTGCGCTGTTCGTTATATGCGGGGCGGTTGCGGCTGCTGTGTGGCTGTCATCATGGAAGCTTAAAAACATTGAGCCGGTCACGGCGCTGCGTCAGGGAATCCATACGCACAGCTTTAAACGGAATTTTGTCCCATTGGAAAAAACGAAGCTGCCGTTTCAGTTTGCGCTTGCATTAAAAACGACATGTGAGGGAATCAGGGATAATATTATCGTCTGTATCACGATGTTTGTGCTGTCATTAATTGTTGTTTTTTCAGGAATGATGATAAGAAACGTAATTATGGATATGACGCAGTTTATTTATCTGGTGGTGGGGGAAATGGCGGACAGCCTGGTTTATGTCAGTGCAGACGCAGAGCAGGATTTTCTGCAGGAAATGCAGGCGGATGAACGGGTGGAAAAAGTTTACCTTTTTCATACCATGCAGGTTACGCATGGGGACGGGGCGCTTCTGACCGTGAATATAACAGATGATTTTTCCGTAATTAATAACCAGAATATTGCATGTTCAGGCAGGTGTCCGGAGTATGAAAATGAAATTGCGCTTGCTGCAAAATATGCAAAGGAACAGCAGCTTGGGATTGGAAATGAAATCACAATAGCAGCAAACGGAAAAAAAGAAACATATGTTATCACCGGACTTGTACAGAATAGTAACAATATGGGAAAAGACTGTCTGCTCACAAGGGCGGGCTATGAACGTATGGGAAAGCTCCAGGAGATGGGCTACAGCATGAACCTGAAAGCCGGTACGGATATTGATGCATTTAACGCCGGAATAAAAAGCCGGTTTGGGGAACATGTAATTCAGATGGTAAATATGCATGCACAGATTGAGAGTACCAGCACGGTATATGTGACGCTGATAAAAATGATTGTGGCGGCAGTTTCCATACTGAGCATTATCATCATTGTATTTGTGCTGCATCTGCTTGTAAAGACACTGCTGGGAAAAAAGAAGCAGGACTACGGAATTTTAAAGGCGCTTGGTTTTACGACCGGACAGCTTATGGTCCAGACCGCATTCTCCTTTATGCCTGCGGTCATTCTTTCCACAATTGCCAGTATTACTATCTGCTGTTTTATCATAAATCCGCTGATAGCATGGTTCTTAAGGGATCTTGGAATTGTAAAATGTACATTTACCGTTCCGGTTCCGTTTATTGCTGCAGCAGCTGCGGCGCTGGTGCTGTTCGCGTTTGCCTCTGCATGCCTGATGTCATATAAAATTAAAAAAATTGTGCCTAGGACAATGCTGGCAAGGGAGTAAATTCCGGTATTCATCTTGACGTATTCTGTTATTACTGGTACTATAGCTGGGAAGAATCAAAGCAGAATAAAGGATGAAAAATCATGAATTACTTTACATTTGAAGAAAATGAAAATGGATATACGCTGACAGACTATCTGGCAAAAGAGGACCCTTCGGTTACCAGCGCGGAAATCCCTTCCGGATATGAAGGGAAACCGGTGACCGCCGTTGGAGACTGCGCATTTACCAGCGCCAGATACCTGACAGCGATTAAAATACCAGGCAGCGTTGTGGAAATCGGGATGGAAACATTTTCCGGGTGCAGCAGTCTTGCTGCCATAGAACTGCCGGAACAGATTACAGAGGTTCCCGATGAATGCTTTTCTGCATGTGAGTCACTGAAAAAAGTGGTAATTCCGGATAAAGTAACAGAAATCGGGGAATATGCGTTTAACTCCTGCAGGTCACTGGAATATGCGGTTCTTCCTGCAGGGATTAAATCCATCGGACCGGGAGCTTTTTCCAGTAACCCGGAGCTTAAAACCGTGAATATTCCGGGCGGAGATATTAAGATTGCTGACAGTGCATTTAATAACTGTCCGAAGCTTGTATTAAAAAAAGAGCCGAAGGGATTTACCGGATGGCTGAAATCCCTGTTTAAAAAGTAGGAGGAAGGCAAATGCGAAGCATTTCTTAAAATGCCTTCCGACGCATGCCGCTGAGCGGAGCGAAGGGGCGATACCAAAAAGGAGGGAATATTCCGGGATGGGCAATACACATTACGCATGGGACTGTATCCATGAATTGGAAGGGCGGAGATTAATAAGTATGCCGGAAAAGGAAAGGCTGTGTGAGAAGATTTCCCGTACTGTAAAAAAACCGTCCACAGCGCTTGTCATTGCGGTAAAGATTATTCCAGTCCTGATGTTTATTCTGATATTTGTCGGAATGATGCTGACAAAAACAACACCGCTTGGCTGGGTAATCCTTGTGTTTTCCGTCCTCTACCTTGTGGCGGCATTATTTTTATTTCTTCTAAAAGAAGTCTGGGTATATGACCGCTGGATGGAAACCAGAAAAAATATCATGAAGCAGGATGTATATGCTGTGCCGGTGGAAGCCGGACAGGTCTGGAAGGCAGGCGATAAATTCGGAGGATACCTGCTTACCCTCCGGTATACCGCAGAAGAGGAATTTGCCGATACCTACCGGATACCGGAGGAAATATTTAAAGAAATGGAAAGCGGGAAGCTGACCTGCTATTATTATAAGGGAGCCAGGGAAAAATACAAAGGACCATGCAAGATTTTTTATTTGGAAAATTTGGTCAGCTAAGTAAGGTGGGCGGTTTACCATGCATGCCGTCCCGTAGCAACCAGACTGTCAATATCTGCAAAAGCGTTTTCTATCCGTTCTGTATGATATCCCCAGTAATTGTCATAAATTTCCTGCGTAATACCGCATATATCCCATTCCTTTAATACATCTGCTGTTTTTTTGTTTTTATAGCTGGCATAATATTCAAGCAGATACATAAAGAACTGCATTTCATCTGTCATTTTATTCACCTCTGATATAAATGGAATTACATGGGCTGCCAGTAATCTTTTCGGCTTCCCAGAGTTCAAAAATCGCCCCGGCTCCATACGAAAACAAACCGCATTCATGGTCTTCCAGCATTTCATGGGTTCGGGAGGAAACAAATTCCCGTAACGCATTCATGAAACTGTAGCCATATTTGTCAGCTATCATCTTGACAACTTCTACATTATAATAATCAATAATATCCGGATCTAATCGTTTCAAACCTCGGTTACCTCCGTAAATTTCAGGATTTTCAGTGCCTTGTCAGTTTTAAATGTGTACTGGTCTTTTAATTTCTGGGGAAGCAGTAACTGGATTGCAATATCCTCTGAAAAATATCCCTTTAAAAAATTATTAACCGTACGAATTGCCTGATCGTTTGCTACTGGTCCAATTACAATATCATATTTTTCTTCTGTCATTTTTCCGGTTCGGTTTGCAGAAATATATCGGAGCCAGTCTGTATCTGGTTTCTCAAATGATAAAATATTTAAATCCCTCATTAGTTTTACATCAATATCAAAAGTAGAGACTAAAGGCTTGTTTTCTCCACGTTTTTTTGCTGTGCGGACTGCCCATTTTCTTGCCTGCTCAAAATCACTTGTAAGATAGAAGCCTGCGCCAAAATCATTCCGTGTTTTCATTTATACAAGTATAACAAGGCAGAAACAATAATTCAAGGCTTTCATTCCCCAAAGCCCATAAGCCCTTTCACCGGTATTTCATGGAAAAAGCCGGGGAACTTGCACTGGAACTGAAAAAGCAATATACTATTATACATAATATGTAACCGGGCAGTCTGCAAATCTAACTGGACCGTATTAACACATTTGCAAAGAGGAGAGCATCGAAATATGATTTACTGCGTAGAGGATGACAGTGCAGTCCGTGAATTAGTCATATACACACTCCATGCCACAGGCTTTGAAGCAAAAGGCTTTTCTGACGGGACAGCCTTCTGGGAGGCCGTGAAAAAAGAAGAACCGGAGCTGGTGCTGCTTGACATTATGCTGCCCGGCGAGGACGGAATTTCAATTTTAAAAAAGCTTCGTTCCATGAAACACGGCGCGGATATTCCGGTGATTATGGCAACTGCAAAAGGGACAGAATTTGATAAGGTAACCGGACTGGACCTGGGAGCGGATGATTATCTGGCAAAACCGTTTGGCATGATGGAAATGGTATCACGAATCCGGGCAGTACTCCGCCGCACAAAAAAAACAGGAGATTCCCGTATCCTGCGCATGGGACAGCTGGAGCTGAACCTGGACGGGCATACAGTCTGCGCGGCGGGTACACAGGTTGTTCTGACGTTTAAAGAGTATGAGCTTTTGAAATTATTTATGGAGCATCCGAAACGGGTGTTTACCAGGGACCAGCTCCTGGAGCAGATCTGGGAGGCTGGTTATGTCGGGGAAACAAGGACGGTTGATGTTCATGTGGCGACACTGCGTACCAAGCTTAAAGCCTGCGGGGAATATATTAAAACAGTACGCGGTGTGGGATACCGCATGGAGGAAACCGAATGACAAAACGTATTTTCCATTCCATCTGTCTGGTGGCGCTTATCGTGTTTTTTTCCTCTGTTATATTAATCATGGGGGTTTTATACAGTTATTTTTCAGATGTGCAGCAGAGCCAGTTAAAAATGCAGACAGAGCTTGCGGCACAGGGGGTATCCAAAAGCGGACTGGATTATTTTGATAATCTGGATGCCGCAGATTTCCGTATTACATGGATTGACCAGAATGGAAAAGTGCTTTATGACAGTGAGTCGGACATGGAACAGATGGAAAACCATTTACAGCGCGAGGAGATACAGGAGGCATGCGAAAAAGGTTACGGGGAAAGCAGACGGTATTCGGTGACGCTGATGGAGCGGAGGCTTTATGCGGCGAAGCGTCTGGGCGATGGGACTATCCTGCGGCTTTCGGTTGCCCAGACTGCAATTTTAACATTGCTTCTTGGTATGATACAGCCGGTATGCATCGTGTTCCTTACAGCCGTTATCCTGTCGGTTGTGCTTGCCGTCCGGCTTACCAGGAATATCGTGAAACCGTTAAATGGGCTGAATCTGGATAAACCGCTGAGTAACCGGGAGTATGATG
The DNA here is from genome assembly GCA_947566705.1 of uncultured Lachnospiraceae bacterium. Classification (GTDB taxonomy): domain Bacteria; phylum Bacillota; class Clostridia; order Lachnospirales; family Lachnospiraceae; genus Roseburia. The sequence continues at coordinate 31,945 of CANOLA010000019.1, read as the reverse complement.
AGCTTTCCCCGCTTTTAAAGCGGATAGACAGCCAGCAGAGACAGTTAAAATACCAGGAATCCATACTTTCTGAAAAGAAAAGGGAGCTGGATACGATTATTAATAATATGAAGGAGGGAATGCTGCTTTTAAACTGGAAAGGGGAGATAATAAGCATCAATCCTGCCGCAGCAAAGTTATTAAATACTGACAGCGGCTGTGTGGGAACGGACATCCGGAATTTACACAGCAGTCCGTATTTTCATGAGATAATAGAAAAGGCGCTGGACGGTGAACGCGCGCAACGGATGATTGAGCTTCCGGAAGGGAACTACCAGCTCGATGCAAATCCTGTGGTTTCCGGCACACTGGTTTCGGGAGCCGCCGTCTGGCTTTTGGATGTTACAGAAAAAGAAAAAGCGGAGCAGATGCGGCGGGAATTTACCGCAAATGTTTCCCATGAGCTGAAAACCCCGCTTCATGCGATTTCCGGTTATGCGGAGCTTTTGAATCACAATATGGTTGACAGTAAGGACGTGGGGCATTTTGCAGGGGAAATCTATTCCGAAGCGCAGCGCATGGTACAGCTTGTGGAGGATATTATCAGCCTTTCCCATCTGGACGAGGGGGCAGAAGATCTGCAAAAGGAAGAGACAGACCTTTATGCGCTGGCACATGAGGTACTTCACAGCTTACAGCCGCAGGCGCTGCGGCAGGGCGTAACCCTTGAGCTGGAAGGAGCGCCTGCTGTGGTAAACGGGATACCGCAGCTTCTGCATGGAATCCTCTACAATCTTGTGGATAATGCAGTAAAATACAACCATGCAGACGGAACGGCAGTTGTAACGATATCTGAAAATGAGAAGTTCGTGACACTTTCAGTACGCGACACAGGAATCGGTATTGATACAGAGCACCAGGAACGGATTTTTGAGCGTTTTTACCGTGTGGACAAGAGCCGTTCCAGAGAAGTCGGGGGCACGGGACTGGGACTGTCAATTGTCAAGCATGCTGCAAAGATTCATCATGCGCAGATAAAACTGCAGAGCGTTCCGGGAGAGGGGACAGTTATTTCGGTCAGCTTTGAAAAATAAAATGGGTTGCAGAGAGGGCAGGACAGTATGCAGAGAAAAATTTTAATTGTGGATGATGATATGGATTTATCTGAAATAATAGCGGATATGCTGGAAAATTACGGTTATGATGTGACGGCTGCAGGCGATGCGGACACCGCGTTTTTACTGCTTTCAGAGCAGAATTTTCATCTCGTTTTACTGGATATTAATCTGCCGGATATTACCGGCTTTGAGCTGTGCCAGGAATTACGGAAGGTGTCAACCGTGCCCGTTATATTTGCAAGCGCAAGAACAAGCGAAACCGACCGTATTACAGGCTTTGATACCGGCGGGGACGATTACCTTCCCAAGCCGTATTCCATGAAGGAACTGCTGTCCCGCGTGAATGCATGTATCCGCCGCACCTATGAATTTACGGAGGAGGAAAAACTCGTTACGTTTGGTGATGTGGAAGTAAACCTGACGGCAAGAACAGTCAGAAAGGGAAAGGAAATGCTTTCCCTTTCCCTGAAAGAATTTGACCTGCTTTCCTGTCTTTGTAAACATAAAAACAGCGCTGTTTCCAAAGAACAGTTAATCACAGAAGTCTGGGGAGCGTTTTCCCTGGTCGAACCGTCCACCCTGACGGTCCATATCCGCTGGCTCCGTGAAAAAATCGAGGATAATCCGGCACAGCCGGAATATATAAAAACAGTTTTTAAGGTAGGATACCTGCTGGAGGTGGGTGAATGAAAAGCAGACTGGCAGTTGTTTTTTTATTATTTTCCATATGTTTTTTCCTTTTTGCAGGAGTATTTTTTGCCTGCAGCGGAAAAACAGATTCGGAGGATGTAAGATCGCAGCAGATTGTGGCAGTAAACGAGCTGGAACAGCTTGCTAAAAAAGGTGAAATAAAAAAGATGCAGGAAAAATCCGCTGAATTACAGGAAGACCTGCGCTCCGCAAAAACAGAAGTGGAAGGCACGGACACCCGTTATCTGTTTTTTGGTGCAGCGGCGGCTGTTTATTCAGGAATCATCTTCTGGTATATTTATGTTTCTATTCTCCGTCCGTTTGATAAGATGAAAATATTTGCAAAAGAAATAGCGCAGGGAAATTTTGACCTGCCGCTTGCATATGAACGTTCCAATTATTTTGGCGATTTTACATGGGCGTTTGACAGCATGAGAAAAGAGATAACAAGGGCGCGTTCCTGCGAAAAGGAAGCAGTGGAAAATAACAAAACAGTGATTGCCACGCTTTCGCACGATATCAAAACCCCGATTGCATCACTGCGCGCATATGCGGAGGGGCTGGAAGCAAATATGGACAGCTCGGCTGAAAAACGGGAAAAATATATTTCCGTCATTATCAGAAAATGCGATGAGGTTGCAGGCCTTACCAACGATTTGTTTTTACATTCCATTTCCAGTCTGGACAGGCTGGAAATTTCCATGGAAACCTTTGAACTGTGCGGATTTTTACGTGCAGCAGTCAGTGAAATTACTGTGGACGGACAGAACGTCTGCCTGACGCTTCCGGACCAAAAAATAATGGTTTCCGCCGATAAAAACCGCCTGGTGCAGGTGTGTGAAAATATTATAAACAATGCTGCAAAATATGCCGGAACAGTACTTGATTTAACAGTAACGCCGGACGGGGACAGTGTCCGGATCATATTTCGGGATTACGGGAGCGGAATAGAGGATGAAGACCTGCCGTTTGTTTTTGACAAGTTTTACCGCGGGAAAAACTGTGGAAACAGACAGGGCTCCGGGCTGGGGCTTTATATTGTAAAATATATAATAGAAAAAATGAACGGGAAGGTCTTTCTGCACAGTTACCCGGACGGACTGGAGGTTACAGTAACGCTTCAGTCGTCCTGATATTTCCGGGATACCGGATATCCGTTTCCCTGGCCGTCAGTGGTAATATCGTTAAGCTGCTGTTCTTTGGAACGGTTTTTCCTGTCATTGATAATGCCGCTTTCCCATGCTCCTTTTGGGGCAGTGGCGATACTCTTTTTTTTGTCAGTTGCTTTCATTGTGACCTCCTGAATTTTTATGGAAGTAGTATAACCCGAAAATGCGGCAATATACGTTTTCTGTAATACGCAGGTGAATATGAAAGCATCTTCTTAAGGACTCCTTAATATCTTTTCTGCTACAATCCATTTAACGTTCCAAAAGAAGGAGGAAAACTGTAAAATGAAAAAAAGTATTTTATCGGCAAAGGAAATCAGCAAAAGCTTTGCCCATAACGGTATGCAGCAGCACATACTTTCACAACTCGATTTTGATTTGTATGAAGGGGATTTTACCGTAATTATGGGAGCATCCGGTTCTGGAAAATCCACCCTTTTATATGCCTTAAGCGGCATGGACAAAGCGACGGCGGGTGTTGTCCGGTATAAAGAAAAAGACCTCGTGAAGCTGGGGGAAAAAGAACTTGCCACGCTGCGGCATACGGATTTCGGGTTCATTTTCCAGCAGATGCACCTGATTGGAAACCTTTCTTTATTTGAAAATGTAGCAGTATGCGGTTATCTCAATAAAACAGCCGGCGTAAAAGAAGTAAGGAAACGGACAGATGAACTGCTTGTGAGGATGGGACTGGAAAAAGTAAAAACGCATCTGCCGTCGCAGGTTTCCGGCGGGGAACAGCAGCGGTGTGCCATCGCCAGGGCAGTGGTAAATACTCCGAAAATCCTTTTTGCAGACGAGCCGACCGGAGCGCTGAACCGTCAGAATACCATCGGGGTGTTAAACCTGCTGAGTGAACTGAACGAAAACGGGCAGAGCATCCTTATGGTGACGCATGACCTGAAGGCGGCGCTGCGTGCAACAAGGCTTTTGTATCTTGAGGACGGAAAAATTACCGGTGAACTTTCCCTTCCCGTTTATGACAGACAGGAAGAAAAAAGCCGTGAAGCGCAGGTGAATGCATGGCTGGCTTCACTGGAATGGTGAGGTGCGTTATGGAAAAATGGACGATTTTAAAAGCAAATATCCGTCATAAAAAGGGCTCCTTTGCGGGCATAGTGATACTGATGGCTGTGATATCCATGGTGCTGTTATCACTGCTTGGCGTATGGGATAATATTTCAGCAGGAATAACAGATGCGCAGGAACGGGGGCGGACAGGTGATGTTTTATATCTGATAAATAAAAACCGGCTGGAGGGAAAGCTCCTTTCAGATGTCAGGAGCCATCCGCTTGTAAAAGACGTAAAGACAGTGGAAACACTGATTTGTGACAATATGGTATACCAGGACTATAAATATTCCAACCCCGTATTTTTACAGGAAGTCAGAAAGTCAGGCAGGCTGTTTCATTCCGGCGGTACAGGATATCAGGAAAAAACGCCGGAATTAAAACCGGGGGAACTTTACATTTCACGCGGCACACAGACAAACATGGGATGCCGGACGGGGGATACCGTTTCCTTTACCTTCAGTTCCGGTACTTACCGGTTTAAAATTGCTGGCATAATGGAAGACCCGGAGTTTGGAGCGTCAGTAATCGGATGGAAAAACGTTTTTATCAGCAAACGGGACTATGACAAAATCTGTAAAGAAGTCATGCAGACTGATACGCCGGAACAAGCGTCCGCACTTATCATGCGGGTTTCTGTATACAAAACAGATGACTGTCAATTAAGCGATGTTAAATTTGCAAGGCAGCTGAATCTGGATACAGGAATATCCGATATGAGCGTCGGTTCACTTGCACGTTCAACCCTCACAAACTATACATCCCTGTTTCCCAAAATAATCTGCATGGTGCTGACCGTATTTGCCCTTCTGCTTCTGGCAGCTGTGATCATTGTGGTCTGTCACAGCGTTTCAACAGGAATCGAAATGGAATATACAGTTTTTGGAATTATGAAAGCGCTTGGATTTCAGAAAAGGGATATCCAGGTTATCCTTGCCGCGCAGTATCTTCTTGCCGAGGCAGCAGGAATCCTGCTTGGAGTCCTGCCTGCAGTACCGCTTTGTTATGCATTAGGTAATATATTCTGGCCAATCACGGGAATTGTTCCGAGAAAAGCGATTTCCATAGAAAAAGGCGGACTGCTTCTGCTACTGGCACTGGCAGTTTCCGTGTTCTGCATTGCCGTAATCATGAGAAAAATAAAAAAGATAACACCGGTGGCAGCGATTCTGGGAGGAAAAAATGAGATCTATTTTGACAGCAGAATAAAAATAGAAATAAACAAAAAAATGCTTTCTTCAACTCTTGCATTCCGCCAGTTTACCTCAAATAAAAAACAGTATGCAGGAATGGCTGCGATTGCTGCCATACTGGTCTATTTTATGACATCAATGATGATACTGACAAATATGGTAAACGTAAGGTCATCATGGTCCGCAATGGGAATCATGGATTCCAATCTGGATATTTATTTAAGTTCAGAAAAAGAGGTAACAGAAGAGCAGATAAAGGAAATAGAAAAAACCATAGGAGAAAACGGTGATTTCCGAATTTCCTACAAATACTGCGGCAACTATAACCTGTCCCTGGATGGTGAGCAGATGATGTGCAGCATTTTTGAAGATGTCCAGTATATTCCGGGGCTGTTAAAAGGGCGGTTGCCGGAATACGAAAATGAAATTGTCATAACAGAAATTGCGGCGGAAACACTGGACCTTAAAATCGGGGATAAGGTGACTGTTGTCTGTAAGGAGAAAAAGGCGGAGTATATGATCAGCGGACTGAACCAGCATGTGAATGATGCAGGCATGAACTTCTCCATGACGATGGAGGCGGCGTCCCGGATTATGAAGCCTGGTCTGGCATTTCTCGGTTATATCATAGAAGATGAAACACAGGGAGAAAAAACAGCGGATATTCTGAACAAAAAATACGGAGATTTTCTGAGCGCTGAATACGACGACCAGGTGGATGTGATGTACCAGGCCGCCGTGTATGCCATGACGCTTGTAGTTTATCTTTTTTCAGCAGTGTTTGCAGTGGTTGTGGTGCATATGATATGTTCCAGGGCATTTATAAGGGAACGCAGGGATATCGGAATTTACAAGGCGCTGGGCTTTACCTCAAAAAAACTGCGGCTGCAGTTTGCCATACGCTTTGCCATTGTGGCAGGAATCGGTGCGGTCGCTGGCTGCGCGGCAGCTGCTGTATTTGCTGGAAATATGCTGGGACGGATTCTGCGTCTGATTGGAATATCGCAGGTTGACACCGTACTGCATGTATCCACCATACTTGTGCCTGTAATCATGATCTGTACGTGCTTTTTCCTGTTTTCCTATATGGCATCCCGGAAAATCAAACGCGTGGAGGTGAGGGAACTGGTTACAGAATAACCATTGCAAATCCTGCTCCAAAATACTAAAATAAACACAGACCTTAAAGAAAACATCAGGGAGCATATGAATAACATGGGTGCAAAGATTTTAGTAGTGGACGATGAAAAAGAAATCGCAGACTTAATCGAGCTGTATTTACAAAATGACGGTTACACCGTATATAAATGTTACAACGGCACGGATGCACTGGAGTGCATCCGGACAACAGAACTGGACCTTGCCATTCTTGACGTGATGCTTCCCGACACGGACGGACTTACCATATGCAGAAAAATCAGGGAAAGCTTTTACTATCCTGTCATCATGCTGACGGCAAAGGTGGAAGACAGCGACAAAATCATGGGACTTACCATCGGGGCGGACGATTATATCACCAAACCTTTTAACCCGCTGGAAGTCGTGGCAAGGGTAAAAACCCAGCTCAGGCGGTATATGCGTTATAACGTTCCGGTTTCCGGCGGTGAAAAAGAGGACAGTGAATACGACATCCGGGGACTGCGTATCAACAGGGAAAGCCATAAATGCCAGCTGTTTGGCAAAGAATTACAGCTGACGCCGATTGAGTTTTCCATACTCTGGTATCTGTGTGAGCACCAGGGGCAGGTGGTTTCTTCCGAGGAGCTGTTTGAGGCCGTCTGGAAAGAAAAATATTTTAACAGCAACAATACCGTAATGGCACATATCGGAAGGCTCAGGGAAAAAATGAATGAGCCTTCCAAGAATCCAAGATTTATAAAAACAGTCTGGGGAGTCGGATACACCATAGATAAATAATGGTGTATCCTTTTCTTTTAAACAAATTTTAAGTTTATTTTTTCAATATACGTGTTATAATGAATCCATAAACTGGAAAATTTCAGTGTGCTGTACCATAGGATTGCAGTAATGGACAGCATACTGGCAAAACCACAGAAAAATGGAGGGAATATGTATGGCGCAGTATACACTTGAAAACACCTGGCTTTCTGTCAGCGTCGAATCATTTGGAGCAGAACTGAAATCACTTGTAAAAAAGGATACACAAACAGAATATATGTGGAAAGGGGACCCGCAGTACTGGGGAAGAACGGCACCGGTACTGTTTCCGTTTGTCGGTGGTTTAAATAACGGATGCTTCCGCGCAAACAGGAAGACCTGGCCGATGGGACAGCACGGTTTTGCAAGGGACATGGAATTTGAACTGGAGAAACAGACAGAGGATGAACTGTGGTTTGTGCTGAAATCCGACAGCACGACACTGGAAAAATATCCGTATGAATTTGTATTAAAAATTGGGTACCGTCTGAAGGAAAATGGTGTGGAAGTACTCTGGCATGTGGAAAATCCAGGGCAGGAGGAGCTTCCTTTTTCCATTGGCGGACATCCGGCATTTAACTGTCCGATTGATGAGGGCAGAAAACAGACGGATTACCAGCTGTTATTTGATAAAAACGGGCTGATATTCAGCACAAGGCTTGAAAACGGTCTTGCCAGCACAACAAGAGATACTTACGGACTGCAGGACGGATACCTTCCAATTACGGAAAGTTTATTTGACAAAGACGCGCTGGTCATCGAAAACCAGAATATAAAAAAAGTTTCGCTCTGTGATGAAAACGGGAATCCTTACCTGACCGTTGAAATGGATGCGCCGCTGTTTGGCATATGGTCGCCGGTTGGAAAACAGGCGCCGTTTATCTGTATCGAGCCATGGTACGGACGCTGTGACAGAACCGATTTTAAAGGGAATATAAAAAAGCGTGAGTGGGGGAATCTCCTGGCTCCCGGAGAGGTATGGAACGCCGGGTTTACCGTAATTGTGCACGAAGGGCCGGATGAACAGGAAGAGACCGCAGCACAGGAGGAAGAGAATGAATGATTTTTTATGCGGAATAACATTTTCCCCTTTTTCCCCGCGGGGAAGCCTGACGGGGGAGGATGCAAAAAAGAGCCTGCGCCTGATGAAAGAGCGCACAGGTGCAAACTTTGTTGTGTTTGCGCCGAGTGCAAGGCAGAAAACGGCATTTTCGGAATCCCTGGATTATAAATCCGAAGAAAATGTGTCGGATGATGAGCTGCAGGGGATGATTGCATATGCGCAGGAGCTTGGGCTTGCCGTGGCATTGAAACCGACAGCGAACTGTTCGGACGGTACATGGAGGGCGCATATCAGCTTTTTTGACATTGACGTACCCTGCGAACCGAAATGGGGAAACTGGTTTTCTTCCTATACAGAGTTTCAGGTCCACTATGCAAAAATGGCACAGAAAATGGGAATCAAAATGCATATTGCAGGCTGCGAGATGGTTCAGACAGAGCACCGGCAGCAGGAGTGGCGGAAACTGATTGCAGATATCAGACGGGAGTATACAGGACTGGTTTCCTATAATACGGATAAATACCAGGAGGGGCATGTGACATGGTGGGATGCCGTGGATGTAATATCCTCCAGCGGCTATTATCCGGTAAACGACTGGGAGAACCAGCTGGAGAGGATTGAAAAGGTGGTGCAGCAGTACCAAAAACCGTTTTTCTTTGCAGAAGCGGGCTGTATGTCCGTAAAAGATTCCTGTCTCGTACCGAATGACTGGGGAGTGACGGGGGAACCGGACGCCGGGGGACAGGCGGACTGGTACCGCGCTATGTTTGATGCGTGCAGAAGCAGAAACTGGGTAAAGGGGTTTGCCATGTGGTCATGGGGAAGCCGGCTGTACCCGGAGAACGAAGCATGCTTACGCGGGGATTACGAAATATTTGCAAAACCGGCGGAACAGGTGATTCGTGAAGCTTACACTGACTTAACTAAACGAGGATAAATTTTAATTATAATTACCTAAAAACACTGTACAAATGAAGCTGTTTAATGCTATAATAAGCCAAGAAACAAAAATTTATTTTATGTAAAGGAGCGGGTATGGTGAATTATAAGGATGAGTACAAAAAGTGGTGCACAGACAGTTATTTTGATGATGCAACAAAAGCAGAGCTTAAGGCGCTTGAGGGAAACGAGGCAGAAATCGAAGACCGTTTCTACCGCCAGCTTGAGTTTGGAACCGGAGGTCTGCGCGGGGTGATCGGAGCGGGGACAAACCGTATGAACATTTACACCGTCCGTCAGGCAACACAGGGACTTGCAAATTATATTCTGTCACAGAACGGTCAGGAGAAGGGCGTGGCAATTGCATATGATTCCAGAATCATGTCCCCGGAGTTTGCGGATGAGGCGGCGCTCTGCTTAAATGCAAACGGAATTAAGGCTTACGTATTTGAAAGCCTGCGTCCGACACCGGAGCTTTCCTTCGCAGTACGCGAGCTTTCCTGCATTGCAGGTATTGTCATTACGGCAAGCCACAATCCGAGGGAGTACAACGGCTACAAGGTATACTGGGAGGACGGTGCGCAGATTACGCCTCCGCATGATAAAAATATTCTGGCGGAGGTTGCAAAAGTAACTTCCTTCGACCAGGTTAAGACAATGGATAAAGAAGCTGCAAAGGCGGCAGGCCTGTATGAGACCGTCGGCAAAGAACTGGATGACAAATATATCGCGCATGTAAAGGCACAGTCCATCCATCCGGAAATCATCAAAAGTGTGGCAAAGGATATCCGTATTGTATACACACCGCTCCATGGAACCGGCAATCTTCCGGTGCGGAGAGTATTAAAGGAGCTTGGCTTTGAAAACGTGTACGTGGTTCCGGAGCAGGAACTGCCGGACGGCACATTCCCTACCGTTTCCTATCCAAACCCGGAGTCGCCGAAGGCATTTGAGCTTGCATTAAAGCTGGCAAAAGAAAAGGATGCAGATATCGTCCTTGCCACAGATCCGGATGCAGACCGTCTCGGCGTATATGCAAAGGACACGAAGAGCGGGGAATACGTAAGCTTTACCGGAAATATGTCAGGAATGCTGATTGCAGAGTATATTCTGCGTGAGCGTAAGGCGACAGGCACGCTTCCGTCCAACGGCGCACTTGTGGAAACTATTGTTACTACTGACATGGCAAAGGCAATCGCCGCAGATTACGGAGTAAAACTGATTGAAGTGCTGACAGGATTTAAGTTTATCGGCGAGCAGATTAAACTGTTTGAACAGCAGAATACATACGAGTATGTATTTGGTCTGGAAGAAAGCTACGGCTGTCTTGCAGGAACCTATGCAAGGGACAAGGATGCATGTGTGGCAGTTATGATGCTCTGTGAGGTTGCGTCCTTCTGCAAATCCAAAGGAATCACCCTCTGGGATGCCATGCTGGAGCTTTACAAAAAATACGGCTACTATAAAGAAGGCCTTGAGACAATGACGCTTAAGGGCATTGACGGGGCACAGCAGATTCAGTCCATGATGACAAAGATGCGCGAAAATACACCGGAGCAGATTGGCGATTACAAAGTGCTTGCGCTCCGCGACTACAAAAACGACGTCCGCAGGGATATTGCAACAGGTGAGACGACTGCAACCGGACTGCCGGAGAGCAACGTACTTTATTATGAGCTTTCAGACAATGCATGGTGCTGCGTGCGTCCTTCCGGAACAGAACCTAAGATTAAATTCTACTTTGGTGTTGTGGGGGATTCCCTGGAGGATTCCGAAGCAAGACTGGAAGCCTTAAATAAGGCAATGCTTGCCTATGCCGGAGAATAATAAGAAAAAACAGGAATACAGTATCCATCCGGACAACGCGAAGCTGTCCGGGGATTCTGCTTTTTACCAGCCGGAAAACAAAAAGACCACACGGGAAAAGCTGTCAGAAATGGATGCAAAGGGAAAGGCTGCATTCATCACAGAATACTACGGGCTCGTTATCGTACTTTCGCTTGCAGCTGTCGGTTTTCTTGTGTTTCTGGTCTGCCATTTTCTGTTTGGCAGGGATATTGCATTTAATGTCATGGCAGTCAATACCCCGCAGGAAGCATGTCCGGCGGACGGGGAAGAATTTTACAATGATTTTCTGACGGAAAACGGCGTTGACCTGAAAAAAGGAAAAGTCAGCGTGACCTCAGGGCTTGGCGTTTCCGAAAAAGGGGACGATTCCGCGAGTGAGACTAATCTCAATACCATCCAGATGCGCCTCATGGCATGTTCCGTGGATGTATTTCTTTCAAATGAAGAAGTGCTTTACAGCCTCGGTGAATTTGAATATCTTGCCGACCTGAGGGAATGTCTTCCTGAGAAAGTCGCGGAAAAATATAAAGATGATTTTGTATATGCAAAAATCATTGAAACAGGGGAAACCTTTGCAGTCGGCATCAGGCTTCCGGCAGACAATGAATGGCTGCAGTCAACCGGATGGTATCCGGACGGCACAGTTATCGGGATTGCGGCGGGAGCCCCGAATGCCGAACTTGCAGAGGCATACCTGTTGGAGGTGCTGGGAGAAAATTAAGGGGGAGAACAGACTGTTATGGCAATAACGTTTGATGAATCAAATAAAATATTTAAACTGGACACGGCGCATACAAGCTACATGATTGCGGTTGTTGATGAGGAGCAGTTTGTCGGGCATGTTTACTACGGTGCAAAAATCCGGATGCAGGATGCATCCTGCCTGATGCGGACATTTGAGAACCCGCTGGTTCCGTCTGTAAACAACAGGGAGCGCTGCTCGTTTATGGATACATTTCCGACAGAATATGCGGGACACGGAATCGGTGATTACAGGGAAAGCTGTATCAGCGTACGTTCCAAAGCGGGACATTCTGCAGTCGGAATTACTTACCGCTCCCACCGGATTCTGGAGCAGAAGCCGGTGCTGGAAGGACTTCCGTCATCCTTTGGGGAGTGCCGGACACTGGTGCTGGACTGCATGGATGCGGCGCTCGGACTGGAAGTGGAATTATTATATTCCGTATTTGAAGAGGAAGATATCATTACCAGAAGTGTGCGTGTGAAAAACAAAAGTGCAGATGACATTTATTTGACAAAGGTATATTCGGCATGCATTGACATGGATTCAGAGGATTATGAATGGCTGACCCTGCATGGTTCATGGGCGCGCGAACGGCAGATCGAACGCCGGCCGCTTTCCCATGGAAAGCAGAGCGTCGGCTCCATCCGCGGGGAATCCTCCCATCAGGAACATCCGTTTATTGCATGGCTGCATCCGTATACCACACAGACACAGGGGGATGTATATGCAATGCACTTCGTGTATTCCGGCAACTTTACTGCACAGATCGAAAAGAGCCAGTTTGATTCCATCCGTGTTACGATGGGGATTAATGCGGAGGATTTCTGCTGGAAACTGGAGCCGGAGGAAGTATTTACGGCGCCGGAGGTTGTGCTGTCATATGCAGCGGACGGGCTTGGCACAATGACGAGAAACCTGCATGACTTCTACAGAAAGCATATGATCAGAAGCAAATATGCACATACAAAGCGTCCTGTCCTGATTAACAACTGGGAGGCAACCTATTTTGATTTTAATACAGAGAAGCTGCTTTCCATTGCAAAACGGGCGTCTGAGCTTGGAATTGAAATGCTGGTAATGGATGACGGCTGGTTTGGACACCGAAATGATGATTCCACCAGTCTGGGCGACTGGGTTGTTAATGAAGAAAAGATAACCGGAGGCTTAAAACATCTGGTGGATGAAGTAAATAAACTCGGACTTAAGTTTGGTATCTGGGTGGAGCCGGAAATGATTTCGCCGGATTCCAGACTTTATGAAGAGCATCCGGACTGGGCGTTTGCCATTCCGGGACGTATCCCGACACTGTCCAGAAACCAGTATGTGCTGGACTTAAGCCGAAAGGAAGTCAGGGATTATGTTTATGACATGATTTCCGGTATCCTTCGCAGTGCAAACATTGAATATGTTAAGTGGGACATGAACCGCCAGCTTACCGATATGGGAAGCGCGGCGCTTCCGGCGGACCGCCAGGGAGAACTGTACCACAGGTATGTGCTTGGTGTATACGAGCTTCAGGAACGCCTCATAAGCGAATTTCCGGATCTGCTGTTGGAAAACTGTTCCGGCGGCGGGGCACGGTTTGATCCGGGTATGCTTTATTACAGTCCGCAGATCTGGTGTTCTGATGACACGGATGCAGTGGAGCGGCTTGGAATTCAGGAAGGTACTGCGCTGATTTATCCGCTTTCCGCCATTGGTGCGCATGTTTCGGTATGTCCGAACCACACCGTGGGAAGAAACACACCGTTTGAGACGAGGGGGAATGTGGCGCTGGCAGGTACGTTTGGTTATGAGCTGGACGTGACAAAGATTCCGGAGGAAGACCAGAAAATGATTCCGGAGCAGGTAAAGACGTACCACAAATACAACGATTTAGTCCGGGAGGGGGATTACTACCGGATTGCATCATACCGTGAGAACCATGAGTATGACTGTTACATGGTGGTGTCAAAAGACAAGAAAGAGGCACTGGTTACCTATGTACAGGTAAAAGGAAGGGCTAATTACAAGAGCCGCTGCATCCGGCTGCAGGGACTGGATAAGGAGCTGGACTACAGGCTGGAAGGTACAGAGCAGGTTTGCGGCGGTGATTTATTAATGAATGCAGGTCTTATGGTGGAAAATCTCTGGGGAGATGCCGGAAGCAGACTGTTTCATCTGACAGCAGAAGGAAAATGAAAAGAGGTAGGGAAAGATGGCAAAAGCAGTAAAGCTGGCTGACATTGCTGCAATTGTAGGAGTAAGTACGGTAACGGTTTCAAAAGCACTGTCTGACCAGAAAGGTGTAAGCGAGGAATTACGGAAAAAAATAAAACAGCTGGCGGAGGAGATGGGATACCAGCCGCCTGCGGCTTCCCAGAGGCTGTCAGGTATAAAACAGTACAATATCGGTGTTCTGATCCAGGAAATTTATCTGGATAAATATGCCTCCTTTTACTGGCAGTGTTACCAGGAGCTTACCAAACGTGCGGCAGGCAGGGGGAGTTTTACGATTCTGGAATTAGTCAGCCGCGCAGATGTAAATGCAGCAAAAACGCCTATGATGGTTGAGGAAAAACGTGTGGACGGTATTGTGGTAATCGGAAGCATGAATAAAGAATACCTTCTGAATCTGGAACAGGCGTCTGATATACCGGTCGTGTACATGGATTATTATGACAACGAAAGAGAGCTTGATACCGTGATTCCCGACAGTTATTACGGAAGCTATATGCTGACAAATTATCTCTATAATATCGGACACCGTGAGATTGCGTTTGTCGGAACCGTGTGTGCAACAAACAGTATTACAGACCGTTATCTGGGATACATGAAATCCATGATGGAACATGGCTGCATCCAGCGGAGCGAATGGGTAATAGATGACCGTGACATTGATACAGGATACATTGATGTGGAAAAGCATATCCGGCTTCCGGAGCAGATGCCGACGGCATTTGTCTGTAACTGTGACCTGACGGCAGCATATCTGATTAAAAAGCTGGTAAAAGCGGGATTCAGGGTGCCGGAGGATATCTCAGTAGTCGGATTTGACAACTATCTGTATCCGGGGATATGTGATATCGGAATTACCACCTATGAGATTGATATCGTGGGGATGGCAAGAAGAACCATCCACAAGATATACAAAAAAATAAGTTCGGAAAACTATACATCAGGAGTGTTCACGGTTGGCGGACATCTGGTGCAAAAGGATAGTGCAGTTCCGAGATAGCGACAGGGGCCTCCTGCTTGAATGCAAGCGGGGTGGCTCCTGTTGCTTTTTTGAACAGATTGATAAAATGGTTGGTATTGTCAATACCGACCATGGAGCCTATTTCGTGAACGGACATGGAGGTGGACAGTAAAAGCTCCTTTGCTGCTTCCATGCGCCGGTGGTTTAAGTACTGGATGGGTGACATGCCGAAATGCCGGGTAAATTCGCGGCACAGGCGGTAGCGGCTTTTGTCAAACTGTTGTTCCAGCTGTTCCAGCCGCCAGGGTTCCTGATAGTCATTGTCAAACAGTTCTTTCATTTCAATAATATAAGAAGGAATCTGTTCATGCAGACGTGTGGAATCTGCTTTGTACACGCACAGCTCAGTAAACATATCATTAATCCACTTGGAATACATCAGGGTATCAGCTTCTGATTCGTAAGGAATGTGGTGCAGCAGATGCCCCATGCAGCCGGACAGGCAGGAAGCGCCGGAATTTGCCGGTGTATAGATGATATCCTCCGAAAGCTGCTTCCAGTATGTATGTAATGCCGCCCCCTGCAGTCCTGCCTGGAAAAAACGGCAGCGGGCTGATTTAATCCGGTAATCCAGTCTGTCGCATGGAGAGAGAAAGAGCAGGTGCCCGGGTCTGCCCTCAAAAGTCCTGCCGCCGCAGGAAACCGTAAAGCTTCCTTCATATACATACAGAAACTGCCAGCTGTTTACCGTCTCAATGGTAAATGAACAGGGAGAAGTGAAAAAAAACGAGCCGGTCATAAGCAGGTGGATGAAACAGTCGCTGTCCATGTCATCAGAGTAGGCATAGCTTCGGAACCGGTCTTTGTTTTCTGCCAGCGTTTCTTTTCCGATATGTCCGGATGTCAGCGTTAAAGTTACATAATCCTGCATCAGCATAAATTTATCCTCCGTAACTAATCACAAGGTTTATAGTTCTTTTCTTTTATTCTATTGTAAGTAAATCGCGAAAACAAGTATTTTCTGTATTTTTCGTTAAAAAAATGGCATTAATTAAGTAATATAAAAAATGTTATGTATAAAATGACTAAAAGAAGGGTATAAAAATTGTGAAAAGTGGGGAAAGTGACGCTTTATGCAATAAACAATGATTAATAACAAGAAAAAGTGATGTAAAAATAAGCTAAAGTTGTATACTTAAATTAGCTTAAAGAAAGCGATACAAGTTTAAGGAGGAAACGAATATGAAACTGAGAAGAGTAGCAGCTCTTGCAATGGCAGGAGTGATGGCAGCATCACTTGCAGCATGTGGAAACAAAGATGATGGCAATGGCGACAAGCCATCAGCAAACACCCAGGGAGGTGACAGCAGCGAGGTGTCAGACAGCGGAATCATTGAGTACGCAGATCTGGACCTGGACAAAGACTGCAAAGACCTGACAGCTGAGATTAGTTTTTCCAACCAGCGTACAGACTTAGAGGATAAGAACTACTCAGGCAAGAAGTGGAACGAGTATATTGCTGATTTCAACAAGCTGTATCCGAACATCAAGGTAAATGTCAACACAATTACAGATTATGAGGCAAGCGTTTCTACTTACTTACAGTCTGGTGAGTATGACGAAGTTGTTTGCATCCCGAATGTGGACATGGCGGACTTGTCAACCTACTTCAGAAGCCTTGGAAGCTATGATACACTTTCACAGAGCCTGAACTATCTGGACGGGAAGATGTATGACAACGAAGTATATGGTATTCCAAGCTGTGCAAATGCAAATGGTATTGTATACAATAAGAAGGTATTTGAGCAGGCAGGAATCACAGAAATGCCTAAGACTCCGGCAGAGTTTCTGGAGGTCTTAAAGGCGATTAAGGAAAAGACAGATGCAACACCTCTGTACACAAACTACGCAGCAGGCTGGGCATTAAGCGGACAGTGGGATCCATACATCGGACTCAGTGCAACAGGTGATACACAGTACTTAAACCAGAAGCTGGTACACACAAAGGATCCGTTTAAGGATTACGGTGATGACACACATGCATATGCAGTATACAAGATTCTGTATGATGCAGTAAAAGAAGGACTGACAGAAGACGACTATACCACAACTGACTGGGAAGGTTCTAAGCCGGCTATCAATAATGGTGAAATCGGATGTATGGTACTTGGTTCATGGGCACTGCCGCAGATGATTGGCGCTGGTGAAAATGGCGCAGACATCGGATACATGGCATTCCCTATCACAGTTGATGGCAAGCAGTATGCAGCAGCAGGTGCAGACTATAACTGGGGTATTAACACAAATCTGGACGACGACAAGACTCAGGCAGCTATCATTTTCTTGAAATGGTTAGTTGAGAGATCAGGATTTGCTTATAATGAGTACTCACTTCCTGTAGTTAAGGGCGGTGATACACAGCTTTCCTTTGACGGTGTTGAGCTTCTGCAGGATGAGCCGGCTATCTCTGGCGAGGAAGATTTACTGAACCTTGTAAACAGCACATCTGAGGTTAATATCAATCAGGATGCTGACGGTGTAAGACTGCAGCGTATTATTGAGGCAGCAGCAACAGGCAGTGAAAGCTATGATGATATTGTGGCTGACTGGAACCAGAAATGGGCTGACGCACAGGAAGCAGAGGGCGTTGAAGTAACTGAGGAATAAATACGGTCTTTGCGGAAACAAATAGTATATAGACTTTCACAATATGAGCCAGAAGTAAAAAACAAATCTTCTGGCTCATAATCTTAAAAAAGGGGGAGGAAAGCGTTATGACGACTGCTGTTAAGGAAAAAAAACCATTTAATTTTTCTAAATGGATTAGAAGCAGAAAAGGTCAGCAGGTTTTGATTTGTGTCGGATTTACAATTATTCCGTTGCTGCTTCTTCTGATTTTTACTTACGTGCCGTTTGGTAAAATGGTACAGTTCAGTTTCTATAGGATGAAGTATACGACTCCGGTAGACAAGAGACAATTTGTAGGTCTGAGGAATTATTCCGACGTATTCAGCCGCAGCGACTGTTTTGGAGCACTGAAGCTGAGTTTGTACTACATTGCAGGCGCATTGATCCAGCTTGTGCTGGCACTGTTTTTGGCAACCATCTTAAGTTTTAAGGTAAAGGGCGGTAATATCTTTAAAGGATTTATGTTCTTCCCTTACCTGATTAGTGGTATCGCAATCGGTTTTATTTTCAAATTCTTCTACACAAGAGGGTTTGTGTTTGATACCATTTTAAGCTGGTGTGGATTTAACCCCGATAGTCTTCCGTACTGGTTAAAGGATACAAGAATAAATAACTGGTCGCTGGTGGCGACGTCAGTCTGGCGGTACATGGGACAGATGATGGTACTGTTTATCGGTGCAATCATGTCGGTTGATGCCGAGCTTTACGAAGCAGCGGATTTGGATGGAGCCAATAAGCTGCAGCAGTTTAAACATATTATTCTGCCAAGTATTAAGACAATTGTAACTTTGAATATTATTCTTTCTATTACAGGTTCCCTGAGTGCATTCGAGCCGCCATTCGTTATTACAAACGGTGGTAACGGTACAGGTACTTACTTCGTAATTATGAACCGTATTGCACATACCTCACAGAAGGTTGGTCTTGCCTGCGCGATGGCAGTCGTGCTTCTTGTAATTATTCTGGTCTGCGCGGGACTGCAGCAGCTGTTCTTCAAGTATGTATTCCGTGATGCGGAATCAGAGGATGAATCCTACAGTGCAAAGAGGGCGCGCCTGAAAGCAGAAAAAGTGGCACAGAAAGCCCAGAAGGGAGGAAACTAAGATGAGTACAATGACAACAAAATCCGGACGGACAGTTTCCGTAGGTGCTATTATCTGGAATGTGTTAAAATACGTAATTCTGGTTTTCTTCTCCCTTGTGGCTGTAGTACCGATTATCACCTGCGTCATTACGGCATTTAAATCAAAAGAAGAATATCAGGCAACCAGTGTTATGACACTGCCTAAGAGCTTTTTGAACTTTGATAACTTTGTAACCGCGTTTACAACGGCAAACATGGGGCGCGCATTCATTAACTCCGTAATCGTCATGATTTGTGTGCTGCTTGTATCCATGATTATCGGAACACAGCTTGCCTATGTACTGGATCGTTTTAAATTTCCGGGCAATGGGCTGATTAGAAGTATGTTTCTTATTGCTTCCCTGCTTCCGGCAGTAGCAATGCAGGTTACCGTGTTCAATATCATGAGTTTCTTTGGATTTGTCAATAACTTATACGGTTACATCATCATGAGCTGTGGTACGGATGTTATATCAATATACATCTATATACAGTTTATGGAAAATATTTCAAACTCGCTCGATGAGTCGGCAATCGTGGATGGCGCTTCTTACTGGACCATTTACTGGAAGATTATCCTTCCGCTCCTTCGTCCGGCAATCGTTACATCCTGTATCTTAAAGGGTGTGGGCGTTTACAATGAGTACTATGCAGCACAGCTGTATCTGCAGAGAAAAGAAATCCGTACAATGGCAATTTCCCTCTACACCTTCGTGGGACCGATGGGAAGCCAGTACAACTTAATCTGTGCAGGCGTTATCATATCTCTCCTTCCGGCACTGATTGTATTTATCCTGTGCCAGAAACAGATTTACAGCGGTATTACGGCAGGAGCAGTTAAGGGATAATACTACCATATTCACCGGAATATGGCTACGCAGACCGTATTATGCCGGGAAATCCGGCATGCGGTCTGCATAAATAAACAGGGGGACAGAAAATGAGTATAAAAGATGAAATAAGGGAACATCTTGTATCCACGGTGATTCCGTTCTGGAAGCGTTTAAGGGACGATGAATTCGGCGGATATTACGGATACATGGACTATGATCTGAAAGTTGACAAAAAAGCGGAAAAGGGCTGCATATTAAACAGCAGAATCCTATGGTTTTTTTCCAATGCTTACACACTGCTTAAGGATGAAAGCCTGCTGGCAGAAGCTGACCATGGTTATGAATTTTTGAAAGAACACTGTGTGGATTCCGAAAACGGCGGTATTTACTGGTCCATGAATTATGACGGGACTCCAAAGGATACCACAAAACATACTTATAATCAGGCGTTTTGCATTTATGCACTCTCATCTTATTATGAAGCATCCGGCAAGAGCGAGGCGCTTGAACTTGCAAAGGAGCTGTTTCATCTGATTGAAAAACAGTGTATGGATGAACAGGGATATCTGGAGGCGTTTACCAGGGATTTTAAACCGGAATCAAATGAAAAGCTGTCCGAAAACGGAGTTCTGGCGGAAAAGACCATGAACACACTTCTTCATGTATTTGAGGCGTATACAGAGCTGTACCGTGTGGCGCCTGATGATGAAGTAAAAGAAAGACTGAAATGGATTATGGATGTATTTGCGGATAAAGTATTTAATCCGGATAGGAAACGCCAGGAAGTATTTTTTGACAAGGACTACAACAGTATTATCGACCTGCATTCTTACGGACATGATATTGAGACTGCATGGCTGATTGACCGCGGGGTTGATGTTCTGGGAGATGAAAACTACCGGACGAAAATGACCGCGATTACAAAAATACTGACACAGAATATATATGAGACGGCCTTTGACGGACATTCCCTTGCGAATGAATGTGAAAAAGGCGTCGTGGACAGTAACAGGGTCTGGTGGGTACAGGCAGAGACAGTCGTTGGTTTTATCAACGGATATGAGCACGACAGAACCCGCACAGATTACATGCAGGCAGCAGAGTCTGTCTGGCAGTTTATTAAGGATTACCTGATTGATAAAAGGGAAGGTTCCGAGTGGTTCTGGCTGTTACGGCAGGACGGGACGCCGGTAGAAGGCAAACCGATTGTGGAACCATGGAAATGCCCGTACCATAATGGAAGAATGTGTTTTGAAGTGATAAGGAGGTTATGATGATGCATGAGAGATATTATGTAGAGAAAGAAAAGCTGGAAAAACTGCTTTCCCGTAAAAATGTTAAAAGTGATTTTTACAATGGCGTGTATGACCGCTATGAGTATCCGGTGCTTACAAGGGATATGATTCCGCTGACCTGGAGGTATGACTTAAATCCTGAAACGAATCCGTATTTCATGGAGCGTCTCAGTATTAATGCTGTCATGAACTCCGGAGCAATTTACCTGAATGGAAAATATTACCTGGTGGCACGTATTGAAGGAAATGACAGAAAGTCCTTTTTCGGTGTGGCAGAGTCTGATAACGGAATTGACAATTTCCGTTTCTGGGATTATCCGATTCTTCTTGACGACGTATGTCCGGAAGAAACAAATGTTTATGACATGCGTCTGACCCAGCATGAGGACGGATATATTTACGGCGTGTTCTGCTCTGAAAGCAAGGATACCAGCGTAAATGACCTTTCAGCGGCTGTGGCTGCTGCAGGAATTGTCCGTACAAAGGATTTAAAGACCTGGGAAAGACTTGAAAACCTGACAACCCTTCGTTCCCCGCAGCAGAGAAATGTTGTCCTGCATCCGGAATTTGTGGACGGAAAGTACGCATTCTATACCCGTCCGATGGATGATTTCATTGAAACAGGAAGCGGCGGCGGAATTGGTTTCGGACTGTGCGAGGATATTACACATGCCGTAATCGATGAGGAAAAGATGACAAGCATCCGGAAATACCACACCATTACAGAAGCAAAAAACGGTGCAGGGGCAACCCCGATTAAGACCGAGAAGGGCTGGATTCACATTGCACACGGTGTACGTAACACCGCGGCAGGACTGCGCTATGTCATCTATGCGTTTGCGACTGATTTAAAAGACCCGTCAAAGGTTATTGCAGAGCCGTCCGGCATGCTGATCGGACCAAGGGGATGGGAGCGCGTCGGTGATGTTTCCAACGTCGTATTCACAAACGGTGCCGTTGTCAATGAAAACAATGAAGTATTCATTTACTATGCATCCAGCGATACCAGAATGCATGTGGCTACAACAACCATTGACCGTCTGCTGGATTTTGTGTTTAACACACCAGAAGATCCGGGAAGAAGCGTGGAATGCGTGGCACAGAGATGCGAATTAATCAAGAAAAACCTGGAATATTTAAAAACACAGTCATAGACGGTTTTTAGGTGGATTTACTTGTATGCATAAATTGCAGCGGGTATAATAACAGATATAACAAAATATTAAATAGTCAGGAGGATAACTATGAGTGAATTAAAAATGCTTACACCGCCGGTGCCAAATGTACCGTGGCAGGAAAAACCAGAAGGAATTAAGGATGCACCGATCTGGAGATATACGGAGAATCCGGTCATCGGACGTAATCCGGTAAAAGGGGTTGCACGTATTTTCAACAGTGCAGTCGTTCCGTATGAAGGGGAGTTTATCGGAGTATTCCGTGGCGAGCAGGTAAACGGAGTACCGTACATTTACCTTGGAAGAAGCAAGGATGCCATCCACTGGGATTTTGAGGAGAACAAGATTCCGTTTGTGGACGAAAACGGCGAGTCATTTATGCCGGTTTATGCATATGACCCAAGACTGGTTAAGGTGGAGGACACCTATTACATTATCTGGTGCCAGGATTTCTATGGCGCAGCCATCGGTATGGCAAAAACAACTGATTTTAAGACATTTACAAGAATTGAGAACCCGTTCCTTCCGTTTAACCGGAACGCAGTGCTGTTCCCAAGAAAGATTAACGGAAACTTCATGATGCTTTCCCGTCCGTCTGACAGCGGACATACACCGTTCGGGGATATCTTCGTAAGCGAGAGTCCGGACATGGTTTACTGGGGAAAACACCGTCATGTTATGGGCAAGGGAAATGAGTGGTGGCAGTCCTTAAAGATTGGCGGCGGTGCAGCCCCGATTGAGACAACAGAAGGATGGCTTCTGTTCTACCACGGTGTGACAGGAACCTGCAACGGTTATGTATATTCCATTGGCGGTGCAATTTTAGATATTGACAACCCGTCCATCGTGAAGTACCGCTGCCAGAACTTCCTCCTTACTCCAGAGGAATGGTATGAGGAGCGCGGATTTGTTCCGAATGTATGCTTCCCATGCGCAACCATCCACGACAGCGAGTCCGGCAAAATTGCCATCTACTACGGAGCAGCAGACAGCTATGTGGGACTTGCGTTTACAAAGCTGGATGAGATTGTGGATTACATTAAGTCAAACAGTGTCGTGACGGTAAGTGATACCGAAATCGGCAGAAGATAATTTGTTTCTTTTTTAAACTTCCGGCAGTGAAGACATTCAGTGCCGGAAACCTCCCTTTTACATTATGTCATACATCCTGACAGGGGTGTATGGCATAAATTATAATTAGAATAAATTTCATTGTGCCCGAAAAGGGTGTTGTACAGGAGATATCACATGGGATATGAAATTAATAAAGACAATGCAATTACAAACGAAGGGAACCAGTACCGTTTAAAAGCCTTAATGAAACGGGCGCAGGCGGGGGAGAAGCTGACCCTTGGCTTTCTTGGCGGCTCCATTACCCAGGGCTGCCTGGCAAGCAGTCCGGATTTGTGTTATGCCGCCCGTGTTTTTTCATGGTGGCAGAAAACATTCCCGGATGCAGAGTTTAAATACATTAATGCCGGAATCGGCGGGACAACCTCGCATTTTGGCGTGGCACGGATAGAAGATGACCTTCTGTCCCATGAGCCGGATTTTGTCATAGTGGAATTTTCCGTGAATGATGAAAGTAACGAACACTTCCTGGAAACATACGAGGGTGTGGTGCGCCGGGTATATGCGGATAAAAAACAGCCCGCTGTTCTGCTGGTTCACAATGTGTATTATGATACAGGTGCAAACGCGCAGCTGCAGCATGCAAAAATCGGAAGGCACTACAGCCTGCCGTGTGTGAGCATGCAGAGCAGCATATATCCTGAGCTTCTCGCAGGAAGAATAAAAAACCGCGACATTACCGAGGATGATCTGCATCCAAACGATAAAGGGCATGAACTTGTTGCGGACATGATCTGCCATTTCCTGAAAAAAGTTCTGGACCATACAGGGGATTCGGAAGAAGCCGTGCCGATGCCGGAGCCGTATACCGAAAACAGCTATGAATTTTCCGTCCGTTACCGGAATGAAAACAGCAGTCCGCTTCTGGAAGGCTTTATAAAGGATGAAACACCGCAGGAGGGTATCACGGATGTATTTAAACGCGGCTGGTATGCAGGTGAAAAGGGCAGCCGGATTACCTTTACTGTAAAAGGAAGCGGAATTGCCGTACAGTATAAGCGCACCCCGGCATGTAATTCCCCTTATGTAAAAATTACTGTGGATGGTAACACGCAGGATATTCATACCATAGATGGTAATTTCCCGAATGGCTGGGGGGATGAGCTTGCGCTTTATACCGTAACGGAACATACCGAATTAAAAGAGCACACCGTCACCCTGGAGATTACCGAATCCGGAGCAAATCCGTTTTATCTGGTATCCATTATCTGTGCTGATGTTTAACTGCTGTTCGATTAGAGAAAGGAGAAAAAATGAGTAAGGAAATATTATTTTTGGAGCCGGTCTTCACCCACAATATCTGGGGAGGAACCAAACTCCGTGAGGAATACAACTACAATATTGAAGGCGATGATATCGGCGAATGCTGGGGAGTTGCAGCCCATGACAATGGTAACTGCAAAATCCAAAACGGCAGCAATGCTGGAAAAACCCTTGCCGAATTATGGAAGGACAGTCACGAATTATTCGGGGATGCAGCAGGGGAGCGTTTTCCTCTTTTAATAAAAATCATTGATGCAAAGGACGACTTAAGCATTCAGGTACATCCTGACGATACCTATGCCGCGGAGCATGAGAACGGTTCCTTCGGAAAAATGGAATGCTGGTACATCCTGGACTGCCAGAACGATTCCTCCCTTGTCATCGGGCATAATGCCAGAGATAAAAAAGAGCTGGAAGACATGATTGAAAACAAACGCTGGTCAGACCTGATCAGGGAAATTCCGGTAAAAAAAGGTGATTTCATACAGATTGATCCTGGAACCGTCCATGCGATCAAAGGCGGGATAACCATTCTTGAAACCCAGCAGAACAGCGATATCACATACCGGGTATACGATTATGACCGTTTAAGCGACGGGAAACCGCGCCAGCTTCATATCAAACAGAGCATGGACGTCATAACCGTTCCTGCAAAACCGGTGGCTGACAGTGTCATTCATGTCAATGACAGTGCGGCAAATGAACTCGTAAAGCTTATCCAGTGCCAGTATTACCAGGTGTTTAAACTGAATGTAAAAGGAGAAGCGTCCATTACACAGGACTATCCGTTTTTCATTATGAGCGTGGTGGAAGGAAGCGGATCCGTTGACGGACAGCCGGTAAAGAAGGGGACACATTTTATCCTGCCGTTTGGCTATGGAACCGCCGTATTTACCGGTGACATGGAAATTATTGCATCAACCGTCTGATGTCTGGAAGAAGGGAGCGGCATATGAAAATAGAGCTTGACAACAGGGATCTCCGTTACACGGGAAGAATTGATGACAGAAATCCCAAAAAACCGGAATTTATTTTTGCTGCCACTTCGCTGGAATTTCGGTTTTTGGGGACAAGAGCAGTGCTTACGGTTACGAACCGCCGCCAGTACTGGAACAGCTATATCGGGGTTATTGTGGATGGCGTGCAGCAGTGCATGCAGCTGAATGAATCCGGGGAAACCGTGCTTGAACTTGTAAACGGGCCGCTGGCGGAGCATACGGTCATGGTGTTTAAACGCATGGACAGCTGCCATGAGTTTGTACTGGAAGAGCTGGAACTGGATGGAGAGCTTCTGCAGATGCCGCAGAGACCAGGACGGCGCATTGAGGTGTACGGGGATTCGGTTTCCGCAGGGGAAGTCGTTGAAGCCCTGGATTACATTGGAAAAGAGGACCCGGAGCACGAAGGGCAGTATTCCAACAGCTGGTATTCCTACAGCTGGCAGACCGCAAGAAGGCTGAAAGCAGAGCTTCATGATACTGCCCAGGGCGGGATTGCACTTCTGGATGGTACAGGATGGTTCTGTGAACCGGATTATGTCGGCATGGAAAGCGCCTGGGACAAGGTGCATTATAACCCGGAGTTTGGCGAAATTACAGAATGGGATTTTTCGCGTTATTGTCCGCAGCTTGTGATTGTTGCAATCGGACAAAACGACAGCCATCCGTATGATTATATGAAAGAAGATCAGGGAGGGGAGAAAGCAGCAAAGTGGAAAAAGCATTACGGGGATTTTCTGGGCAGAATCCGGGGGGTATACCCGCAGGCGCATATAATCTGTATCACAACACTTCTGGAGCATGACAGGGCGTGGGATGATGCCATTGAGGAAGTCTGCCAAAGAACCGGGGACAAAAAAATATCCCACTATGTATTTCGGCGTAATGGAAATGCGACGCCGGGACATCTTCGGATTCCTGAGGCGCAGGAAATGGCGGAGGAACTGGAGAGTTATATAAACGGACTTGACATTGAGTGGTAATTTTCACTTAACACGCATAAAATGTATGGATTCCAAAAAAGATGAAATCTGGTGTGACGTTGTATGAAAAAAACGGGTTCGGGGAAAAGATATATAGGAATACTTCTTGCGGCATATGTTGTAGGCATGGTATTAGCCGTGGGAGGACAGATGCTGCACCGGGTGCAGAGAACAGAGGCAGAGGCAGTGGAAGAAAAAAAGAAGATAGCACTGACCTTTGATGACGGACCGAATCCGTATTTTACAATGGAGTTACTGGAGGGACTAAAGAAACGTGGCGTAAAGGCCACGTTTTTTGTGCTTGGTGAGGAGGTGAAAGAGTTTCCTGAGATACTTTCGGCAATTCATGAAGACGGCCATATGATTGGCATACACTCCTATAAGCATGTGAATTTCGGGCAGATAGGCGACGAAAAAGCAATGGAACAGATTGAAATGACGCAGGAGGTCATTCATTCCGTGACGGGGGAATATGCCGGATTTATCCGGCCGCCGTACGGGTGCTGGAAAAAAGAGCTGGATAAAAAAGTGCCGTTAATTGAAGTTCTCTGGGATGTGGACCCGCTGGACTGGGCGGTCACGGACGCTGACACTGTGGTACAGCGTATATTAAAAGATACAAAGGAAGGGAGCATTATTTTACTGCATGATGCTTCTGCATCTTCGGTGCAGGCGGCATTTACGGTTATTGATGTACTGGAAAAGCAGGGATATGAATTTGTGACAGTTGATGAATTATTGCTGAATTAAAACTCTTTCTGTTGGCATAACGGGTGAGAAGTGTTAAAATAAAAAAGGTGAATGTGTCATATGATATATGGGACGGTCACACAAGGGGATATTACACGACATAAGAGGAGGAGAGGGTATGAAGAAAAGCCACAGAAAAGATGTTATTATAGCAAGAATTATCTTTTCCGCCATTTGTCTGGTACTTATCTGTATCGTATCCGTGGTGGTTGTACTCGTGCGCATGAGAAATGTAGAGAAAGAGCAGGCAAAAAAAGTAACGCAGTCCCAGATGGCAAATCTGCCGCCGGAACAGCCGAATCCGGATCTGCCTCCGGTTACACAGACACCGGGGAATCAGGAGGAATCCCAGACTGAGCCGCCGGCGGAGAAGCTTTATGAGCGTACTGCATGGACAAGTACGGGGGTAAATCTGCGTTCAGAGCCGAATGAAACCTGTAAAACCCTTACGGTTCTGATGAAAGGAACCAGGATTGAAATTACCGGACAGGCAGGAAGCGGTGAATGGCTTAAAGTGACCTATAACGGGATGGAAGGGTATGTCAACAGCGATTTTGTTACTGATAAGGACCCGTATTCCGGTAAAAGTGAGTAGACTTCTGCCGGCAGGAACAAATAGGCATGTTCCGGCATAGTTTATAAAGACGAAATACCAGGAGCAGGTGCGTGGATTACAGGGAAAATTTATACCCGAAAATGCCTTTTTATATGACCTATCCGGTTCAGAATATGTATCTGACAGAGATGGAATATGAAAAGGACATGGACAGAATCAAGTCCTATTACCCGAAAGAAACAAAGGCGGTCATGAAACTCGTGGAGGACCGTCTGGATGAGCTTGAATACGAGGGAAGCCGTATTTATGACGAGGAGCCGGACCGTCTGATGATACAGATGGAAGTAGAAAAACTTTATCAGAAAATAATGGATAACCCGGAAATAATGGGAGAATCAGTGAGCATGGTTAAGACAGATGCGAAACCGTCTTATTTTGAGATGGTTCCGATGTCGCTCTCGAATGAAAAAAATCTGAAGGCGCAGAACAGGGATTGTAAAAATGACTGGCTGTGCAGTATGGTTGGAGTTCTTTTTGGTACAGAATTATACAAAAGGCGCTGCAGGCACCGCAGATGCAGGCGCTGGTTCTGAAAAAAACAGGCGGAAGAACAAAAAACCAACGATAAGGGAGACACATGAATAAAAAAGTAATGAAACCACTGGTGCTGTCAGTGCTTTTTCTGGCAGCACTGATTTTTTTCAGTATTACAACAAATCAGGATAATAAGGACCTTACGGCAGGAATGCCGGAAGCAACGCTTCCGGTCGTTCAGTTTTACCAGGACGGCACGTCAGTTGCCCAGCTGCACGGATATCTGGCACAGATGGATATTACTGCTATGCGTGATTCCGTTGTTCCTGTGGACAAAAAGCGTAAGCTGCCCATGACAGTGGACACCTACGGCGCTGCAGTGGATAAAATACGCTATGAAATCCGCAGCTTAAACGGGGAACGGCTTGTGGCAAGAAGCGATGTGACGGATTACAGCACAGACGGCAGCACAGTTTCCGCTACGCTTTCCATTCAGAATATACTGGAAAAAGAGCAGGAATATGTCATGATACTGGTTCTGACTTCCGGAAAGCGGGAAATTAATTATTATACGAGACTGATGCAGACAGAGAGCCGTTATGCGAAAGAGAGCATGGAATTTGCGCTCCAGTTTCACGATTATACATTCAGGGATGACGCGGACAAGTTTATTCCGCGCTATATGGACCCGGCAACCGGCGATACCAGTACATTAAATTATGTGGATTTAACCTGCACCTTAAAACAGATTACATGGGCGGACCTTGCGCCGGTACGGCTGGGGGACGTGCAGGCATCCTATAAGGAAATTACAGATTCCTACAATGTAATTGTATTCCGGTACGTGGTGACGACCGAAACAAAAAAAGGCGAAACCGAATACTATAACGTGGAAGAATATTACCGGCTGCGAATGACGGAAGCACGTATGTATGTACTGAATTTTGAACGTACATTAAACCAGATGTTTAAGGGGGAAAATACCTTTATCCATGATGAAAACAGAATCCAGCTTGGCATACGCAGTCCGAAAATAGAATATGCTGCCAGTGAGGCAGGCGATGTGGTTGCGTTTGTGCAGGAAGGGGAGCTCTGGTGCTTTGACCGCATAAACAGTAAAATCGTAAAGGTGTTCAGCTTCCACGGGGAGGAAGGGCTGGATGTCCGGGACAACTGGGACCAGCATGAAATCAAGATTGCCAGCGTGGACGAGGCAGGGAGTATTGATTTTATTGTTTACGGTTATATGAACCGGGGAGAGCATGAAGGAACCGTCGGGACAATTGTGTACCATTATGACGGCCTGATGCATACGATTGAGGAGGAAGTATTTATTCCGTCCGCACAGTCCTTTGAAATACTAAAATCAGAAATGGGACAGCTTTTGTATGTCAGCGAGCAGGGAATGCTTTATCTTCTGATGAACAGCGATTTGTACAGGATTGACTTAAATACACTGACGCCTGAGGTGATTGTGGAAAACCTGAAAGAAAACTGTTATAAAATATCGGATTCAAACCAGTACTTTGCATGGGTGGAAACAGACAGGGAATACCAGAGTGAAGTTGTTCATCTGATGAATTTAAAAGACGGATCTGTGTATGATATAAATGAAGGAAGTGCTAAATATGTGCGTCCGCTTGGATTTATAAATGATGATTTTATTTTTGGGGCGGCAGACCGCAAAAAAGTCCGTACCGGTGCGGCGGGAAAAACCGTATTTCCGATGGACTATCTGAAAATTATGGGGACGTCAGAAGAAAGCCATGACATATTAAAAACATTCGAGCCGAAAAAAGGAAAAATAGACTCCATTTCCATTTCAAATTATACCATAACGGTTCAGCTGGTGAAAAAATCAGGAGGCGGCTATACGGGGGCGGGAGAGGATTCAATTATGAACCGGGAGGCGGATACGAACGAAAGGATTTTTGTGGAATCAACCGTCACAAAACAAAAAGAAACCCAGTACCAGCTTTCCATGAAAAATGCGGCGGACGCATCAAAAATCAAGATGCTTGCATCAAAGACAGTCCTGCTTGAAAAACCCCGCAGCCTGGCATTTGAAGATAAAAAAATGAAGAACAGTTTTTATGTTTATGAAAAGGGGGAAGTCCTGCTTGCAACCGAAAGCATTGCGGATGCAGTTGTCTGTGCAGATGAAAACCATGGTGTTGTCATAGATTCTGAGCAGCAGTATATATGGATGCCGGCAGGCAGGTCCGAACGGAATCCGTTTACGGGACTGCAGGTGCATGAGCAGGATAAAAATTCCTCCACCGTGGTGCAGGCTGTGAGTGCAATGCTGGATTACTGCGGAAAGGGAATGTGCGTGAGCAACCTGGCGTCAGACGGTGCAACGCCTGAAAAAATACTTGGACAGATACTTACGGATTCCGTTGTACTCGACGTGTCCGGCTGCCATGTCCGCAACATCATTTTTTACGTGGGAAAAGGAAGTCCTGTTTTTGCAATGACTTCAGAAAAAACAGCAGTACTGGTAACAGGATACACGTCTGGCAGGATATATTATTTTGACCCTGCAGCACAGGAAACATTTTCTAAAAGTTACGAAGATGCAGACAAATGGTTTACAAATGCAGGCAATATTTTTTTCACGTACCTTGACCGTTAATTTTTCTGTAATTTCCATTGTGGAAATGTACAAATTGGACAATTAATAAAAAATAAATTTGTCTGTTTTTAACAGAATTTCACTTCTTATATTGCAAAAGTTACAAAAGTACTATATATTTGTGGATGGGTTAAACAGACGTGGAAAAGGAGAGCGTATGAATAAGAAGAATGTAATCGTATCTAATGTGGCCAAAGGACATGACAACCCAATTGCAGAACTTGTTCAGGTAGCATGTAAGTTTGACAGTGACATTACACTGGAAAGCGATAACCGCAGGATTAATGCAAAAAGCATTATGGGAATCATGGCTTTCAATCCATCTGAGGGAATGTCAGTAGATATCGTTACAAAAGGCACAGATGAGCAGGAAGCACTTGTTGCAATTGAAAAATTTTTAGTTTGTGAGTAGAGCTGATTTAGGAGGAAGCAAAATGAGCAAGAACAACGCGTTCAACAAAACAACGGCAGCAGACGCTGTAAAGGCACCAGAAGTTAATCCGGTAAAGACAGAAGCCCCAGCAGAAACTGTTGAGACAAAAGACACCGCTGCTGTAAAGACAGGAAAGAAGCCGGGAAGAAAGCCGGGCAGCAAAAATAATGTAAAGGCTAAGAAAGAGCCTGTAAAGACAGAGATTCGTCTCCAGCTTCACGGTAATGATATCAGTCTGACAGATCTTGAGGAAAAGGTAAAGGCACAGTTCGTTGCAGAAGGCCACAGGGCAGGATGCATCAAGGATCTTACAATCTATGCCAAGCCGGAAGAGAACAAGGCGTACTATGTAATCAACGACAGTAAATTCACAGGTAATGTTGATTTATTCTAATGCATGGACAGTCACTTTACATGAGGGTGCAGGTCAGGCGTTGAAAATAGAAAAGTGTATGAAAAAAAGCATCGCTTGCGGTGCTTTTTTTGTGTGGAAAAATATAATATATGATACCCTGGAGAACGCATTGCAGCAACCGGCACAAAAATTCCGTCACCAGGGCATGAAAAAAGCGGGTGATGGGAATCGAACCCACGTATCCAGCTTGGAAGGCTGGTGT
>CANOLA010000018.1 GCA_947566705.1 uncultured Lachnospiraceae bacterium | reverse complement strand
GCAGTCCGTTATGAGGGCGCTGGCGTCTTCATACGAAGGACGTAAACAGAGAAAGAGACAGTTCCGTCAGCTGTGGATTGCACGTATCAATGCAGCAGCACGTATGAACGGACTTTCCTACAGCCAGTTTATGCATGGCTTAAAGCTTGCAGGTTCTGACTTAAACCGCAAGGTTCTGGCAGATATGGCAGTAACAGACGCAGAAGGTTTTGCAAAGCTTGTTGAGCTTGCAAAAGGCGCATTATCATAGGACAGGCTGTGCGCAGACCGCTTTGGGGACGAAGCGGTCTGTGCCTTTTTTATTTTCCGGTATATACGGTATACTGCTATGGGTGCTGTCTGGATTCTTTGCGGTATTCCCTGGGGGACATCCCTTTTTTATTATGAAAGGTTCTGGAAAAGTAAAGTCCGTTGTCAAAACCAACAGAATTTGCAATTGCAGTAATGGAAAGCTCAGAATGTTCTAACAGGTAACATGCCTGCTTCATCCGGAAATCTGTCAGGTATTCTTTGGGGGACATATGCATGACAGATTCAAACGAGCGGAACAGATGGCTGCGGCTGAGCCCGACATATGCGGCAATATCCTCCACGGTAACCGGGTAGGAGTAATTGGCGTTTATGTATTCAATGCTTTTTTGTACATAGGTATTCGCTGTATTTGGAGTTTCCTTTTTGTGTGCGCCCTGTAAAAAAAGCGCAAGCGTCGTATAGAGTCTGCCGGTCATTTCCACTGCGTGTTCAAATTCATTTCCCCTGGCCTCATAGATATGCATAAGCTGGCGTCTGATTTCATCCCCGTTTACCGTCTGGCGAATATATGGCTTTTCCTTTGTAAAATCTGTGGCCTGTAAAATTGCCGCAGCGTCGCTTCCGGTAAAACCGACCCATGCATATTCCCATGGTTCTTCTGTGTCTGCATAGTAAATACATTCCGTACTGGGGTATACAAGAAAAGAATCCCCTGCCGTAAGGCGGTGCATTTTTCCGTTTACCTGGTAAACGCCCCTGCCGGAAATAATGTAATGAATCAGATAGTGGTCCCTGATTCCCGGTCCCCACTGGTAGCCGCCGTCACAGCGCTGGTATCCGACATTGTACACAGATAAAGAGACAAGTTCTTTTTCAGTTGCCTTGTAGGAATTTTTGTATTTTGCATTCATATTTCCATTATACAGCCAGAAAAGACATGATGCAACATAATTGCATATTTTGAATACATTTCCTTCTGTTCAAAAAAAGTAATTATGGGTAGAATAATTACAAAGCAACTTGAACATAACAGTATTATTCATGAAAAAGGAGAGAGGATTATGGCGATTTTAGTTACGGGTGGAGCGGGTTACATTGGAAGTCACACATGTGTGGAGCTGCAGAATGCAGGTTATGAAGTGGTCGTACTGGATAATCTGTCAAACTCATCAGAAAAAGCGCTTGACAGGGTGGAAGCACTTACTGGAAAAAAAGTTACATTTTATAAAGGGGATATTCTGGACAGGGAAGTATTAAATAAAATTTTTGCAGAGCAGAAAATAGAAAGCTGCATCCATTTTGCAGGACTGAAGGCAGTGGGCGAGTCAGTGGAAAAGCCGTGGGAATACTACAATAACAATATTGCAGGTACGCTGACCCTTGTGGACGTGATGCGGCAGAATAACTGCAAAAATATCATTTTTTCCTCATCAGCCACAGTATACGGGGATCCGGCGCAGATTCCGATTACTGAGGAATGCCCGAAGGGGCAGTGTACCAATCCGTACGGATGGACCAAGTCCATGCTGGAGCAGGTGCTTATGGATATCCAGAAAGCGGATCAGGAATGGAACGTAATCCTGCTTCGCTATTTTAACCCGATTGGTGCGCATCCAAGCGGAACCATGGGTGAA
Organism: uncultured Lachnospiraceae bacterium; assembly: GCA_947566705.1. Classification (GTDB taxonomy): domain Bacteria; phylum Bacillota; class Clostridia; order Lachnospirales; family Lachnospiraceae; genus Roseburia. The sequence goes on along the minus strand of CANOLA010000018.1, from coordinate 43,772 downwards.
AATCCGAACGGAATTCCGAACAACCTGATGCCGTATATTACCCAGGTTGCAGTGGGGAAACTGGAAAAGCTCGGGGTTTTCGGAAATGATTATGATACGCCGGACGGCACGGGCGTCCGTGATTATATTCATGTGGTTGACCTTGCAGTCGGCCATGTTAAGGCGCTGAAAAAAATTGAGGAAAAAGCAGGACTGTGCATATACAATCTTGGAACAGGACACGGTTACAGCGTTCTGGATATTGTGAAAAATTTTGAAGCAGCAAACGATATTCAGATTCCGTATGTCATTAAGGAGCGAAGGGCAGGAGACATTGCCACCTGCTACTGTGATCCTGGAAAAGCAGAAAAAGAGCTTGGCTGGAAAGCACAGTACGGAATCAGGGAAATGTGCGCTGACTCCTGGAGGTGGCAGAAGAATAATCCAAATGGATATGAGGATTAAAAATCATCAGTTTTTTACAGATTCCATATATTCATGAACCGTCATCATGGACAGGTGCAGAGGTGACAGTCCGGACAAAACCAGTTCGGCTGCCGCCTCTTTTTCTTTGTCAAGCCCGGAAACACCGTCTGTCAGGTAAATGGTATAAATTCCTGCGTCAATAAGCTCAAATACTGTGGAAAGTACACAGCATTCCGCCACAACTCCGGTTACAACCACACGGTCAGCTTTTTTGGCGGCTGCATAAACTTCCGGAATTGCCAGGGAGGAATAGACCCCTTTGGTATAAAGCGGATATTTTTCCAGTGCCTCTGAAAGCTGGGGCAGCATTTCATTTGCCCAGGTATTGGAATTGATTTTTTCATTCTGTCTGTTATAATCCTGCCAGACGCCAAAAGGGGTATCAGAGGCAATAAAACGGGTAAAAATCACATCGGAGCAGATATCTGCATCGATTATCTGTCCGACACGTTCTGCCACGCCTGCAGTATCCAGGCATGCCCACTGTTCACCGTCTGTATAAACATTCTGCATATCAATAACAAGTAAAAGGTCTTTATATTCTTTCTTACGCATGGGTTGCTCCTTACTTTGCCATCATATCATTAACAGCAGAAGTAACTTCTCTGAATTTGTCAGTCAGTGCCTGCAGGTGTTCTTTTCCTGACGGTTCAATATGATAGTAAACCCGCTGCCGGCGCTTGCCGGCAAGTTCTTTGTGTTCGGTTATATATCCTTTTTCTGCCATTCTGTATACAGTAGGGTACAGCGTTCCTTCCTTCAGGTCAATTACGTTGCCTGAGCGTTCGGAAATCAGCTGGCTGAGCTGGTATCCATAGTGGTCTTCTTCTTCCAGAAGTTTTAAAATCAGCATTTCAATACAAAAAAAATCTCTGTTTGCCATAGTTTTCTCCTTTTCGTTTTTTATAAATTTTGATACGTTATTATACAAATATTAAAACACAATGCAAATAATTATGCAACATCTAATTGGCATTATATTTTAAAAAAATGCAATGAAAAAAGAAAATAAAAATTATAGAAATTATGAATGCGATATGATACAATGAAAAAAAAGCAGGAAGATGTCGGGATGGACAGATTCCTTGGAAAAAATACTTAGATGTGTCCACAGAAAGGAGTGTGGGCAGGAGGAGGGGATTATGGAACTGGCAATTTTACAAGATGAAGAGAAACGTATGAATTTTATTATGTTTCTGTTCAATCTGGCCATACCGGTGGTGGCCTTTACGTATGTGCTGCTGTTTAACGGGGCAGGGTTTAGGGATATTGTTGTCCTGAGTATATCGGTGTGCAGCCTTATTACAAAGGCACTGGAAAAAAGTCTGGGTAAATATGCAAAATATGTCTATGTTTCCATTCTGCCATTCTGCGGGGCATTTATTATTGCACTCGGCACACCTGCAGTTTTTGGGGCGATGGTGGAAGCATATTTTCTGGTACTGATTTTATCAATTCCGTATTATGATATGTCAGTAGTGAAATGTTGTGCAGCTGTTACTGTGATAGCTAATGCTGCGGTAATGATATTTTTTCCCAAAGCGTTCTTTGTTATGTATTCGCCTGCAATCTGGGTATTTATATTTATGGTGTTAGTTCTTTCGGTACTTGCCGCCCTGTTTGTAGTATCGCGGACGCGTGAGCTGTTTTTCCTTGTGGAAAACAAGGGTGAAGAGACTGTAGGGGTACTGTCAGATGTACAGCAGGCGTTTGACCGTCTGGAAGGTGCTTCTTCCAGCATTTTTGATTCTTTAAAGGAATTTGAATGTAATACCGAAGAGATTGCAGCGTCCACCTCGGAGGTGTCAAACAGCGCGGATTTACAGATTGGTGAAGTGGAGGGAAGTCTTGCCATATTTGAAGAACTGAATCACAGCATTACGAGTTCTGAAGAGCGTATCAGCCAGACTACGGATGCGATGAATGATTTAATTGCCAAGAATGATGAGGGAATTGCTTCTATTTCCGTACTTCACGATAAATTTGAAGAAAACATTGAAACAACAAAGATTGCCTCTGACGGTGTGGCAGAACTTTCCAAGAAGTCAAATTCCATTGGCGGTATTATTGAAAGTATCAGGCAGATTGCACAGCAGACCAACCTGCTTGCCCTGAATGCAGCCATAGAAGCGGCGCGTGCAGGAGAGGCAGGAAAGGGATTTGCTGTTGTTGCGGATGAGATTAATTCCCTTTCTGCGGAATCATCTGAGGCAACCAAAAAGATTGATGCAATATTAAAAGACATTATTGATACAGTTGACAATATTCACGGCGTGATTGACCGGAACGCAGAAGTCGTTCAGGATTCCGGTGAGAAGCTGGAGGATACGGTACAGATTTTCAGGAACATGATGGAGTCTTCCAAAGGTGTCAGCGAGATTATGGAGCTTTTAAAAACTGAACTTGCAGGAATTGTGGAAATCAAGGACAAACTGCTCGGCTCCATGGAACGTGTGGAGGATATTTCCAGAAAATCGGTAGGAACTACCGGCGAGATCAGCGCTGCAACGGAAGAGCAGGTGGCAGGTCTGGATGTGATTGTAAAATCCATGCAGGATATGCAGGAAGGTATGGAAAGACTTTCCAGTGTGTTACAGAGTAACAAGTAAAAAGCTGCAGCAAATAAATACATACCAAATAAAAAGGACTGCCGGAAACCGGCAGTCCTTTTTCGGGTTGGGCTGTTTTATAAAAAACAGTAAACAGTTCGTACGGGACTCGAACCCGTGTTTCCGCCGTGAGAGGGCGGCGTCTTAACCACTTGACCAACGAACCTTGGTAACAAACCATTTGATATGTTATCATATACAAAACGTAATTGCAAGCGTTTGTTTAAAAAAAGATAAATTGTTACATTTGCTTAAAAATAAAAAGAAGCCGGTAATATTTACAGGTATAATTTGTAAAAAAATGTCTTGCAAATCTGCCATGGCTGTGATATTATAATATCCGGTTTATAACTTATGGTTCGTTGGTCAAGTGGTTAAGACGCCGCCCTCTCACGGCGGAAACACGGGTTCGAGTCCCGTACGAACTGTTCATGGATTTCTGGAAACGGAAATCCATTTTTATTGTACCAGTGAAGAAAGCTGACTGTTTTTTGCAGAAATTCCCGGTTTTCCCTTGAAATTGGAAGTTAAGAGTGGTACTATAAATAAAGTAGCATAGTAAACAAAGGTTGAGAGAGGGCATCAGTCCTCTCTCATATTTATGTGAATAGTTATAAAATGTACAGTCTCCTTTACAGAAGACTACATAAAGGAGGTGACATATGTCAAAGGCAGAAACTTATGAATCAAAAACAACCAGTCTGATCATGCCGGTACTGGAACGTATGAATTTTGAACTGGTGGATGTGGAGTATGTGAAAGAAGGCAGTACTTATTATCTGCGTGCATATATTGACAAAGAGGGGGGCATTACCGTGAATGACTGCGAGGCAGTTGCGCGGGAAATGAACGTAATGCTGGATGCAGAGGATTTTATTCCGGATTCCTATGTGTTTGAGGTCAGTTCTCCGGGACTGGGGCGTCCGCTGAAAAAAGAAAAGGATTATATTCGTAACACGGGTAAAGAAGTGGAAATCAGAACCTACCGTGCAATTGACAGGTGTAAAGAATTTTATGGAATACTGAAGGCTTATGATAAAGACAGTGTGACGATAGAGGATGAACATGGAGCATCCGTTGTGTTTGCACGGGCAGATATCGCATTAATACGTCAGGCGGTTCATTTTTAGAGAAATACAGCTTGCAATAACGGAATAAATAGGAGGATAAAAATAATGAACAATGAGTTATTAGAAGCGTTGACAATACTGGAACAGGAGAAAAATATCAGCAAAGAGACGCTGCTTGAGGCGATTGAAAATTCACTTCTGACTGCCTGCAAGAATCATTTTGGAAAATCGGACAATGTAAAAGTTGTCATTGATCCGCAAACCTGCGAATATCATTGTTTTCAGGAAAAGACGGTTGTTGAGGAGGTTTTAGACCCGGTTGAAGAGATTTCCCTGCCGAATGCGCAGATGATAGATACAAAATATGAGCTTGGCGATATCGTACAGATGGAGGTAAAATCCAGGGAGTTCGGGCGCATCGCAACACAGAATGCAAAAAATGTGATTCTGCAGAAAATCCGTGAGGAAGAGCGTAAGGTTATTTATGATGAATACAATAATAAAGAAAAAGAAGTTGTAACAGGCGTTGTACAGCGTTATGTAGGGCGGAATGTCAGCATTAATCTTGGAAAAGCTGATGCACTTTTAACAGAGAGCGAGCAGATCCGCGGGGAAAATTTCAATCCGACCGAACGCATAAAGGTATATATCCTTGAAGTAAAGGCAACTTCCAAGGGTCCGAAGATTCTGGTTTCGAGAACTCATCCGGAGCTGGTCAAACGGCTGTTTGAATCGGAAGTTTCCGAGGTACGGGAAGGAGTTGTGGAGATAAAGGCAATTTCCAGGGAAGCCGGAAGCCGGACAAAAATTGCGGTATGGTCCAATGATCCGGATGTGGATCCGGTCGGAGCCTGCGTCGGAATGAACGGGGCCAGGGTAAATGCAATTGTCAGCGAACTGCGCGGTGAAAAAATTGATATCATTACATGGGATGAAAATCCTGCAATTTTAATCCAGAATGCATTAAGTCCTGCAAAGGTTATATCTGTTATTGCGGATGCCGACGAAAAAGCAGCGAAGGTGGTTGTTCCGGATTACCAGCTTTCCCTTGCCATTGGTAAAGAAGGGCAGAATGCAAGACTTGCGGCTAGGCTGACCGGATTTAAGATTGACATTAAGAGTGAAACACAGGCCAGGGAATCCGGTGATTTCATTGACTATGAAAACGAGTATGAGGATGATGAGGAAGGATATTACGATGAGTACGACACTGAGTATTCGCCGGAAGAAACAGATTCCTATGATTCCGAGGAGACATACTACGAAGAAAATGAATCCGCAGAGGACATACAGGAAGAGGATTCCGGTGAATATGCAGACGGTGAAACCGTTGAGGAACCGGGTGAGCTTCCTGAATTTGAGGAATAGCCATGGCAAATAAAAAAATACCGCTGCGCCGGTGTGTCGGCTGCGGGGAAATGAAAGCAAAAAAAGAACTGGTCCGTGTGGTGAAGATGGAAGATGAAATTGTACTGGATGCGACGGGCAGAAAAAACGGCAGGGGTGCTTATCTGTGTGCAAATGCAGAATGTCTGAATAAAGCAAAAAAATCCAGAGGACTGGAACGTTCTTTTAAGGCTCCTGTATCTGAAGAGGTTTATAGGGAACTGGAAAAGGAGATGAGCGCATTTGCAGAGGGATAATGTACTGTCCATGCTGGGAATTGCAGCAAAGGCGGGAAAGATTAAAAGCGGTGAATTTTCCACAGAAAAGGCGGTAAAATCAGGTTATGCATATCTGGTGGTTATTTCCGGTGACGCATCGGAAAACACAAAAAAGAAATTTTATAATATGACAGAATTTTACCATGTTCCATGCTACGAATATAAAGACAAGGAAGCGCTGGGCGGATGTATTGGCAAACAGTTCCGTGTTACGCTTGCTGTGACTGACGAAAATCTGGCAAAGGCTGTGGAAGATAAGCTTAAGATGATAAAAACTGAATAACGGAGGTAAGTAATTTATGGCAAAAATGAGAGTTCATGAACTCGCAAAAGAGTTGAATATAAAATCACAGGAAATAGTAGAAGCATTAAGCACAACGGAATTCGCAGTGACAAGTGCATCCAGTGGAATTGAAGAGGCGGCACAGGAAATTGTGCGCAGTAAATTTAAACCAAAGCCACAGAAAAAAGAAGAGAAAAAAGAAGAGAAAAAAACAGAAAAAAAGCCGGAGGCAAAGCCAAAGAAGGCAGAGCCGAAGACGGAACAAAAAAATGATGCCGCAAAGCCGGAGGCAAAAGAACGTCCAAAGAAAAAATCAAGTATTACTGCCGTTTTTAATGCGCAGTACAGCAAATCCCGCAAGCCACAGGGACAGGGCGGAAATGGCGGTAACCGTAACGGAAACGGGCGTGGTCCGAGAAGGGATAACAGCCAGCCAAGACAGGAAACCCACAGCATCATCCGTCCCCGTCCGGTGGGAGAGCGTGCCATGCGTCCCATCAGTGAGCGTACGGCAGGAAACCGCGATGAATTTGCCGAAAGCCGTCCGTCAAACAACAGACAGACAGCCGAAAGACCGAATGACCGTAACCGCAGCGGACAGAGGGGAAATAACGGCAGCCGCCAGGGTACGGAGCGTCCTGCCAGGGGAAATGCTGAGCGCATGAGCAAAGGAGCACATCCGCAGAATGAGCGTGGCGGCGCAAGACCGGGAAGAGGCCGTTTTGACAAGGACAATAACCGATTCGGAAAGGATATGGCAGCAGCATCCGCACCGGAAGAAGTAAGGGGTAAGGAAAGCCGCAGCAATAATGACAGAAGGAATAATAATAACCACAGGAAAGACCATGATAAGATTGGCGGAAAGAAACAGGAAAATTATGTAAACCTGGAGAAGCACGGCGGCAAAAAGAAACCGCAGCCGCAGCCAAAGCCGAAGGAAGAGGAAGATGTAATTAAAACCATTACGCTTCCTGAAAAGATGACGATCCGTGACCTTGCAGAACGGATGAAGGTGCAGGCTTCCGTGATTGTAAAAAAACTGTTTCTTAAGGGTCAGATGGTTACTGTAAACCAGGAAGTTGATTTTGAAACTGCAGAAGAGATTGCCCTTGAGTTCAACTTTATCTGTGAACCGGAAGAAAAAATTGATGTAATTGCAGAGCTGTTAAAAGAAGAGGAAGAAGATCCGGCAAAAATGACATCCCGCCCGCCGGTTGTCTGTGTCATGGGACACGTTGACCATGGAAAAACATCCCTTCTGGATGCCATCCGTTCCACCCGTGTGACTGACCGGGAGGCAGGCGGAATTACACAGCATATCGGTGCATCTGTTGTATCCATTAACAATCAGAATATTACGTTTCTGGATACGCCGGGACATGAGGCATTTACAGCAATGCGTATGCGCGGTGCAAGCTCCACGGATATTGCCATTCTTGTAGTTGCAGCAGACGACGGCGTTATGCCGCAGACTGTTGAGGCTATCAACCATGCAAAGGCCGCTGGTGTGGAAATCATTGTTGCAGTCAACAAAATGGATAAACCGAGTGCAAATATCGAGAGAGTAAAGCAGGAGCTGTCAGAGTATGAACTGATTCCGGAAGACTGGGGCGGAAGTACGATTTTCTGTCCGGTTTCTGCACATACTAGGGAAGGAATCGATAATCTTCTTGAAATGATCCTTCTGACCGCAGAGGTGCTGGAACTGAAAGCGAATCCTGACCGTAATGCAAGGGGACTTGTGATTGAAGCCCAGCTTGACAAGGGACGCGGTGCAGTTGCAACTGTTCTTGTACAGAAAGGAACACTGCATGTGGGCGATTCCGTTGCCTGTGGAAGCAGTTACGGCAAGGTGCGCGCCATGATTGATGACAAGGGGGCGCGCGTGAAAAAGGCAATACCGTCTACTCCGGTTGAGATTCTGGGCTTAAACAGTGTTCCGGCTGCAGGCGAGACATTTGTGGTCTGTGACTCAGACAAAGAGGCAAAGGCATTTGCAGATACCTATATCTCTGAGGAGAAGAACCGCCTTATTGAGGATACCAGGGCAAAGATGTCACTTGATGACTTGTTCTCCCAGATTCAGTCCGGAAATATGAAAGAGCTGGATATTATCGTCAAGGCCGACGTACAGGGTTCTGTCGAGGCTGTGAAGCAGTCACTTGTGAAGCTTTCCAATGAGGAAGTCGTTGTCAAGGTGATTCACGGCGGCGTAGGTGCCATCAACGAATCCGATGTTATCCTTGCATCTGCGTCAAATGCAATTATTATCGGATTTAATGTCCGTCCGGATCCGATTGCAAAGGTTACCGCAGATAATGAGGGCGTGGATGTCAGACTGTATAAGGTTATTTACAATGCAATTGAGGACGTAGAGGCAGCAATGAAGGGAATGCTGGATCCGGTTTTCGAGGAAAAGGTCATCGGCCATGCGGAAATCCGCCAGATTTTCAAGTCCTCCGGTGTTGGAAATATTGCAGGCTCCTATGTGCTTGACGGTATGATGGAACGCGGCTGCAAGGTTCGTATTTCCCGCGGCGGCGAACAGATATTTGAAGGGGACCTTGCCTCCTTAAAGCGTTTCAAGGATGACGTTAAAGAAGTAAAAGCCGGCTACGAATGCGGTCTGGTATTTGAAGGATTCAGCGATATCGAGGAACTGGACCAGGTAGAGGCATATAAAATGGTAGAAGTACCAAGATAGGAAATAAAATGAGAAAGAACAGTATTAAAAATATTCGTATTAACGAAGAAGTCATGCGGGAGCTTTCCAATATTATCCGCGGGGAAATCAAGGACCCGCGGATTAACCCGATGACAAGTGTGGTTGCAGTGGAAGTGGCGCCGGACTTAAAAACCGCAAAGGCATATATCAGTGTGCTTGGGGATGAACAGTCCCAGAATGACACGATTGCAGGGCTGAAATCAGCGGAAGGGTTTATCAGAAGAAGTCTGGCAAAGTCAATTAATCTCCGTAATACACCGGAGATCAGGTTTGTTCTGGACCAGTCCATTGAATATGGTATCCACATGTCAAAGATGATTGATGAAGTGACAAAGGATCTGAAAGAGGATACGGATGAATAGCATAAAAAATATTGATGAAAAACTGGCAGGCGTAAAGTCCGTCGGTATTGCCGGACATGTGCGGCCGGACGGGGACTGCGTTGGCTCCACGCTTGCCGTATACAATTATATCCGCACATATTATCCAAAGATGGATGTGCGGCTGTATCTGGAGCCGATTCCAAATATTTTTAAATTTCTGCAGAATGCAGGCAAAATCCGAAACGAATGTACGGATACAGAAGAATTTGACTTGTTTATCGTCCTGGACTGCGGGGATAAAATGCGCCTTGGAGCGGCTGCCAGATATTTTGAGAGCGCAGGGCATACCCTGTGTATTGACCATCATGTAAGCAACCAGGCATTTGCGGATGATAATTATATTTTACCGGATGCCAGTTCCACCTGCGAGCTGGTCTTTGACCTGATGGACAAAGAAAAGATAACAAAAGAAATCGCAGAGTGCCTTTATACAGGGATCGTGCATGATACCGGAGTATTTAAGTATTCCTGCACCTCCTCAAAAACCATGCAGGCGGCGGCGGTATTAATGGACAAGGGAATCGATTTTCCGAAAATCGTGGATGAAACATTTTTTACCAAAACCTACCGCCAGAACAGAGTGATGGGACAGGTGCTTTTGGACAGTAAGCTTTATCTGGACGGGAGATGTATCATCGGAACACTGACTGGTGAACAGATGAAAGAATTTGACGTGCTTCCCAAGCATCTGGAAGGGATTGTCAGCCAGCTTCGTGTTACAAAGGATACCGTTCTTGCAGTATTTCTTTACCAGAACGAAGACAGCAGTTACAAGGTCAGTTTCCGGGTAAACGGTGATTTTGACGCGGCAGAGCTTGCCATGCATTTTGGCGGCGGAGGCCATGTAAAGGCGGCAGGCTGTACCATGGGAAGCTGTCTGGAAGAAAATATTGAAATACTTCTTTCAGAGATTGCAAAGAGATTATAAGCGATGAACGGAATTATTAATGTATATAAGGAGCGGGGGTTTACCTCCTTTGATGTGGTGGCAAAGCTCCGCGGCATTTTGCATGAAAAAAAAATCGGACACACGGGGACGCTTGACCCGGAAGCAACCGGGGTGCTTCCGGTATGTGTCGGAAATGCAACGAAAGTGTGCGAATTTTTAACCGAAAAGGACAAGACTTACGAAGCAGTCCTGCACCTTGGAATCATAACGGATACCGGGGATTTGACAGGGACAGTTCTCGATGATAAATCCGAAAAGGCAGGGGAGCTTACTGAAAAAGAAATTGAGGATACTGTTATGGGATTTGTGGGAAGTTACGCACAGGTTCCACCCATGTATTCTGCGAGAAAGGTGGATGGAAAAAGGCTTTATGAGCTTGCAAGGGCAGGAGTTGAAGTAGAGCGGAAAGCCGTAAATGTCACCATTTATTCCATACGGATTTTAGATATCCAGATTCCTTATGTCAGGTTCCTTGTCCGGTGTTCCAAAGGAACCTATATCCGTACCCTGTGTGAGGATATTGGGAAAAAGCTTGGTACAGGCGGATGTATGGAAAAACTGAAACGGACACAGGCAGGGATATTTAAAGAGGACAGTGCGCATACCCTTTCCGAAATTGAGAAAGTACAGGCGGAGGGGAAAATTGGTGAACTCCTTATGCCGGTGGATACCCTTTTTCCCAAACTGCCAAAACTGCATATTAAAAAAGAGGCATTAAAATTACTGCAGAATGGAAACAAGCTGCTGCCGGAGTCCTTTGTGGAGAACACTGACCAGATGGATTCACAGGTGCTTGTTTATGACACAGCTGGAAGTTTTTATGCAATATATGAATACGATAAAACTTTTGGATATTACAAAGTCCGAAAGATGTTTGGTGCTGAAAAATTATGATTTGTTTAAAAGATATAAAGGAATTTCATACCGGGGAGGCGACAGTGCTTTCCCTTGGAAAATTTGACGGGGTGCACAGAGGACATATGGCGTTAATCCAGAAGCTGCTTGCAGAAAAAGAAAATGGATTAAAAACAGCCGTGTTCACCTTTGACATTCCCCCGAAAAGCCTGACCGAAAATAATAATTACCGTGTGCTTTCCACGAATGAGGAAAAAGAGCTGATTTTCGGAGAGAGCGGAATTGATTACCTGCTGCTTTGTCCGTTTACAAACGATGTGATGTGCATGGAGCCGGAACAGTTCGTGGACTGGATTGTGACGTCACTGAATGTAAAACGCATCGTGGTTGGTTCTGATTTCTGTTTCGGACATAACCGCAGGGGGGATTGCAGGTTGCTTGAAAAACTCTCTGCGCGTTTTGGCTATGAACTTACAGTTGTGGAAAAAATTACTTACGGAAACCGGGAAATCAGCAGCAGCTATATCAGGGAGGAAATATTAAAAGGGGATATTGAGACGGCAAATGAGCTGCTTGGTTATCCTTTTTTTGTAAAAAGTGAAGTGGTGCACGGCAGGCAGCTTGGCAGAAAAATGGGCATTCCTACGATTAACATGGAACTTCCAGCAGAAAAACTTCTGCCTCCGAAGGGGGTATATGTGACGCAGACGAAGGTCCGCGGCAGACTCTGTCCGGGCGTGACTAATGTCGGGTGCAAGCCGACGGTCAACAACAGCAACAAGGTGGTGGTGGAAACACACCTGCTGGATTTTGAAGGTGATCTGTATGGAACAAAGCCGACGGTCAGTTTTATTCATTATATTCGTCCGGAGCATAAATTTGATTCCCTCGATGCCCTGCAGGAACAGATGAAGATGGATATTGAGGTCTGCAGGAAACATATATATTACAAAAATGTTACAGATATATGTTGACAACGTAAAAACATACTGCTATACTCTTTTCATGTGAGATGGGTTCAGGATTGATTAGGAGGAATGAATCTATGAGATTAAATAATCTGACAAAAAAGAGAATAGGAACTGCTGCGGCGATTGCTGTTATGGCAGGAGCTGCTGTATCTGCTGTAAGTTTATACAGTATGAAAGAAGAAATAAACGCGCAGGAAAAAGCAAAGCTGACTGCGGGAGTGACGAATTACCTGTATTCATATGAACAGCCGTTAAATGTTACGGCAGGAGTTTCAGACCTGCTTCACGGCAGGGGAGAAGTAGAGGTTGCAGACAACAATCTGGATACCGTGGGGGCAGGAATTGAAGAAACTAAAACCGCTGCCGAACTCTGCGGCTATAAAAACCTCGGTATTGCAAAAGTAGAGGGAAACCTCAATGTCCGAAAAAAAGCCAGTACGGACAGCAAGGTGGTGGGAAAAATGACAAACCACGATGCCTGCGAAATCCTTGACACGAAGGGAGAGTGGGTAAAGGTCACTTCCGGAAAAGTCAATGGATATGTAAAGAAAGAATATCTTGTGACGGGCGATGAAGCGGACAGAATTGCGGAAGAGGAAATGATTACTGTTGCAACAGTAAATACCACAACACTTCGCGTAAGGGAGGAAACTTCAGTGGATTCCGCCACGCTTTCCCTGGTAGGAGAGGGCGAGGACCTGGTTGTGGAAGATATTAAGGATGACTGGTACAAAGTTGAAGTGGACGACCAGAAAGGATATATTTCGGGGGATTATGTGGAAATCTCCAAAAAGCTTCCGACAGCGGAAACAGTGACAGAGTTAAAATATGGTGACGGGGTTTCTGATGTAAGGGTATCCCTTGTCCAGTTTGCCCTGCAGTATGTAGGTAATCCTTATGTCTGGGGCGGTACAAGCCTGACAAACGGAATCGACTGTTCCGGATTTACCATGCAGGTATATGCCCGTTATGGAATATCACTTCCTCATCATGCCGCATCCCAGCCGGGATACGGAACAAGGGTAAGTGCAGCGGAAGCAAGACCGGGTGATTTGTTCTTTTACGGAAGCGGAAGCAGCATTGGACATGTTGGCATCTATATTGGAAACGGACAGATTGTCCATGCAAGTAACAGGAGAACCGGAATCAAGATTTCCAGTGCATTTTACCGTACACCGGTCTGCATTGTAAGTTATTTATAAAAAAGGTTTACAACTGCTTTCTGCTATGTTATATTATTCCAGTATGGTTTCGCCTGTATTCGGTAGATGGACAACTCCGACCTTTTACTGATTACGAGGCATAAAGAATAATTTAAGGAGGATCAATCATGATCGCAAAAGAAAAGAAACAGGCAATTATCGCTGAGTATGGCAGAACACCGAATGACACTGGATCACCAGAAGTCCAGGTGGCTATACTGACTGCAAGAATCAAGGAGCTTACTGAGCATCTCAAGGTAAATCCTAAGGATCACCATTCCAGACGTGGAATGCTTAAAATGATCGGTCAGAGACGTGGACTGCTGTCATATTTAAAAGGAATTGATATTGAAAGATATCGTTCTCTGATTGAGCGTTTAGGACTCAGAAAATAATTGTGAACAAGAGCGGAGTGTCATATTCCGCTCTTCTTTTTGTTTCACAAACAAGCAGGTGCTCATCAGTTTATTTAAAGGAGAGAAAGTATGTACAAAAGTTATTCAATGGAGCTCGCCGGGAGAACACTTACGGTGGATATCGGCAGAGTGTGCGCGCAGGCCAATGGTGCTGCGCTGCTTAAGTATGGCGGGACAACAGTTTTATCAACCGCAACGGCTTCTGACAAGCCGAGGGACGGAATTGATTTCTTCCCGTTAAGTGTGGAATTTGAAGAAAAAATGTATTCTGTCGGCAAAATACCGGGAGGCTTTAATAAACGCGAGGGCAAGGCGTCTGAAAATTCCATCCTTACCGCCCGTGTGATTGACCGTCCGATGCGGCCGCTGTTTCCAAAGGATTACCGCAATGACGTGACATTAAACAATATGGTAATGTCCGTGGACCCGCAGTGCCGTCCGGAGCTTGTGGCTATGATTGGAGCCGCACTTTCCACAACAATTTCAGATATTCCGTTTGACGGTCCTTGTGCCATGACGCAGATGGGAATGAAAAACGGGGAATTTATTGTAAACCCGTCCCAGGCAGACTGGGATGAAGGTGATCTGGAGCTTACCGTTGCGTCCACAGCTGAAAAGGTTATTATGATTGAGGCAGGTGCAAACGAAATTCCGGAAGCAAAAATGATAGAGGCAATTTACAAGTGTCATGAAATTAACCAGACCATTATTGCTTTCATCAACCAGATCAGGGAAGAAACAGGAAAGCCAAAGCATACCTATACAAGCTGTGCGATTCCTGAGGAAATGTTTACGGCAATTAAGGAAATTGTTCCTCCAGAGCAGATGGAAGAGGCTGTTTTTACAGATGAAAAGCAGAAGCGTGAGGACAATATTAAAGAAATTACTGAGAAACTGGAAGAAGCCTTTGCAGATAACGAGGAATGGCTTGCGCTGCTTTCAGAGGCAGTATACCAGTACCAGAAAAAGACAGTCCGCAAGATGATCTTAAAGGACCACAAAAGGCCGGACGGACGTGCAATCGATCAGATTCGTCCGCTTGCAGCTGAGATTGACCTGATTCCGAGAGTTCATGGTTCTGCAATGTTTACCCGTGGGCAGACACAGATTTGTGATATCGTCACCCTTGCCCCTCTTTCCGAGGTACAGAGGATTGACGGGCTGGATGAAAATATTACTACCAAAAGGTATATGCACCATTATAATTTTCCATCCTACTCCGTAGGTGAGACAAAGCCAAGCCGCGGACCGGGACGCCGCGAGATTGGACACGGGGCGCTGGCAGAGCGTGCACTGGTTCCGGTACTTCCTTCTGTGGAGGAATTTCCGTATGCCATCCGTGCCGTATCCGAAACCTTTGAATCAAACGGTTCCACTTCCATGGCATCCACCTGCGCATCCTGCATGTCACTGATGGCTGCCGGAGTGCCGATTAAGAAAATGGTTGCAGGTATTTCCTGCGGTCTTGTTACCGGGGATACCGATGATGATTATCTGGTTCTTACCGATATCCAGGGGCTTGAGGACTTCTTTGGGGACATGGACTTTAAAGTGACCGGAACACATGACGGTATTACCGCAATCCAGATGGATATCAAGATTCATGGTCTGACACGTCCGATTGTGGAAGAGGCAATCGCCCGTACAAGGGATGCAAGACTTTACATTATGGATGAAGTCATGAGCAAGGCAATTTCCGAGCCTCGGAAAGAGGTCAGTGAATGGGCGCCTAAGATTGAGCAGATTCAGATTGATCCGAATAAAATCGGTGATGTTGTCGGACAAAAGGGCAAGACGATTAATGAAATCATTGCGCGTACCGGTGTTAAGATTGATATAACAGAGGAAGGTGCAGTTTCCATCTGTGGAACCGATAAAGCCGCAATTGCAAAGGCCGTCGAAATGATCCAGATGATTACAACAGATTTTACGGAAGGACAGGTTTTAACCGGCGTTGTTGTGAGCATAAAAGAATTTGGTGCATTTATAGAGTTTGCACCAGGCAAAGAGGGAATGGTTCATATTTCCAAAATAGCAAAGGAAAGAATCAACCATGTGGAGGATGTACTGACACTTGGGGACAAAGTAAAGGTGGTATGTCTTGGAAAGGACAAGATGGGAAGAATCAGCTTCTCCATCAAGGATGTTCCGGCAGACGCCTGAGAATCCGTGTATTCCTGTTTTGCTTCATACTGACGAAAAAGACCGTGCGCAACAGCGCACGGTTTTTTCATATTATATAGAAACAGTTCGGCTGTGAAATAAAGAAAGATGAGAGGTCATGTATGAATCGCGTAAAACAGCTGGTGCATGCGCAGAATGTATACAGTCAGGGATATACTGGGAAAAATATAAGAATCAGCGTGCTGGATACAGGCGTATTTCTTCACCGGGACCTGCGGGGAAACGTTATCCGGTTTCTTGATTTTGTAAATGGAAGAAAGTCTGCGTATGACGATAACGGGCATGGGACACATGTGGCAGGAATTATATGTGGAAATGGAAAGATGAAAGGGATGGCGCCGCAGGCAGAACTTATATCTTTAAAAGTGCTTGACAGGGAAGGCGGCGGGGAAACCAGACGGGTACTGCATGCCCTGGAATGGGTGGAGCAGAATTACAGGCAGTACCGGATAAGAATTTTAAATTTTTCTGTCGGATTTCTTCCCGGAGCCGGAAATAATGAACAGAAGCAGATTATGGAAATGCTGGAGCATTTATGGGACCTGGGAGTTACAGTGGTAACAGCAGCAGGAAATAACGGACCGGGCCAGGGGACAATTACAGTTCCGGGGATTTCAAGGAAGGTTATTACAGTGGGGGCCAGTGACGATGCAAATCCGGGCAGGAACATGCCAAAAGGGTACAGTGGCAGGGGACCGACGGAATGCTGTGTGGTGAAACCGGAGATTCTTGCACCCGGAAGCGGTATTTTAAGTCTGGATAACCGGGGAAGCCATTATATCAGAAAGAGCGGGACATCAATGGCAACTCCTGTGGTCTGTGGTGCGCTTGCCCTGGCGCTGCAGAAAAGACCTTCCCTGCGTCCGGAAGAACTGAAACTGAAACTGTATGAATCTGCAGAGGATTTGGGAGAAAACACAATGTCATGGGGAATGCTGCATGTTGATAATTTACTTCGGTTGGTGTAAACTGGATATAATCTTCAGGCTGGAGGAATGAAAAATGAAACGGATAGCGAATATACTTTTTGGAAGACTGATGCTTGGAGCATTAATTATCATGCTGCAGTTTGGCTGGTTTGTCTATCTTATCTACAGTTCAACGGCAGCAAATACCGCGATTAATGTCGGTTTTCAGATGATTGCGGTTGCTCTTGCACTTTATGTTGCAAATAAAGATATACGGACTTCCTATAAGATGTCGTGGATTTTTCTGATTCTTTTTCTGCCGCTGTTTGGATGTCCGGCATATTTTCTGTTCGGACATTCCGGTCTGACCAAAAAGACAAGAACATACTTTAAAAAAGTAATTGACTCGGCTGCATTACATCGCTGCATGGATGATGAAAACGAAAAGCAGCTGGAAAAAGAAGATTATTATGCCTGTAAGCAGGCGCGCTATCTCTCCCAAAATGCAGGATATCCGCTGTACAGGGAGACGGACAGCAGGTATTTTAACAGCGGGGAGGCTGCTTTTCCCCAGCTGCTTGCCGATTTGGAAAGCGCTGAAAAATTTATATTCATGGAATATTTTATTGTAGAAGAAGGGCAGATGTTTGATGCCATTGTTTCCATTCTTCAAAAGAAAGCGGCCCAGGGGGTGGAGGTGCGCCTGATGTACGATGACGTTGGAAGTATCCAGACGCTTCCGCCGCATTATGAGCGCGTACTTGAAAAGAAAGGTATCAGATGTGTAAGTTTTAATCCGTTCCGTCCGGTTCTTTCCGTCATCATGAACCACAGGGACCATCGCAAAATTACGGTTGTCGATGGAAAAATTGCATATACAGGCGGGTTTAACCTTGCGGATGAGTATATCAATGTAAAGGAAAAGTATGGTTACTGGAAAGACGCAGGACTGCGTGTGACAGGGGAGTGCGTGTGGAGCTTTACCACAATGTTTCTTGAAATGTGGGACTGTATGACCAAGAAAGAATCAGACTATGAGTCATACCGCAGCAGGACAGAAAATCTGCAGGTTTCCAGGGGATTTATCCAACCGTATGCAGATTCGCCCCTTGATCATGAGGATGTAGGGGAAAATGTGTATTTAAACCTGATTTCCCATGCAAAAAAATATGTTTATATATTTACCCCGTACCTGATCGTGGGTTCCGAAATGAAAACGGCACTGGTAAATGCAGCAAAATGCGGAGTGGACGTCCGGATTGTTGTACCGGGCATACCGGACAAAAAAATGGTATACCTGCTTACACAGTCCTATTTTGCACACCTGATAAAAGGCGGTGTGCGGATTTACAAGTATACGCCGGGATTTATCCATTCCAAATGCTTTGTTGTGGACGACTATTATGCAACTGTCGGAACCGTTAATCTGGATTACAGAAGCCTGTTTTTGCATTTCGAGTGCGGAGTCAGTATGTACAACACAAAAACCGTTATGCAGGTAAAGGAGGATATGATGTCCACCTTTGGGGAAAGTCATGAGGTAACGCTTGACGAATGTGAGAGCAGGCTGCTTCTGGTCCGTATGTTTATGGGGGCGCTGAAACTGTTTGCGCCGTTGTTGTAAGGAGCATCTGCCGTGCAGGAATATGACATTGACCACTAAATGTTGTAATTTCCTCTTGCTTTTTCCACAATATCAAGTTACAATAGACGTTGTGTAAGGAGTAAACTACATGGGAAAGGGTAGTGTGACAATGGATATAACAGTCAGGCTGCAGGTGTTTGAGGGTCCCCTGGATCTGCTTTTGCATCTGCTGGATAAAAATAAAGTAAATATATATGATATTCCGATTGTGGAGATAACGGCACAGTATATGGAATATATTGCAGAGATGAAGCGGCAGGATCTGGATGTACTGAGCGAATTCCTTGTAATGGCTGCAACACTGATTGATATTAAATCAAAGATGCTCCTTCCTTCGGACCCGGACAGCGAGGAGGAAGAGGAGGACCCGCGTGCAGAGCTTGTCCAGCAGCTTTTGGAGTACAAGATGTACAAATGCATGGCATATGAGCTTAAGGACCGCCAGATGGATGCACAGCGTGTCATGTTTAAAGAGCCGACAATTCCGGATGAGGTACTTGCCTATGAGGAGCCTGTTAATGTGGCGGAGCTTGTTTCAGATGTGACGCTTGCGAAATTAAATGAAATTTTCAAAAGTATTATGAAAAAGCAGAAGGATAAAATTGATCCTCTCCGCTCAAAATTCGGAAAGATTCAAAAGGAAGAAGTTTCCCTGGAGGACAAGATTGCACAGCTTCAGGAGTATGCGAAAGAACATAAGCATTTCAGTTTCCGCAGTCTTTTGGAGGCACAGTCCAGCAAGGTGGAGATTATCGTTACATTCCTTGCCATTCTGGAACTGATGAAGATGGGAAAAATATTCATTTCACAGGAGCACATTTTTGATGATATCGAAATTGATTCAAAAATTGCTGCCTAGTGACGGGGTTTGTTAGATTATGGAAGAAAAGAATTACAAGGCGATTATAGAAGCGGTTCTTTTTACAATGGGAGAATCAGTAGAGCTTGGAAAAATTGCCGATGTTATCGGACTGGATAAAAAAGAAACCAAAGAAATTATCGAGGAAATGATGCAGGAGCTGGCGGACAGCGGACGGGGAATTGCCCTGATGGAACTGGACGGCGCATACCAGATGTGTACAAAGCCGGAAATGTATGAATACCTGATTCATATTGCCAGACAGCCGAAACGCCGGGTTCTTACGGATGTGCTTTTAGAGACACTTTCCATCGTTGCATACAAACAGCCGGTAACAAAAGTCGAAATTGAGAAAATCCGCGGGGTATCATCAGACCATGCGGTAAATAAGCTGGTAGAATATAATCTGGTCTGTGAACTGGGGAGACTGGACGCACCGGGCCGTCCGCTTCTGTTCGGAACAACGGAAGAGTTTCTGCGCAGTTTTGGCGTGCATTCCATTGACGAGCTTCCGGTATTAAGTCCGGTGCAGGTGGAGGAATTCAAGCAGGAGGCGGAGCAGGAGATGAGGGTTTCCCTGGATGTTTAACCGCTGCCGATTCAGGTATAAGGACAATCCGAATAATCA
Source organism: uncultured Lachnospiraceae bacterium (assembly GCA_947566705.1). Lineage (GTDB taxonomy): Bacteria > Bacillota > Clostridia > Lachnospirales > Lachnospiraceae > Roseburia. Next base: position 23,956 of record CANOLA010000018.1, on the reverse strand, counting down.
TATACATTTAACAACGAATGTATATGGTTATTTTTTTATGAAGAAAATTAAGCAGATAATCGCAGTCCTTCTGGTGCTGCTGCAGTGTTTTTTCCTTGTACTTCCGGTATCTGCCGAAGAAAACGAAAAAACAGAGGTAAAAGAAAGCAGTCTTTATTCCAAGGCATGTGCACTGACAGACGGGGAAAGCGGACGGCTGTTATATGGAAAAAAAGAAGATGTTCCAATGGCAAATGCGAGCACGACCAAAATTCTTACTTGTATTCTGGCAATGGAAAACTGCCGGATGGATGAAGTGGTGACGGCAGGCAAAGAAGCGGCTGCGCAGCCGAAGGTTCATCTGGGAATGCGGGACGGCCAGCAGTTCTATCTGAAGGATTTATTGTACGGGCTGATGCTGGAATCCTACAATGACTGTGCATATGCGATTGCAGAGCATGTTTCGGGTTCTGTCGAAAAGTTTGCCGACGCTATGAATGAAAAGGCAAAGGAGCTTGGCTGTACGGATACCCATTTTGTCACACCGAACGGGCTGGACAAAGAGGACGGCGGAGGAGAGCACCATACAACGGCATATGACCTTTGTAAAATTATGAGCTACTGTGCATGGAATTCCCCGGCAAGCGAACAGTTTCTTGCCCTCACACAGACCAGAAGCTACAGTTTTGCCAGTTTGGACGGAACCTCCTATGCTGTTTCCAATAAAAATGCTTTTCTTGATATGATGTCCTCCGCCATTACCGGAAAAACCGGTTATACTGCAAAAGCCGGATACTGTTATGTGGCGGCAGTGGAAGAAGGCGGCAGGCGCTATGCGGTTGCACTGCTGGCGTGCGGATGGCCGAACCACAAGACCTACCGGTGGTCGGATGCGAAAACACTGTTTGGGTACGGACTGGAACACTATCACCTGTACCAGGGGGCGGACAATATCTTTACTGTTGACCCGCTGGAAGTGGCAGGGGGTTACCAGGAAGGCACACTGGAAGAATGGGGGAATAAGGCAAAGCTGCCCCTGTATGTGGAAACGGATAAAAAACAGCTGACGTTTTTAAAAGCGGACTGGGATGAGGCAGAGGTCAGAAAAGAATTTACGAAAATACCGCAGCTTCCGGTAAAAAAGGGAAAAGAGCTGGGGAAAATCTCCTATTGTGTAGGGAATGAGGAACTTTATTCTTTTAAAATCTGCGCGGCAGAGGATATCCGGAAATGGGATTTTGCAACATTTCTTACGGCAGTATTAAAAGAATTTTTGCTGTGAAAAATTTAACAATTACTGTTGAAATAAGACTGGAAATGATATACAATTACACTAGCGCAATTTTTTTTATTATTTTTAATAGATGGAGGGCATAAGATGAGTAGTAACAATGAAAATCTGGCGATGCAGCGTATTGCCAGATTGGTCGATGAGAACAGTTTTATGGAAATCGGTTCTCTCGTAACGGCACGCAGCACGGATTTTAACATGGATGCTGCAAAGGCTCCTTCGGATGGTGTAGTCACCGGTCACGGACTGATTGACGGTAATCTGGTATTTATTTACAGCCAGGATGCTTCTGTGTTAAACGGAACCATTGGAGAGATGCATGCAAAAAAAATTGCTTCTGTTTACGATATGGCAATGAAAATGGGAGCGCCGGTTATTGGTTTTATTGACTGCGGCGGAGTGCGTCTTCAGGAATCTGTGGATGCGCTGGATGGATTCGGACTTATTTATGCAAAAGAGGTTGCTGCATCCGGACTGGTTCCGCAGATCTGCGGTGTATTTGGAAACTGCGGAGGCGGGCTTTCTGTTGTTCCGGCACTGTGTGATTTTGCATTTATTGAGGAAAGCAAAGGCCGTATGTTTATTAATCCGGCGGATGCGGTTTCCGGCAACCGTGCGGAAGTCTGCGATACAACCAGTGCAAAGTTCCAGGGTGAAAATAACGGCTGCATTGATTTTACCGGTTCTGAGGATGAAATTATGGCACAGATCCGCCAGCTCGTATGCATGCTTCCGAACAACAGTGAGGGAGATGTTTATACAGGTAACTGCGGGGATGATTTAAATCGTGCCTGCGTGAGCATGGAAAACATGAAGGGGGATCCGAGATATCTCCTGTCACAGATTGCGGACGGACATGTCTTTTTTGAAACGAAGGCAGGCTTTGCCAGAAATATGGTTACCGGTCTGTTCCAGTTAAACGGCATGACAGTCGGTGCAGTTGCAAACTGTACAGAGGTTTATGACGCGCAGGGAAGCTGCACAGAGAAATTTGCCAGCACCCTGACTGCCAAAGGATGCAGCAAGGCGGCTGATTTTATCCAGTTCTGCGATGCATTTTCCATTCCGGTACTGTCCATTACCAATGTAACCGGATTTAACAATACCATGTGTTCTGAGAAGAACCTTGCCCGTGCACTTGCCAGAATGACATCTGCATTTGCAAATGCCTCCTGTGCAAAGGTAAATCTGATTACAGGTGAAGCATACGGCAGTGCCTATGTATTTATGAATTCCAAATCCATTGGTGCGGATTTTGTTTATGCATGGCAGGATGCAAAAATCGGTGCAATGGATGCTACAATGGCAGCAAAAATCATGTATCCGGATGCAAACGCAGAAGAGATAAAGAGCAAAGCGGCTGAATATGAAAGCCTGCAGGATTCTGCGGCAGCAGCGGCTGCAAGAGGGTATGTGGACCGTATCATTGCCCCGGCAGATTCCAGGAAATATCTTGTTGCGGCATTTGAAATGCTCTATACAAAATATGTACAGGCACCGGAAAAGAAGCATGGGACCAGATAGAGGTGAAGTTTAATGAAAAAGAAAATAGCTTTGGCGCTTAGCATGGTCCTTATGGTTTTAGTGCTTGGCGCCTGTGGAAAAAAAGACCCGTCTGCTGTGGACTATAACGGAACATCATACAAGGAGCTTGAACAGCAGATGCAGGAAAACATCGCCATGGTTCAGGCAATCCTGCAGTTTTACAGTGAGAATAACCTGACTGCTGAAACAGTAACTGATGATGTAAAGGAATATTTATACAGCGTTGGTGTAACGGATGCCCAGATTGCTGCGGCGGACAGATGGGATGAGATCGAAAAGGAATTTGGAAAAGCAGATGCTGCGTTAAGCCAGGAAATTTCCATGAAGTCTTTCGAGGTAACGAAATCGGGCAAGACGCTTACAACAGACCTTTTTATAAAATTTGAGAAGAAAAAGGTGGATTTCCAGGTTGTCTATGACTATTATTCAATGGAAATTACAGGAATATCCATTGAGCCGGTTTACACACTGGGCGAGAAGATGCAGAAGGCGGGAATTAATACGCTGCTTTCCATCTCTGTTGTGTTTGCGGTTCTGATTTTAATCAGCCTGCTGATTGCATGCTTTAAAATCTTTCCGTATCTTGAGCAGAAAAAGAAGCAGAATGGAACTAATGCAGCGGTACCGGAGCAGAAAACGCCGGCACCGGCTGTGGAAGCAAAAGCAGCTGCCAGGACAGATGACGGTGAGCTGATTGCAGTCATTGCAGCGGCAATTGCAGCAGGAACCGGAACTTCTACAAATGAATTTGTAGTTCGTTCCATCAAAAGAAGATAAATAACAGTTTATTTTTAGGAGGATCATTTCAATGAAAAATTATACAATTACCGTAAATGGTAACGTTTATGATGTTACAGTGGAAGAAACCGGAAGCACAGGAGCAGCCGCACCGGTGCGTGCAGCAGCGGCAGCTCCGGCAGCGGCAGCCCCTGCTGCATCATCTTCTGCAGGTTCTGTCCGCATTGAAGCGGGAGCAGCCGGAAAGGTATTCAAGCTTGAAAAGAAAGTCGGAGACGCAGTTAAGAAGGGTGACACCGTTCTGATTCTTGAAATTATGAAGATGGAGACTCCGGTTGTTGCACCGCAGGATGGAACCGTTGCAAGTATTGATGTTGCAGTTGGTGATGCTGTGGAATCCGGAGCATTACTTGCGAGCTTAAATTAATCCAAGGAGGAATTCACTGTGAGTTATGTAGGCGAAACATTAACAAACCTCCTACATCAGACAGCCTTTTTCAATCTGACATGGGGAAATTACGTGATGATACTGGTAGCGCTTTTTTTCCTTTATCTTGCGATTAAAAAGGGCTTTGAGCCATTACTGTTAGTTCCGATCGCATTCGGAATGCTGCTTGTAAACATATATCCGGATATTATTGCAAGTCCGGAGCAGACGAGCAATGGCATAGGCGGTTTACTTTATTATTTTTATACACTGGATGAGTGGTCAATTTTACCTTCCCTGATTTTCCTTGGAGTTGGTGCGATGACAGACTTTGGTCCGCTGATTGCAAACCCTGTCAGCTTTCTGATGGGAGCTGCAGCGCAGTTTGGTATTTTTGCAGCATACTTCCTTGCCATTGTACTTGGTTTTAATGACAAGGCGGCAGCTGCAGTATCCATTATCGGAGGGGCAGACGGACCGACTTCCATTTTCCTTGCTTCCAAGCTGGGGCAGACGGGGCTTATGGGACCGATTGCAGTGGCGGCATATTCATATATGGCGCTTGTACCGATTATCCAGCCCCCGATTATGAAGCTGTTTACCACAAAGAAGGAGCGTGCAATCAAAATGCAGAACCTTCGTCCAGTCAGCAAGCTGGAAAAAATTCTGTTTCCAATTGTGGTTACTGTTGTGGTATGTACACTGCTTCCTACAACGGCCCCGCTTGTCGGAATGCTGATGCTTGGAAACCTGTTCCGTGAATCCGGCGTGGTTCGCCAGTTACAGGAGACAGCAAGCAATGCCATGATGTATATCGTAGTTATTCTGCTGGGTACTTCTGTTGGTGCAACGACAAGTGCAGAGGCATTCTTAAATGCCAGCACATTAAAGATCGTAGTGCTTGGACTTGTGGCATTTATGTTTGGTACGGCTGCCGGAGTACTGTTCGGCAAACTGCTGTGTTATATTACCAAAGGCAAGATTAATCCTCTCATTGGTTCAGCCGGCGTATCGGCAGTACCTATGGCTGCGCGTGTATCCCAGAAGGTCGGCGCAGAGGAAGATCCGACAAACTTCCTGCTCATGCATGCAATGGGACCAAACGTTGCCGGAGTAATTGGTACGGCTGTTGCGGCAGGATGCTTTATGGCAATATTTGGAATCTAAAAAGGAGAAATGATTATGTCTGAAATGGAAAAGAAACCATTAAAAATAACAGAGACTGTTCTTCGTGATGCACACCAGTCCCTGATTGCAACACGTATGACAACAGAGCAGATGCTTCCAATCGTTGACAAAATGGACCAGGTTGGATACCACGCAGTGGAGTGCTGGGGCGGTGCAACTTTTGATGCCTGCCTGCGTTTCTTAAAAGAAGACCCGTGGGAGAGGCTTCGCAAGCTGAAAAACGGTTTTAAAAATACAAAACTTCAGATGCTCTTTCGTGGACAGAACATCTTAGGATACCGTCCGTATGCAGATGATGTTGTGGAGTATTTTGTACAGAAGTCAGTTGCAAACGGTATTGATATTATCCGTATTTTCGACTGTTTAAATGATGTCCGCAATTTACAGACTGCTGTTACAGCCTGCAATAAAGAAAACGGACACGCACAGGTGGCGCTTTCTTATACATTGGGAGATGCCTATACCCTGGATTACTGGATGGAAATGGCAAAGAAGATTGAGGATATGGGAGCCAATTCCTTATGCATTAAGGATATGGCAGGACTTTTAGTACCGACAGAAGCCACGAAGCTGGTACAGGCATTAAAGAGTGCAACCAGTCTTCCAATCGAACTTCATACCCATTATACTTCCGGTGTGGCTTCCATGACCTATATGAAAGCAGTAGAGGCAGGATGTGATATTATTGATACGGCAATGTCACCATTTGCGCTCGGAACCAGCCAGCCTGCTACAGAGGTTATGGTTGAGGCATTTAAAGGAACTGAGTATGATACCGGATTAGACCAGAACCTTCTGGCTGAAATTGCTGATTACTTCCGTCCGCAGAGGGAGGAAGCGCTTGCAAGCGGTCTGATGAATCCAAAGGTGCTGGGGGTTAATATCAATACACTCCGTTACCAGGTGCCGGGTGGAATGCTTTCCAACCTGATTTCACAGCTTAAAGAGCAGGGCAAGGAGGATAAGTTTGAAGAGGTTCTTGCAGAAGTTCCGCGTGTAAGAAAGGATCTGGGTGAGCCGCCTCTTGTTACCCCGTCTTCCCAGATTGTTGGTACACAGGCTGTATTTAATGTCTTAATGGGTGAGCGTTACAAAGTTGCAACCAAGGAGACGAAGGATATTCTTCTTGGCAAGTACGGACAGACCGTAAAACCATTTAACCCGGAAGTTGTTGACAAGGTACTGGGTGAGGACAAAAAGAATGCCATTACCTGCCGTCCTGCAGATTTACTGGAGCCGGAGCTTGATAAGATTGAAGCAGAGATGAAGCAGTACAAAAAACAGGATGAGGATGTTCTTTCCTATGCACTGTTTCCACAGGTTGCTACTGATTTCTTCAAATACCGTGAAGCACAGCAGACAGGCGTGGATGTAAAAGCAGGGGATGTTAAAAACGCTGCATATCCGGTTTAAAACAGCATATGAAAAAAGGATACCTTCGGGTATTCTTTTTTTGTTCTTATGGATTAATCGGTGGAGAGGATTAATTGCTGCTGTTTGAAAGAGCGTAAATTATTTCTTGCATTTTTTTTGAAAAGTGATACAATTTCATTCGGATAGATAAATAAAAGGTTTCAGGAAAGAGAATAAAGCGGTATGATACATGAGAGTAAAACAAAAGAACATTTAATTACCTGCTCCCACCACTGTATGGCAGTTGTCGGAGGCTTTATGGGCGGTTTTACCATACTTACAAGAGGGGATTTGTTCGGAAACGCCCAGACAGCAAATATGATTTCCCTGGTTCATTTTATCCTGGGAAAGGATTTTCTGCATTTTTTCCTGCGTCTGCTTGCAGTTTTTGTTTATGCGCTGGGGACAGCGGCATATGTCATGATAAAAAACAAAACCGACTGGAACATCAAAAAGGTTTCCATACTGGTGGATTATCTGGCAGTTGTTCTTCTTGGTTTTTTTCCGGAATCCATGGAGCCGGTCATTGCGCTGTATCCGGTATTTTTTGCAATGTCCTTCCAGTGGAATTCATTTCCGGGAAATTACGGCTACGCAAGTTCAACAATTTTTTCCACAAATAATATCAGACAGACAACACTTGCGTTCTCCGAATATCTGTGTGACAAGGATAAAAAGCATCTGCATAAAATGTGGTTTTTTCTTGGAACGCTGCTTGGATTCCATACGGGAGTTGCGGTTTCATGGTTTGCGGCAAAATATCTGGGATACCAGGGAATCTGGCTGAACGGGGTGATTCTTCTGGCAGCTGGCGTTTTTGTGTGGCTGGAAACATCACATGAGACCAGGAATGAAAAAACAAAGCTTCCGGTAAGGACAGCGGTAGCAAATATATATAAATAGTATGAGGGGTTTAGGATGGCAAATACAAATGAACTGCTGAACCGGATTAATAACAGGTACAGTTCCATGAGTAAGGGACAAAAGCTGCTTGCAGCCTATATTACGGATAATTATGACAAGGCAGTTTTTCTGACGGCGGCAAAAATGGGAGAAACGGTGGGCATCAGTGAGTCCACCGTTGTTCGTTTTGCAACGTTTCTGGGATATAAGGGATATCCGGAATTTCAGAAGGCACTGGAGGAGCTGGTGCGCAACAAATTAAATTCTGTCCAGAGGATGGAAGTAACATATGGAAGGATCAGCCAGTCAAAGATTTTAGAAACAGTGCTTCGTTCCGATGCGGACAAGATAAAGACAACACTTGAAAAAATTGACCATAATGCTTTTGAGCTTGCAGTAACAACCATACTGGAGGCAAAAAACATCTATATCGTGGGAATCAGGAGCTGCGCCCCGCTAGCAGGTTTTCTTGGGTTTTATCTGAATCTGATGTTTGACAGGGTGCGTCTTCTGACAACAAACAGTTCCAGCGAGCTGTTCGAGCAGATGGTGCGTATTGACAAAAAGGATGTGATCATCGGCATCAGTTTTCCGCGTTATTCCATGCGTACCTTAAAGGCTCTGGAATTTGCAAATAACCGGAATGCCAAGGTGATCACCATTACAGACAGCGTGCATTCGCCAATGAATCTGTATTCTTCCTGCAACCTGATTGCAGACAGCGACATGGCGTCCATTGTGGATTCGCTTGTTGCACCGCTCAGCGTGATCAATGCGCTTGTGGTTGCTCTTTGTATGAAAAAACAGAAAGAAGTGGCAAAAACGCTGACTATGCTTGAGGATATCTGGGACGAGTACCAGGTATACGAGAATGATGAAATTAATTATATAGATGATTCAATTAAAATACATTATGCAAAATTAGAGGACGGGGATTCATGAAAAATATCATTGTAATCGGCGGGGGTCCCGCGGGGATGATGGCGGCATATGCCGCTGCCGGAAACGGACATAAAGTTACACTGCTGGAGCAGAATGAAAAACTGGGAAAGAAACTTTTTATTACAGGAAAAGGGCGTTGTAATATCACAAATGCGAGTGATACCGACACCCTTTTTTCCAATGTGATGAGTAACCGGAAATTTTTGTACAGCGCGTTTTATGCCTTTGACAATGGGCAGGTGGTTGATTTTTTCCGTGAGCAGGGGCTGGAAACAAAGGTAGAACGGGGAAACCGTGTATTTCCGGTATCCGACCATTCCTCTGATGTAATTGCTGCGCTGAAAAAAGCACTAAACCAGCGGAATGTTACCGTCCGGCTGAATGCCTGTGTAAAGGGTACTGACTTTGCAGGACCGGTAAAAAAGGTCAGGCTTTCGGATGGTAAAACATTAATGGCAGATGCAGTTATCATAGCGACCGGCGGATGTTCCTATCCTTCCACAGGCTCCACCGGGGACGGCTACCGTTTTGCAGAGGAGAGCGGTCATAAGCTGGTCAGACAGACTCCGTCGCTTGTTCCGTTTGAAATAAAGGAGATATGGGTAAAAGAGCTTCAGGGACTCTCCCTGCGCAATGTGGGTATGTCCATTTATAACGAAAAGAAAAAACTGGATGAGGATTTCGGGGAAATGCTCTTTACCCATTTTGGTGTCAGCGGCCCCCTGGTTTTATCAGCAAGCGGAAGAATCAGACCAGAGCAGTTTTCACATGAATTGCAGATGTACATTGATTTAAAACCCGCGCTTGATGATGCGCAGCTGGATAAGCGTATTCTCAGGGATTTTGATGAGGCAAAGAACAGACAGTTTAAAAATGCATTAGGACATCTGCTGCCTGCAAAGCTGATTCCGGTTATGGTAGGTTTGAGCGGAATCCATCCGGATACAAAGGTAAATGAAATTACAAAGGGGGAAAGACAGACATTAGTTTCTTTATTTAAGCGTCTGCCGCTGACTGTGACCGGACTGCGGGACTGGAACGAAGCGATTATTACAAAAGGGGGCGTATCGGTAAAGGACGTAAATCCGTCCACGATGGAATCAAAGCTGGTGCCGGGTCTGTATTTCTGCGGAGAGGTACTGGACCTTGATGCACTGACCGGAGGATATAATCTGCAGATTGCATGGTCAACGGGATATCTGGCAGGGGTTTCGGCAGGCTGAACTGTTTTTTGCATAATATGCATAAAAAGGTTGTAAAATCAGAAGAGAATTAGTACAATATAACTATGGGTACTGGAAAACACAGGAGCAGGAGGTTTTTACTATGAAGGTTTATACAACTGACAAAATTCGTAACGTGGTTCTCTTGGGGCATGGCGGCTGCGGCAAGACTTCCCTTGCAGAAGCGATGGCATATCTTGCCGGACTTACCAAGCGCATGGGGACCGTGACAGACGGCAATACGATGAGCGATTATGACAAGGAAGAAATAAAACGGCAGTTTTCAATTCATACATCAGTGATTCCAATTCCGTGGGGGGATGTAAAAGTAAATATTCTGGATACACCGGGGTATTTTGACTTTGTCGGGGAAGTGGAAGAAGCAGTATCGGCAGCGGATGCGGCAATTATTGTGGTTTCCGGAAAGGCCGGGATTGAAACCGGAACAAAAAAAGCGTGGGAGATCTGTGAAAAATACAAACTGCCGCGTATGGTCTTTGTAACGGATATGGATATTGACAATGCAAGCTATCGTCAGGTAGTGGAAAACCTGCAGGAGCTTTACGGAAAGAAAATTGCTCCGTTTCATCTGCCGGTCCGTGAGAATGAACAGTTTGTCGGTTATGTCAATGTTGTCCAGCAGAAAGCAAAACGCTGGAATGACAAGGGAACAGTGGATAAATTTGATGTACCGGAATATTCAAAAGAAAATCTTGAAATCTGCAGGGAGGCGCTTTTAGAGGCAGTGGCAGAAACCAGCGAGGAATTTATGGAACGCTATTTCAACGGGGAGGAATTTTCAGAGGATGAAATCCGCCAGGCGCTCCGTGTAAACGTCATCGACGGTTCCATTGTTCCGGTAATGATGGGTTCCAATGTGATGGCGCGCGGCATGTATACGCTGATGACGGATATCGTAAAGTACTTCCCAAGTCCTGACAAACGCGAATGCGCCGGAATCAATACCAAGACCAATGAGGTCTGGCAGGCGGATTATGACTTTTCCAAGGCAAAGTCTGCGTATATTTTCAAAACAATTGTAGACCCTTATATTGGAAAGTATTCCCTGATTAAGGTAAATTCGGGAGTATTAAAAACGGATGATGTGCTGTACAATTACCACAGGGACTGTGATGAAAAACTGGGACATCTTTATGTCATCCGCGGAAATAAGACAGAGGAAGTAAATGAGCTTCATGCCGGGGATATCGGCGCGCTGGCAAAGCTTTCAAAGACACTGACAACGGACTCTTTATCCACCAGAAACCAGCCGGTTGCATACATACGTGCCAATATTTCAAAACCGTATGTTTCCATGCGTTATAAGGCAAAGAACAAGGCGGATGTGGATAAAATTTCACAGTCTTTACAGAAGCTTCTGATGGAGGATCTGACACTGCAGCATGTAAATGACAGTGAAAACCGCCAGACACTGCTTTATGGCATGGGAGACCAGCATCTTGAAATTGTGGCAAGCATGCTTCTGGATAAATATAAAGTGCAGATTGAATTAATGCGGCCGCTTGTGGCTTTCAGGGAAACAATCCGCGGAAAGTCTGATGTGGAATACAAATACAAAAAGCAGTCCGGCGGACACGGGCAGTACGGACATGTAAAGATGCGTTTTGAACCGTCCGGTGATCTGGACACACCGTATATGTTTGACCAGTGTGTGGTTGGCGGGGCAGTTCCGAAGAATTATTTTCCGGCAGTGGAAAAAGGAATTGCAGAAGCCGTACAAAAAGGACCGCTTGCAGCTTATCCGGTTATCGGTGTAAAGGCAGAGCTGTATGATGGTTCCTACCATGCTGTGGATTCTTCGGAAATGGCATTTAAAGTGGCAGCTGCCCAGGCGTTTAAGAAGGGCTTCATGGAAGCAAAACCGGTACTGCTGGAACCGATTGCATCCCTTAAGGTTACGGCGCCGGAGGCCTATACAGGGGATATCATGGGTGATCTGAACAAACGCAGGGGACGTGTCATGAACATGAATGCGGAAAATGGTTACCAGGAGATTACAGCAGATGTTCCTTATCTGGAATTATACGGATATAATACCCAGCTTCGTTCCATGACAAGCGGAAGCGGTACATATTCCTATGAGTTTGCAAGGTATGAGCAGGCTCCGGAGGATGTGGCAGCAAAGGAGATTGAAGAGAGGGCGAATAAGCTTGTTGATATTGAAGAGTAGTGCAGTCGCTGCATTATGTATGTTGATTTACTTTTTTAACCAGGTACCAGAAGAGACAGTTTCCGTCTCTTCTGGTGCTTCTTTTGCTTCTGAGCAGGTAAATGTCTGCTATGTTCTGGGCGGAGGCATACAAAACCAGTATAACAAAGAAAGCTACCCGGTAGATTCCGGCAGCCATTACCTGTATACGCCATACCGGAACGGCTACCGTTTTCAGGGGTGGTACGAAGACAGGTCATACCGGAGAAAAATAAAGACAGTTTCAACCAGTGAAAAAAAACAGTATGTCTTATATGCCAGGTGGACGCCGAAAATCGACAACCGTGCCAATGTCAGAAATTATACTTATCATGAAAATCCGGGAAAAATGGATAAACATACAAAAATTTTAAAAGATCTGGATTATGATTTTTTGGATGCAGTTGACATTCCCGGCATGCCGGAAACAAGGGAGGATGATTTTTTAAACAAGTATATTTACAGTGAGGCACAGTGCCCCCAGGGAATGTGCCTCACTGATGAATTTGTGCTGATTACCTCTTATTCCTCGGAGGATGACTGTATGGGGGAATTAATGGTATTTGACAGGGAAAGCGGAGATTATCTGGTTACGCTGGGAATGGACGTGAACAGTCACCTGGGGGGGATTACTTTTGACGGTGAAAATGTATGGGTCTGCAATTCCTATGAGCAGTCCATTGAACGGATTTCCTATGATTTTATCCAGCTGATGGCATACCAGAATACCGGGGAGGTAGTGGATGCCAGAGAGGTGGTGGATGAGTATTCCGTTGCCAATACGCCTTCCTGCATCACCTATTACGGGGGCAGGCTCTGGGTGGCAACCCACAGGATTGTTATGAATTCCGAGGTATCTGCCTATCACTTTAACACCAGTGAAAATGACCTGGAAGCACTGAGCAGTTTTAAAATTCCCTCCAAGGTCCAGGGGATGGCGTTTGACGAATCAGGAGGGATTTATTTAAGCTGTTCTTATGGAAGGAGCCAGTCCTCATATTTGTATTATTACACATCCGTCAGTTCCATGTCCACCAGTCCGAAATCCCCCGAAGTACGCGTGGAACTGCCGCCCTGTTCAGAGGAAATAGATATCAGTTCGGACACACTTTATGTTCTGTTTGAGTCTGCAGGGGAAAAATATTACGAAGGAACAGACGGGAAAGGCACAAGCCTTTCCCCGCTTGACAAGCTTTTAATGATTCCGCTTGAAGAGTTTTATGAATAGAACAACAGCTTATTTGTTCATTGAAAGAAGTGACATCATCTGTTTTACCTGTTGCTGTTTTTCCGGCGGCAGGTCCTTTGACAAAAGTTCGCAGATTAAGGAAACTTCCGGTTTGCTGAAGTCAAGGTTCTGGTCTTTTGCCTGCCGCATGTTGGAAAGCAGAAAAGGCATAATGTCTTTTGGGCTGGTTGGCTTATCCTTCTGGGCAAAGGAAAGCAGAAACTGCATTTTTTCCGGACTCATACCGGAAAAAGCAGGGTTGTTAAAAATCGATGAGTCCATAATACCTCCTGTTAGTATTTAACTGTTAAATAACTCATAATTGTCTATGACACAGAACAGATTCATGATTGTGTCAATGGTTTCCTGTTCCTTCGGGGTGCAGTACTGTCGTACTGCATTCAGCATGGCATTTCTACGTTCGCTTCCGTTTGGCAGGGAACAGGCTGCCATACTGTTGTCGCGACGGGAAAAAGCGTCTGAGGCATTCTTAAATTCCAGGTACTGGATGAGCATTGCGACAGGTTTCTGTGTGCGGAATTCTAAAAACGGAACAATTGATTTTAGAATCTGGATATTGCGGGTCTGCACCAGGTCATCATAGGTTACGTTTTCTTTTTCTTGTTCTCCCATATTCCGGCCAATGCATAATTTTTATATTTTTATACCATATTATGGGAAATGGTCTGTCCCTATGCATATAGTAAAATAAAAAAGTCATGGGAAAATTAATTATTGACGGGAACAGCGTTTATTCGGTGGATGAGGAATGTCTGAAAAGGCGGCAGATACCGGAGACATGCGGGATTCGCGAGGCGGTAAAAAGACAGGAACAGAAGGATAAAATGGCAAAAAGGGGACGCTGACAGATAAAAACGGGAGCCGGAAAAATCCGGCTCCCGTTTATCTGGAAATGATGCAGTTTTCCCCCCTGGAGAGGGGGGATTCAATTATTACATGATTACATGCATCCGCATCCGCATCCGCCGCCAAATCCGTTGTTTCCGCAGAGCAGAAGCAGGATGATAATCCAGCAGCAGTTATTTCCGCCGCCGCATCCGCTGCCGCCGAAAATGGAAGAACCTTCTCCACATCCACAGCAGGAAAGAAGCAGGATAATCCAGATAATGGAATTGCATCCACATCCGTTGTCAGATGACGGGCATCCACAGTTTGTTGCAGCTAAATCACTCATAAGTGACCTCCAAAATTGATATTTACAGTATAGTCTATGGCATTTTTATCAAAGAGTGTATGTCTTATAAAAAATGTTTTATTTTCTGTCTTACCGCTGGTTAAACTCCGGTTGATATTGACTTTTTTCCAGTAAATAGATACAATAAGCAACATGGGATTAGATGAAGACGCAGTAAGATTACATAAAAAAGGAGAATCAAGCATGGAAAAGATTAAGATGGTAACCCCGCTGGTAGAGATGGACGGGGATGAAATGACAAGAATACTCTGGCAGATGATTAAGGACGAGCTTTTACTTCCGTTTATAGACCTTAAGACAGAGTATTATGATCTGGGACTGGAAGAACGAAACCGTACCGACGACCAGGTGACGGTGGACTCCGCCAACGCAACAAAAAAATACGGGGTGGCAGTCAAGTGTGCGACAATTACACCGAATGCAGCAAGAATGACAGAGTATAATTTAAAGGAGATGTGGAAAAGCCCGAACGGAACTATCCGTGCAATGCTGGACGGAACCGTTTTTCGTGCACCGATTGCAGTAAAAGGCATTGAGCCTAATGTTAAATCATGGGAAAAGCCGATTACCATTGCAAGACATGCCTATGGCGATGTCTATAAGGCGAGCGAGATGAAGGTAGAGGGACCGGGTAAGGCGGAAATTGTTTTTACAGCGGAAGACGGAACTGAGACAAGAGAGCTGATTCATGAATTTAAGGGAGCCGGAATCATCCAGGGCCAGCATAACTTAAATGAATCCATTGAAAGCTTTGCGCACAGCTGTTTTCAGTATGCGCTGGATATTAAGCAGGATTTGTGGTTTGCGACCAAGGATACCATTTCCAAAAAATACGACCATACTTTTAAGGATATTTTTCAGGAAATTTTTGACAGGGAATATAAAGACAGGTTTGATGCGGCGGGCATTGAGTATTTCTATACACTGATTGACGATGCTGTTGCGCGTGTTATGAAGTCAAAGGGCGGATTTATCTGGGCATGCAAAAACTATGATGGGGATGTTATGAGTGATATGATAAGTTCGGCATGCGGTTCCCTTGCAATGATGACATCCGTACTGGTTTCTCCACAGGGTTATTATGAATATGAAGCAGCGCACGGAACTGTACAGAGACATTATTACAACCACTTAAAGGGACAGGAAACATCCACCAACTCAGTGGCAACCATTTTTGCATGGACGGGTGCGCTGAGAAAGCGCGGGGAGCTGGATCATATTCCGCAGCTTAGTGAATTTGCGGACAAACTGGAAAAGGCATGTTTAAAAACCATAGAGTCCGGTAAAATGACAAAGGATCTGGCTCTTATTACAACAATCAAAAATCCGACGGTGTTAAACAGCGAAGGCTTTATCAAAGCCGTCCGCAGTGAGCTGGAAGCATCCTTATAAAAAATAAAAGACCTTAGGGCAGTTATGGGACAGAATTATCTGTTAAAATTTTCACACATTGACAGCTATGTGTAAAAATCCTATAATTGTCTTAGGGTTTTTTGTATATAATGCTGGTTGGCATTGCCTGCACCAGCCGTCTGTCAGATGACCGGCGCCATGAATATGAATTGGGGGAGGATGAGATTGTGGAAAAGGAAATATCACAGGCTGTCATCCGCCGGCTGCCAAGATATTACCGCTATCTGGGGGAACTGTTAGAAGAAGGGGTGGAACGTATTTCTTCCAGTGATCTGAGCAGCCGCATGAAGGTTACTGCATCGCAGATCAGACAGGATCTCAATAACTTTGGGGGATTTGGACAGCAGGGGTATGGCTACAATGTCCAGTTTCTGTACGATGAAATCGGCCGGATTCTGGGACTGAATGAAACACACCGGATTATAGTAATGGGAGCCGGAAATCTTGGCCAGGCAATCACTAACTATATGAAATTTGAGAAATTCGGCTTTGTGATTACTGCACTGTTTGATGTGAATCCAGAACTGAAAGGGGAAAAAATAAGGGATGTTCCGATTTACATGATGGATGAGCTGGATGAGTACTGCAAAAACAACAAGGTGGATATTGCAGCGCTTACCCTTCCAAAAGAAAAAGCAGAAACCACTGCAAAGCATCTGGTAAGGCTTGGTGTTCATGCAATCTGGAATTTTGCGCATGTGGATCTGGATCTTAAGGATTCCAGGGTAGTAATTGAAAGTGTTCATTTATCCGACAGCCTGATGCAGCTGTCATATAATATTGTAAAGAATTCGTAACAGGAATTTCAGATGGGTGAGTGCAATGAAAAGTGATGAGGAATTTAAAAAGGCATTAAAAGATAAAAAGGTTCCGGTGCTTGTACTGGACCAGAAATGGCACAGACTTTTTGCGGTACATGGAAAGCCGGATGAGATTAAAAATACCGAAGACGAACTCAGGGAGCTTCTGGCCAGACAGGGAAAGCTGACTTCGGATTTAAAAGACTTAAAATCACTGAAGAAAAAGCTGATGAGCAGCATAGTTGTGAATATGGACGGGACAACTGATGACAGCCTGGATGCTGCACGCGAAAAAAAACTGGACGAAACAAAGCGTCTGATTGACGAAACAAATCAGAAAATTGATGATACCGAAGACGAACTTCTGGAGATTCCTAAAAAAATACGGGAGACAAATGAGGGACTTATGCTCCTTAGCATGGAATATTTTTATTCCAAAATCCGTATAAACCAGGAGGAGTCAAAAGAAATTGAAGAATGGATAAAACAGGTTCGTGTGGATCTGAAAAAGAATATCATAAGAAAGCAGAACCGTGATATCAATAACCGCGAAATCTATGCTTATCTGCATGATATTTTAGGCCCGCAGGTGCTGGATGTGTTTGATATCCAGTATCTGGAACAGGAAGAACAGAACCAGGAAAACAAAAAAGAAGACAATAAAAAAGAAAATACGGAGGAGAATCAGTAAAATGCGTTATCTTGTATCAGGAAAAGAAATGAAGCTTCTGGACCAGAACACATCGGCGCATTTCCATGTACCGGAGCTGGTACTGATGGAGCAGGCGGCAATGGGATTTGTCAGAAAACTTCTCTCTTTAAAGGAAAAACCAGAAAAGACAATTATTATCTGCGGAAGCGGAAATAACGGGGCAGATGGTCTTGCCATTGCACGCCTTCTCCGGGAACGCGGCATTGATACGGAAGTGGTTCTTGCAGGTGAGGCAGCTTCCCATAAGACAACAGAATCCTATGAAACGCAAAAGGAAATTATAACTGCCTACGGAATCACAGTCCACAAAAGTATTCCGGAGCAGGAAAGTTATGACCTCGTGATTGATGCCTTGTTTGGAACAGGGCTGACACGGGCTGTCAGCGGCGGGCTCGCACAGATTCTGACGCAGATGAACAAAATGTCCGGCTGGAAAGTAGCTGTTGATATTGCATCCGGAATTGATGCAGACAATGGTTCCGTTCCCGGCAGCGCTTTTGCAGCAGATGATACCATTACTTTTTCCTATGGAAAAGCAGGACAGTATTTATGGCCGGGAAATGAGTATTCCGGAAGAATTCATATTGTGCCGATTGGAATCACGGATGAGAGCTGGCTTTCCAAAAAACCAAGAATCGCTGCATTTGAGCGTTCCGACCTTGGAATGCTGCCGGAAAGAAATGCACATTCCAATAAAGGGACTTATGGAAAACTGCTGCTGATTGCCGGAAGCGTTAATATGGCAGGCGCCGCCTGCATGGCGGCGAAAGCGGCATACCGTTCCGGCTGCGGCCTGGTTAAGGTATTTACAGCAGAAGAAAACAGGCAGATTCTGCAGAGTACCGTTCCGGAAGCAATTCTTGCGACCTATTCCCATAAACTGGATGAACAGATGGTAATTGATGAACTCAAATGGGCGGATGCGGTCGTGCTGGGACCGGGAATCGGAATGGGTGCTGCAGCAGAAAAAATTGTAAAGCTTGTTCTCAAAAACTGCGCAGTTCCGCTGCTTTTAGATGCGGATGCATTAAATATCATAGCCAGACAGCCGGATATCCTGATGCGTCCCCATACGGATATCATAGTTACGCCGCATCTGGGGGAAATGGCGAGACTGACGGGAGATACCGTTGCACTGATTCAGACCAGGCTTCTGGAATGTGCCGGTGAATTTGCACAGAATTATGACGTTATCTGTGTCTTAAAGGATTTTCATACAGTTACAGCAATTCCATACGGACACAGCTATCTGAATCTTTCCGGAAACCACGGAATGGCAACTGCGGGAAGCGGGGATGTACTTGCAGGAATTATTGGGTCCTTCCTTTCCCAGAGAGTGAAATCTGAGCATGCGGCGGCACTTGGTGTATATCTGCACGGGCTTGCCGGTGATTTAAAGAGTGAACATCTCGGAACACGTTCCCTGATGGCTTCTGACATTATAGAAGGACTCAGTCTGGTACTGGGGGAATGGGAGGAGGAAGAACATGGATGAACAGTGGTATGACCGTCTTTATGCAGGGATTGACCTGGATGCCGTGCGTTCAAATATGGAATCCATGCATAACCATATAAAGGAAGGGACAAAAATAACAGCAGTTGTGAAGGCTGACGCATATGGGCACGGGGCACTCCGTATTGCAGAAGCAATAGAGCCCCTGCCATACCTGTGGGGATTCGCAGTCGCCACTGTGGATGAAGCAAAAAACCTGATCCAGGATGGACGGCAAAAGCCCATACTGATTTTAGGACTTCCGTTTCAGGAATCATACCCATATATAGTGGAGCATGAAATACGTCCTGCTGTGTGTGATTTTTCAATGGCAAAGGAACTGTCGGATATCGCGGTCAGAAAAAACAAAGTATGTCATATACATATTAAAATTGACACCGGCATGAGCCGCATCGGTTTTCTGGTAAATGAAAACAGCGCTGAAATCATTGCACGGATTGCAGCACTGCCGAATATAGATATAGAAGGAATATTCACCCACTTTGCAAGGGCGGATGAAAATGACAAAACATTTACGGACCGTCAGATTGCCCTGTTCTGTAAAATGATATTCCTGACAGAGCTGCAGGGCGTAAAGATTCCGATTCACCACTGTTCCAACAGTGCGGGAATCATCGAGCTTCCGGAAGCAAATATGGATATGGTACGTGCCGGAATTACACTGTATGGTCTCTGGCCGTCGGATGAGGTGTTAAAAACACAGCTTGAACTTCGCCCGGTGATGTCCTTAAAGAGCCATATATCTTTTATAAAAACAGTCGAGGCCGGATGCCCGGTCAGTTACGGAGGCACCTATGTAACGGCAGAGACGAGCCGGATTGCAACAATTCCGGTGGGATATGCAGACGGATATGCAAGGGGACTGTCAAACAAAGGCTATGTACTGGTGCACGGAAAAAAAGCTCCCATCCGGGGCAGAATCTGCATGGACCAGTTTATGGTGGATGTATCAAAAATACCTGAGGCAAAGCAGGGGGATGTTGTGACACTTTTAGGCTGTGACGGGGAAAGCTGTATTACAATGGAAGAGCTGGGAGAGCTTTCCGGCAGGTTTAATTATGAGTTTGCATGTCTGATCACAGACCGCGTTCCCAGAATTTTTTTTGATTGACAAAGCAATCTGAATAACTCCTGATAAAATGGAAATACTCTTTGTATAACAATTTTATGGAGTGAAAAAAGTATGGTAATTCAAAGAGGCGATGTCTATTATGCAGATTTAAGACCGGTGGTCGGTTCAGAGCAGGGCGGGGTTCGTCCGGTGCTGATTATTCAGAATAATGTTGGAAACCGGCATTCACCGACCGTAATCTGCGCAGCGATTACATCACAGATGCACAAGGCAAAGCTTCCGACGCATGTGGAGCTTAACTGTGAAAAATACGATCTGGCAAAAGACTCAGTTGTTCTGTTAGAGCAGCTTCGGACAATCGACAAAAAGCGTCTGAAAGACAAGGTGTGTCATCTGGACCATCAGATTCTTGTTAAAATTGACAAAGCACTGGAGATTAGTTTGGAACTGTATACATAGCTTGACGGAATACAGTTCTCATGATATGATTTTCAGGATAAAAAAATTTACAGCAGTATACATGTTCCCTGAAAGATATCACAAAAAGGAGAATCTATATGGATGAAAGTGTCAGTCCCGGCAGGGCAAATATTTTTAAAAAAATAATCCAGTTTCTGAACGCATCTTCCCGTGAGGAGGATGTCACCGAGGAAGAAATTATATCAATGGTGAATGAAGGACACGAACAGGGCGTTCTTCTGGAATCAGAAGCTAAAATGATTAATAATATCTTTGAGTTTGCGGACAAAGAAGTCAAGGATATTATGACGCACAGGAAAAACTTAATTGTTCTGGACGGGGAGCTGTCATATAACGATGCAGTTTCCTATATCATTGAAAGCAGTAAATCCCGTTATCCGGTTTATCTGGAGGACATCGATCATATTATCGGTGTCTTACATATTAAAGACGCGTTTACTTTTGCACAGAAAAATGAAGTGTTCCGTACTCCGGTCAAGGATATTCCCGGACTGATCCGTGAGGTTGATTTTGTACCGGAGACACTCAATATCCATGCGCTTTTTAAGATGATGCAGTTGAAAAAGAGCCACATGGTTGTTGTTGTGGATGAATACGGGCAGACATCAGGAATTGTTGCAATGGAAAATATTCTTGAGGAGATTGTCGGCAACATTGAGGACGAGCATGATGAAGAGGAGCAGCTGATCAGAAGAAATCCGGATGGCAGCTATATGATTGACGGACTGGCTGCTTTTTCGGATGTGGCAGAACTTTTAGGGCTTTCCGCCAGTGCGGATGCGTTTGATACGCTGAACGGATTTTTAACTTCTCTTCTGGGAAGAATATTAAACGACGGGGAAACAGAAAAAATATATGAGGAAGGATACTGTTTTTCCATTTTAAAAGTAGAAGAAAAAATGATTCGCGAAGTACATGCCGTAAAAGCAGAAAATAAGGAAAAAACAGCAGAAAAATTGGAAACGGCAGTGCTTGCATGAATGGATAAAAAATGGTAAAATTAAATATACACATTAGAGATTAGAAAAGAGGATAGCAGTTATGTCAGGACATTCCAAGTTTGCAAATATCAAGCATAAAAAAGAAAAAAACGATGCTGCCAAAGGAAAGATTTTTACAATGATCGGCAGGGAAATTGCAGTTGCAGTAAAAGACGGCGGACCGGACCCGGCAAATAATTTTAAACTGGCGCAGGTGATTGCAAAAGCAAAGGCAAACAACATGCCGAATGATACGATTGAGCGCGGTATAAAAAAAGCGGCGGGAGACGGGGGCAGTGTAAATTATGAACAGGCTACATATGAGGGCTATGGTCCGAGCGGCACTGCGATTATAGTCAAATGTCTGACTGACAATAAAAACCGTACGGCAGCTAATGTAAGAAATGCATTTACAAAAGGCCAGGGAAGCATCGGGACGCAGGGATGCGTGTCTTACATGTTTGATGAAAAGGGACAGATTATTATTGACAAAGAAGAATGCAGCATGGATGCGGATGACCTGATGATGACGGCATTAGACGCGGGAGCCGAGGATTTTTCAGATGAAGAGGACAGCTATGAAATAACTACAGCACCAGAGGACTTTGACATGGTCCATAAGGCGCTGGATGAACAGGGGATTATGATGGTTTCAGCAGAAGTAACCATGATTCCGCAGACATATGTGACACTTACCGAAGAAGCAGACATCACCAATATTGGAAGAATCCTGGATTTACTTGAAGAGGATGACGATGTACAGGAAGTGTACCACAATTACAGCCAGGACTGATTATTATTTAACAGGAGGTAGGTATGAAAAATATCTTATTTGCAGCATCAGAGTGTGTACCGTTCATTAAAACAGGAGGGCTGGCAGATGTATGCGGTGCAATGCCCAAAACATTCCACAAGGATTACTGGGATGTCCGTGTCGTTATCCCGAATTATTCCTGCATTCCGGAGCATTTCCGCAACCAGTTTGAATATGTGACACATTTTTATATGAGTGCGGGAAACTACATTCAGAATAAATACGTCGGGGTGTTACAGTATAAGATGGACGGGGTTACCTATTATTTTATTGATAACCAGGAGTATTTTAACTGTTTCGTGCCATACGGGGATGTGCGCTACGATATCGAAAAATTCACCTTTTTTGACAAGGCAGTATTGTCAATGCTCAAGCTGATTAATTTCAGACCGGACATTATCCACTGCCACGACTGGCAGGCAGGGCTGATTCCTGTTTATCTGAAAAATGAATTTCAGGCAGATTCCTTCTACTGGGGCATGAAGTCCATTATGACAATCCACAATCTGAAATTCCAGGGAATCTGGGATGTAAAGACAATGCAGGGACTGACAGGATTTTCAAGAAACCTGTTTGTACCGGACAAACTGGAGTTCAAAAAAGACGCCAACATGTTAAAGGGCGGACTGGTGTATGCAGATTACATTACAACAGTCAGTGACACCTATGCGCAGGAAATTCAGACGGATTACTACGGCGAGGGCTTAAACGGACTGCTGGCAGCGCGGCATTTTGATATGCAGGGAATTGTAAATGGAATTGATTATGATGTATATAATCCGCAGACCGATTCCAAGATTTATGTCAATTACAATGCAGAGGATTTCCGCAAGAAAAAGAGCATGAATAAAGAACGGCTGCAGGAAGAACTGGGACTTGCCGTTGATAAGAAAAAATACATGATTGGACTGATTTCACGTCTGACAGACCAGAAAGGCCTGGATCTGGTTAATGCGGTTATGGAGAGGCTTGTGGATGATTATACCCAGCTTGTGGTAATTGGAACGGGAAGTCCGGAGTATGAAAACATGTTCCGCCATTACGCATGGAAATTTCCGGACCGGGTTTCTGCCAATATCTGTTATTCAGATGATTTGGCGCACAAGCTTTATGCAGCAGCAGACGCATTCCTGATGCCTTCAAGATTTGAACCATGTGGACTGACGCAGTTGATTTCCTTCCGCTATGGAACCGTGCCGATTGTGCGTGAAACCGGAGGTCTTAAGGATACGGTTGCTGCGTATAATGAGTATGATAATACCGGAGACGGGTTCTCATTTACGAATTATAATGCGGAGGAAATGCTTCAGGTTATTAATTATTCCAAGCATATTTATTATGACCGCAAAAGACAGTGGAACCAGATGGTGGACCGCGGTATGGCAAATGATTTCTCCTGGTATGCATCCAAATTCCGCTATGAAGGATTATATAATTACCTTCTTGGTGAATAAAATAAAAGATATTCCACATAATAAGAACGGGTACGTTGGTATCCGTTCTTTTTTATGTATAGATCTTAAAAATAGGGGAGGTACCAGATATTATGGAAGAAATAAAAAACGAAAATAATGACAGGGAAAATAAAAAATCGGAAGAAACAGAAAAACAGAACGAGGAAATCAAAGAATTCGGACAGACTGTCCTCCATATGAACCGGAAAAATACTGCAATCTATCTGCTTTCTGTTATTGGGGAAATTGAAGGTCACGAATGCCTTCCGTCAACGTCAAAGACAACAAAGTATGAGCATGTGCTTCCGAAGCTGGCAGCAATTGAGGATGATGACAGTGTGGACGGGGTACTTCTTCTTTTAAATACTATGGGAGGAGATGTGGAGAGCGGGCTTGCCATTGCAGAGATGGTTGCA
>CANOLA010000017.1 GCA_947566705.1 uncultured Lachnospiraceae bacterium | reverse complement strand
CGCGTCCTAATATTTCCCGTACCCTTTTGTCCCTGTCACCGGAATACTCCGCAAGCCTGAGTGCAAACTCCACATTTTCATATGCATTCATACAGGTAATCATGGCTGCCGACTGGAACACAAATCCCATCCGGTACCGCCGCAGCTGCTCCAGTTCCTCCTTCGTTTTCCCGGAAAGTTTTTCCCCCAGAAAAATAACCTCTCCGGATGAAGGAGTATCCAGTGCACCTAAAATATTTAATAAAGTGGTCTTTCCGCTTCCGGAACGCCCTTTAAAAATGGTAAGCGCCTGTTTGGGAATGGAAACGGATACGTCATCCAGTGCATAAAATTTTTTTGAACCCTCAGTAAATGCTTTCTGTATTCCTTCTGTCCGTATTGCAGTTTCCATTACATGTCCTCCCCAAGCCGCAGTATCTGTGCAATCCGCATATGCCGCACCCTCTGGAACAGGATAAAAATACAAAAGATTCCAGGCAGGATTACCATGGCACAAATCTTACCAAAATCCGCTGCATAAATCTGTGTCACAAATGGCAGGCTGTGCTTCTGCGGCAGATATACCAGTGCTGTCAGCGGCACAAAAAAGTTTGCGGCAATTACCCCGGTTCCCATTCCGGCTGCTGCAAAAAACGCAGAACTGAACAGCTGTTCCATGCCAAGCATTTTCTTAATCCCGGCAAGCTGCATTCCCATCGCACGGTAAATCCCAAAAAGAAGCTGGCGGCTGTTTACCAGAATCATCCAGTAAATGAGATATCCCATGGCGCAGACAATCAGGGAAATCAGAAAGTCCAGTGTAAACAGCCCGTTTGTAATCTGTACAACGGGGTCGCCTTTGCTTTCCGCAATCTGGTCCGCAAGTACTGTTTTTTCCATGGTAATCCCAAGGTCCTGTTCCCACTGGTATACCTTTTTGACATCCTCTGCGGAAGAAAAATGAAGCCAGACCTCATACGGCGTCAGCGGAAATTTTGTAACCGCCTGCGTGTAATTGCAGACAACAAGATACTGCTCCTCTTCCTGTACTTTCCCTTCTTCATTCGTTTCATAACGGTATTTCTCAAATCCCGGAAACTCACTGACAACCGCACATACTTTTCCGTGCATGCTTCCCATTTCTTCCCCTGCTTTAACCGGGGAATACCTCTGGCAGCTGATGAAATCCCCTTTGGAAACCCCCAGCTTTTCTGCCAGATTTGAAGAAATAATCACACCCTCCGGCTCCTTTGCCAGTGCATTTAAATCATGATACCAGTGGTGTCCGCTTCCCTCTCCCGGAAGAATGGCAGTTTCCCCGAATTCCTTTGTGTTAATTCCCATAAAAAGGACGTTTTCTGCCGACTTTTTACTGCCTGTTACCTGGACATTCTCATCCGTCAGGACACGGGCTGCTGTTATTCCTTCTGAGATTTCCAGAAAGCGTCCGAAATCCGGCTCGGTATATGCCCATCCGGTCATCTCCCCATTCCCATCCACCGACATTCGAAGATTCCATTTTTCCTGACAGCGCATATCCGCCCCGGTATCGCAGGTAATACGTTTTTCCATATTTTCACCAATCGTGCGCGCCATTGCGGAATTTGTGATTCCGCCTGCCACCGTCATCATCAGGAAAATCCCAAGCAGTCCGTAGGAAAACCATGTCCGCTTCATCTGCAGAAACACCGCATAGCTGTCTGCCTTTCCTCTTGTTTTCATGCAGCAAAAACACAGGCTGACAAGTCCGTACCCTGCCCTTAAAAAGAACATGCCGCAGGCAAAGATAAACAGCGTTACATTTAATAAAAGCATGGGATCCGGCTGTTTCCCGGCAATGATATCCAGTGCAGTTATATCCTTTTGTCTGGCAAATCCATAACCGAGATACCCGCAGATTCCAAGCAGAAGAACATCAAACGCCCCCGAAAACCACAACGGTTTTTTCCTTTTTGGCTTTTTCCTCTGCACGATGGTCTGTTTTGCCAGCTTAAATACTGGAACCGTCAGAAACAAAATGACCGACAGGGCAGCAACTGCAGCATAAACAATCATCTGGGGACAAAAACGGTAAAGCCCCAGGGACTTTTGGGTAAACTGTAAAAATCCGTCGCAGCCCGCCCCGAATTTGCACAGAAAATACCCTGCAAAAATCCCGGGAACAAATGCAGCCGCCGATAACATAAACGCATACAGAAAATATAAAAACAGTGTTTGCGAAACAGAAGCTCCCCGGCTCCTGAGTACTGCAATTTCCCCCTCCCATGTGCCAAGCAGCCTGGAAGAAACCATGTAGAGAAACAGATAAAGCAGTACCATACACGGAATCTCCAGCGCGGTTAAAATCAGCCGTACTTTTTTTTGTTTTATATGATAATCTTTAAACTGCTGCAGCAGATTACTGGAAAATGCAGCGTCCAGTTTTTCAAACTGCGAAACATAAGACTCATAAATGTCTGCATTACTGCTGTCAATCTTTGTATAGTCAAGCATCACGGTATCGGTAAATTCCATCCCGTCAAACTCATACGTTTTTAAAATCTCCCCGAAAGTTTCCTCTGATAAAAAAACCGTTTTTCCAAAATCAGAAAGCGGCTGCTCCCAGTATGGTTCTGTAATATCTTTTTCCCGGCAGATTCCCGCTACTGTCATACAGAGGCTTTTGTTTTTTTCATCGGTCAGATAGGGGAAATACAGTTTCTCCCCCACCGTCAGCCCAAAAGCGTCCATAACGTACTCACTGATGATACAGGTATATTCCCCCTGCTGCTTTTTAAACCCTTCCCCCTGGACGACCCCGGTATGCTCCCCAAGCTCTTTTAAGTATGTAAATTTCAGGTAATAATTTTTCCCGCCAAGACTGCTGTCTGCCTTTCCTCCGGGAAGCGTCAGGCTCCGCTGGCTGTCCACAATTCCGGTGTCAATATATTTCTGCCACTGGTCTTTATACTGGTCCAGGCCTTTTTCCAGTGCGGAAATTTCTTTTTTATTTATTTCTTTCCATGTACCGTTTCTTTGCAGTATGGCAGGATATTTTTTATTTTCCCCTGCATAATCACGAAAGCCTCTCCTTAAAATCCCGGAGCCTGCCCCCTGTTCCAGCATCGGGTGGCAGGAAAACATCGCTGTAATCAGAAGAATGCCTATAAACAGACACAGATTCAGCCACTTCTGGTTTTTTATTTTCTGTAATACCATATGTAACATATCCCTACTCCTTTGCCAGAATGTCCCCTTCTTTTAATCCGGACAGTATGACCATCTGCTGCTTTCCGGAAAGCGTTTCATCCACAGACACATACTGCTTTACCAGCTCCCCGTCCGCGATGCGCCAGACATAATTCCATATCTTTTCTGTATTGACCGCGTCCGTTTCTGTCTTCACCATATCAGCGGGCACTGCAATGACATCATGCAGAGAATATTCATTGAAGGTAAAATATCCGCCGGACGGCAGGTTCTTTACAAAATCCGAATCCTCCATCCGCACATAGAACGCAGCGGCTTCCAGGGAAGATTCTCCATGCCAGGAAAGATGCGCCCCCTGTTGATCTGAATACAAAAATACCTTATTTCTGTTATTCTCCCAGACGCCGTATCCCACACAGGTTCCTTTTTGTTTCCCCAGTGAATAAATGACTTCTTCTTGCATTCCTGCAATTTTATTGTTACTAACAGAAATGGTCTGATCACCTGAAGGCAGAAGCTGCAAAAGCAGAAGGTCTGATTTTCCCGTTGTAACGGAAATCACTTCATCTCCTGCAAGAAGCTTGTCCTCCTCATCCAGATACTGCTTTAATACGGTTCCGCTTTCTTCTGCATAAACGGAGATATTTCCCTTTCCGTCATTATTCTCACTGACCTCTTTGTATTTTTCCTGTAAATCCGCCAGTGTATTTTCATGCTGTATTTTTGCAATCTGTTTCTGGCAGGATAAAATCTTCCACTGTACGGAGTCTTTTTTTAGTTCCTTTTCCTGCTCTCTCATTTCTTTCATGGTTTTCTGGTAGGATAAATTTTCCTGTTCCACAGCATTTTCTGCCTCCGCAATTGCTGCCGTCCCTGCTCCTGTTGCAATCACATAGAGTAAATCCCCTTTTTTTACCCGGCTTTTTTCTTCCACTGCCATCTTTTTAATACTGCCGTCATATTCACTCCGGTACAGCACTGCCTGGCTGGCTCTCTGGTAGGAAACCGCATGGTTTTTACTGCTGTAATCCCCCCTGTGGACAGGGTAAGGTTCATAGCCGCCGGGAAGCTCCACGCTGCTTTCATAATAAACCAGTTCCCTCTCGAAAAGACCTTCCCTGATTTCTGTGTAATACTTGTCCGAAAGCCCCGTCGTAACCTCACGGCGGACTCTGGAATCACCATCCTTTACATAAACATAGGTACTGCTGCCGTCCTCATGCAGGGAATCATTCCCCACCAGCAGTACGTTTTCTGCCCTCTCTTTCACAAAATAAACCGGGCAGGTATCCCCTGTCTTTAAGGATGCTTTTTTCGGGCATGAAAAACGCAGGTTGGGATAACGGCCTTTTATTTTTGCAAGTATCATTTCCTCAGTGCCATACTCCAGCTCCTGCACGTCAAATTCCGTTCCCTTCGCCAGTATGTATTTATTCTTGTAATCCTGGTAGCGGTAGGAATCCACTGTGACATCAGGCACTTCCAGATACGTTTTTTTGCCGCTGTAACAGACCACGATATTTTCCCCCGCCGAAGCCATGCGGCTTATGCTTAAGTCTTTGATGCAGGAAACAGTTCCGTCATGCGCCGCCTTTAATGTCCCTTCTTTTACAATTGTTTCCTGTTCCTTTAAGGACTCCTTTAGTTTTTTTACACGGTAATTATGCAGCTTTGCATCATAACCTGTGTTCTCCTGATGCTCGGCAAGCTGTATGCGCAAATCTTTTTCGGAAACTTCCGGTTCTTCCATTATTTCGGTTTCTTCATTTTCTTCCGATTTCCGATTTGTTTTCTTTTTCTTTTCCCCGGCTTTTTTGATCCGTTTTTTTAAATCTTCTTCCGTAAGCGCTGCCACTTTCCGGTTCAGTGCATATATTTTCTGTTCCTGGTCAAGCTGCCTCTTCAGATCCGAAAGCTGCTTTTCTGCGGCTTTGGTATCCGCCTTTGCCAGTACATCCCCTTTTTTTACATGCTCCCCAATGGATACATAAATCTCATCCACTGTCACCTGGGAGTCAAAACAGCTGCAGTACTCCATGGGAACAACGGTAGCAAATAAAAACCGGATATCCCCGACGTTTCCGCGCTCCACCGGACGGCAGGCAGACATGATTTCTTCCGGTTCCAAAAGCTTTGGCACCTGTCTGTCCTTCTGTCCGCAGGCTGTATTTAACATCAGAAATGCAGCCAGCAAAAACACTGTCCGGCACTTTCGTTTTTCCTCCATTACATGCATATTGTCTCACCGCCCTGTAATCCTTCTTTTATGACCATATATTTTCCGACCTTTCCGCCCGGTTTTATTTTTACCGCACTCCGGTATCCGTTTTCGTCCACGGTATACACATAATAAATATCCTGCTCTTTTTCATCTTCTTCATGCCGGACCGCTGCCGCCGGAACATACACAACATTCTCAAGCTTTTCCAGCGGAATGATAATTGTCAGGATATCATCTTCGGATACACCCCCCATATCCGCTTTCGGCTTAAATAGAATACTCTTTTCCGTAATCTTTTCCACACACATCGGATAGCTTACCGTATCCTGCATAGCATCATACAGTTCCCCTTTGCGGAAGGTATAATTTTCCGGTTTTTCGGCCTCATATTTTCCGGAACCGCATACCTGTGTGATCAATGACCGCCCTGCTTCATAAATGCCTTCTGCAAGCCGTTCATTTATACGGATAATGGTTCCGTCCTTTTTTGCTTTTATCTGGTAGCTTTCCAGTTTGTTTTCATATTCTTTCAGATAAAGCTCTGCAACCTCTGTATCTTTTTTCAGGCTTTCAATATCCTCCCTATAGGAAAGCCGGGGATTTATCTGCATCAGCTTTTCATAATGGTTGGTTAAAAGTCTGTTTTCGGTGATTTTTTCCTTATAATCCGTAATCGTCTGCTGGATATCCCCGCACTGGAAGGAAACAAGCAAATCCCCTTTTTTTACATGGTCGCCCACGGAAACATATACCTTTTCCAGCTCTAAATTTTCTTCCAGTGAATCATAGTCTATCCGTTCATAGCCGTCCGTTTTAAGCGTCAGCGTAAGCTCCGGCTCAAGGTTTCCCCGTCTGGCTTTTTCCGTGTTATATATGTTTTTTTCGTAGGGCTGTCTTGGTACGCCAAAGTCTGCGGTTTCCTGACTGCTGCAGGCGCTGCAGAAGATACATGCAAGGCATATGGCAGCTATATAGATTTTTCGCATATTTTCCTCCTGCTTTTACTTCAGACTTCCCTCATCCAACACGGTTCCGTCAATCGCATTCACATAAATCCGCACCTGCTGGTCCATAGACGTATCCTTAAGAACCCAGACCGGAATGTATGCACCTTCCCCGGTTGATTCATCCTTCATCTGCCAAAGGTACACAAGCTTTAAGGAATCGAATTTAAACTTTTTGCGCTGGTCTTTACTGTAATGGTCAAGATTCTGTGACAGTTCTTTTTTGAAGGCGGTTTTTATCTTGCTGAGTGAAAGAAGCGCAACATGTTCCGACACGCGCGTCTGTTCCACCGGATTGTTCATGTAAAACGACAATACCCCGTCGTCCATTACACAGGCTTTACCCACGAACCCTTCCTCTTCCATGGTTCCAAACATGGACTCGCCGCCAATGCCCGCACCCAGCGTGATTTTATATCCATATAATACGTCTCCCCAGACCGGATCGTCAACATCCGGTTCCGGTTCTTTAAAACCAGACGGGCTGCTAAACAAATTTTTTGTTTCTGTCGGAACCAGGCCGTCCATCCCAATCTTCTGCAAATAGGAAACCGCTTCCTGCTCCGCTTCTTTTGTGCTGAATTTGCATTCATTTTCTCCTTCCTCATGAGAAGTAAACACAGAAATGAGCGTTGCATCCTTCCAGATTCCATCCGGCCCGTTGTCCCTGTCTGACACCATATAGATGGTTCTGGTTCCATTCTCTTCCCTTAGAAAATAAATTCTGCACCATCCGCCGTTTCGTTCGATGATATATTCGTCAGAAGAAAAAACATCTGCCTTTGTATAGGTATCACTGGAAGTCTCTAAGTATTTTGGAATATC
Source organism: uncultured Lachnospiraceae bacterium (assembly GCA_947566705.1). Lineage (GTDB taxonomy): Bacteria > Bacillota > Clostridia > Lachnospirales > Lachnospiraceae > Roseburia. The sequence goes on along the minus strand of CANOLA010000017.1, from coordinate 38,623 downwards.
TTTTACGGCGTCCTCCATCTCCTGCCTGGTCATCCAGTCTTCTTCCTTCCAGTTATCATCCCACTCCCATGGCAGATGGCGTGAATTGCCTCTTGTCGTAAACTCCCCCGTGCGTTCATAGGTTTCTAATACCGCCTCAAAATAATTCAGCATTGATTCCAGTTCCTTTGTAGTGCGGTGCGCTATGTCATAATAGTAAATGTCTGCTCCGCCCGCGATTCCTTTCAGAACCATTTCCTTGTATTCCTGTGTGAAATCACAGACCTTCCCCTCCACTACCACGCTCTGTTTACACTCCGGAGGGTCTACACTGGCAAAAATGGAAATATCCACTTTGTCCCCCTGATAGGTTCCCTGTATGTCTTCATTCCACGCCGCCGCATCCCGAAACTGCGCAAATTCATCTTCCCGTTCGGCCATCTGCACCGCTTTTGTCTGCGTCTCTGTGCCGATATTTTTAATCTGTTCCGTTTTTTTGCTGCAGCCCGCGGTAAATAAAATACATGCGGCTGACAGCCATACAAAAATCTTTTTTCTTTTCATTTTGTTTTCCTCCTATTCCAGTCGGTATCCCATCTTATAAACAGTTTTTAACCGATTCTCCAGCCCCAGTTTTTTCCGCAGCCTCTGGACATGCAAATCCAGCGTCCTCGATTCCAGTGAATACTCGCTTCCCCAGATTTCTTCATAAATTTTTTCCCGGAAAAGGGTAATTCCCGTATTCTGCATGAACAAAGTAAGCAGCTCATATTCCTTTGGCGCAAGCTCCACCGTCTTTTCTGCTTTTGTGACCGTCCTGTACTTCGTATCCAGAACAATATCCCGGTACTGCAGGCATGTATCCGCCTTATGGCAGCGTCTTAGTACAATTTTTATCCGTGCCAGAAGCTCCACGATTTCAAACGGCTTTACCATATAGTCCTCCGCCCCGGAGGTCAGCCCGCGCATCCGGTCCTCCAGGGAATCCTTTGCCGTCAGGAAAATTACCGGTATTTCCAGCGGTCTGATATATTCCATTAATTCAAAACCGTCAGCTTTCGGAAGCATCACATCCAGAATAATTAAATCATATCCCGTATCCTCCAGCAGGTCTGCCGCCTGCATCCCGTCATAAGCACAGGTGCATGCATAGCCTGACCTCTCTAAATTTAACCGGAGCAGATCCGATATGGCATGTTCGTCTTCCACAATCAGTATTGAAACCATAATTACTGTATATCCTCCTCTGGAATTACTGTACCGTCAATTGCATTCACATAAATCCGCACCTCGTCATCCTTAAGCGCCCATACCGGAAGGTATGTCCCCTCGTTACTGCGTCTGTCTTTCATCTGCCGCAGGTATACCAGCTCCAGACTGTCAAACTGAAACCACTTGCGCTCCCTGTCGCAGTGTGCATCCAGATTTTCTGACAGCTCCGTCAGGAACGCTTCCTTAATTTTATCCAGGGGAAGCAGCGAAACATGCTCTGTCACACGTTCTAACTCCACCGGATTTCTAATGGAAAAACGGATTACTCCCTCGTTTGTTACAAACGCATCCCGAAAATAGTAATCCTTGGCACCAAAGCAAACCTCTCCGCTTATTCCTGTAGCAAGCGAAAACATATAACCAATCCCCACTACTGCCCCGTCATATTCCTTTTCCTCCCATTCCGCTGCTTTTTCATCATACACCGGCTGACAGCCCAGCCCCTGTTCACCGACAAATGTCAGATTTGAAATTCCCATTTTTTCCGCAAAAGAAACGACCTCCTTTTTGGCTTCCTCAGGACTTAATTTACAAAGGTTTCTGATACCCTCATCCAGCGAATAAGTATGCTCTACGGTATAGCTTGCATGTTCCCAGAGTCCTTCCGGTTTTTGCAGAAAACCGTCATCCATCTGAGAAAAAAATATGTCCAGATTCCCCTCCTCCTGACTAAAGGATAACACATACCATATTCCATCCCGTCTGGCAATATATTCATTCACGTCATAAACATCGGCTTTTGTATACTCATCTTTTGAGTCCTTCAGGTATTTCCGAAGCTTTTTCAATTCTTCCTTATTTTCCTCAAGAAAATCGTGCTCCACTCCCTCCGCGTGTTCTTCATCCTCATAAAACTCACAGGATTCTATTGCTTTCTGTATTCCCTCCGTCGTCCAGTGCGCCATGTCATAGTAATAAATATCCTCATCCGCGAACGCTCCTTTCAGTACAGATTCCCTGTACTCCTCGTTCAGCACAGGCATCTTTACCTCCACGGCCATGCTCTGTGTGGTTTCCGGAACCAAAATGTCGGCTTTCACGGAAATCCCCACATCCTGTCCGCGATAAGTTCCCCGGATTTCATCCACCCATGTTTCCTCATCCCGAAACTGCGCAAAATCATCTTCTGCTTTTGTCACTTCCCCGCTTTCGCTCTGCATTTCATCCATGAGTTTTACTTTATCTGCCTTTTTGCTGCAGCCTGCCGTAAGAAACACACCGGCGGCAAGAATATATGCAAAAAATCTTTTTCTTCCCATTTATTTTCCCCCCTTTTATACATTTGTCTGTTTATGTGCAGTTACGAATTATTCATAATGTCTTCCCAGAAAATCACGGAACCGTCAATCGCATTGATATAGATATTATCATTTAGCCACTGTTTATGGGACAGCTCCCAGACTGGAAGAAAACTGATTTTTTCCATTTGCTTCTTATTTCTTACGGCCGCATATACAAGCTTAAGCTCCGAATATTTATGGGAATCATTACCATCGTCCTCATGAAAATAACTGTCCGGATGATTTTTAAACTCCATCCGAATCCCCTCTTTAATCTGGTTTAAGGACAGCAGCTTGATATGTTCGGAAATTTTTTCAACAGAAAACGGATTCCGCAAAATTGCGGATATGATTCCGGCATCTGAAACCAGAATTTCACCGCCCGGATTCGGGTTTTCCCCGTCCTCCTCCAGAATCTCCTGTACCTTTACCGGACTTATCACAAAACGGTAACCGCAGGTTCCCAAAAGTTCATCCTGATACCATTGAATGGAATTTTCTTTTTGGATTCCCAAATCAGAAAAACCCGTTTCTTTTAAAAAACCGGAAACCATTTCCCTTGCTTCTTCAATGGAATACCGGCATGAATTTTCTACGTTTTCCGCCTGCAGTTCAGTACTTATACTGACGTTGCCGCTGCCGGATGATGCCTGCGGGGCAGCATCCTTCAAATCCACAATCTCAAAACGAATTTCTCCCTGACTGCCATTCATAAGATAATTATAGTCACCCGCACCCTGAATATCCAGCCTGTACCAGACGCCGTCACGCTCTCCCATGTAATGGTCCTCTTTAAAATCATCGGCCGTAACGGTGTATTTGTCCCCGGCACTTTTTAAGTATTCCCGGCATTTTTCCAGCTTTTTCTTTTCGGTTTTAGATTCCTCCCCAAACCCCTGAAGGGTGGAATAATATTCCACACGTCTTTCCAGCTCCACAACCCGCTCCTTTAAATCCTCCTTTATCATATGGGCATCATCCGCCAGATAAAGTGCGGCATCGCCAAGCAGACTGCGTACCAGTTTTTCCTTGAATTTTTCATTAAATTCAGGTACGCATCCCTCAATTACCGGAAAATCCCCGGTTTCAGGTAATGTAATGTCTGCTGAAATCTCAATATCCTTTTCCTCTTCCCCGCTGCTGATGGAAAAGGTCTCGTTCCATTCCTCTTCCCCGCGACACTGCTCCATGGAATCATGAAAATCCGACAGAACCTCTTCGTTTACTTCCGGTTTCGCTTCCGGAATATCCTCTGCCTTTTTACTGCAGCCTGCCGTAAGAAGCATACCTGCTGCAAGAACCAGTGCAAATACCTTTTTTCTTCCCATCATGTTTCCTCCTGCCCCGTTTTTATTACCATGTCCTTATCATACCAGCCGCTTGTAAATAAAATGTATATAAAATAAAAACCATTACAAAGCATATTCTGCCTTATAATGGTCTGTAAATATCCTGTGATTCCACACGCCCGGAATACAGAAGATACAGATATTCTTCCGTTCCCGCCAGCTGCCGGATAAAAAACCGGTCTTCCTCTTTTGTATATGCGCACTCGGACATCAGGGAAAGGCCGTCCTGTTTTATGTCCTGGTAGGGAACCGGAACAAACCCGTCTGTCTGTTCCACAGTGACATTCCTGTCCTGTTCCATCACCTCTGAAACCATACGCAGCCGTGTGCTGGCAAACCCGTCCATATTACCGGCGTATGCCATAAAAATGGTTCCGTCATCCAGCATCCATATTTCATGCATATCCGTACCATCGTATTTCTGGAAACGGATGATCCAGTAATAAGCCGTATACATATGGAATGTGGTATCCACCGCCTTGCGGCAGTCTGCCTCCCAGCTGTACCACCTGCCATACCCCTCCAAATCCAGCGGATACAGTTTCTGGCTGTAAAGCTGTTTCAACCCCTTTTTGGCAAGCATGACCGCCTCGTAATCCGTCTGCGCCATCTCATAGCTTTCAGCGCGTTCCAGGTCACTTTCCCATTTTCCTGCCACAAGCTCCAGCCGCTCGCTGCATTTTAAATTCAGGGAAGCGCTCCTTGCCATGGCGGCGCTGGAGGAAAGATACTTCTTTGGAACCGCATGGACTTCATTTTTATAACTTTCACCTTTCGATTTCAGGAAAATTCCCGGCAGAAAAATACCCGCTGACAGAAGCAGTACCAAACACGGAAGAATCACCCGCAGTCTTTTCCTTTCTTTTCTTTTAAACTCTTTCAATTTTTCTCCTTTTTCATGGGAAAAAGCAGATGAACAGAAGTTCCCTGGCCTTTCTCACTTTCCACAAGAAGCTTAGCGTCATGGCGTTTAATAATCAGAAACACAAGCGACATCCCCAGTCCTGCACCGCCCTCGCTGCGGGAACGGGACTTGTCCGCCATGTAAAATTCATCGCAGATATGCGCAATATCCTCTTTGTCCATACCGGTTCCGTAATCGGTTACCGTAAGCCGGTAGCGTTCTGTTCCCTCTTCTTTTCCAGTGATTTTTATAATTGAATTTTCCCCTGACGCCTTTTTTGCATTGTCCAGAATATTGTAAAGCGCCGTTACCAGTAATTCTTTGTCTGCTTCTATCACGGCGTCTTTTATATCTGTATCCAGTCCAATTTTTTTCTCCTTTAAAAACGGTGCCAGAAGCTGCCCCGTTTCCCGTACCAGATCCGGAATATGAAGCGGTTTTTTATCTATTTCGTGCTGGTTTAAATAAATAAGCTGAAACAGTTTTTTTGACATTGTTTCCAGACGCTGCCCCTCGGAAAAAATATAATTTAACGCCATAATTTCATCCTGCCTTGGCAGCTCCATGGAACGCATGGTATCCGCATAACCGATAATGGCAGTCATCGGCGTCTTGATTTCATGAGTAAAATCCGCCACAAACTGTTCCCTCTGGTGTACCATGTCCTCTAATGCCTTCATGTGCCCTGCCACTGCATCGCTCATCCGGTTAAATTTTAACGCCAGTTCCCCGATTTCATCGGAAGTATTTACCGCCGCCTTTGTCGCGTAATCCCCGTCTGCCATCTGTTCGCTGACGCGGTTTAATTCCTCCAGCGGACGTGTCAGGTAACGGCAGAGAATATACAAAACCACGGCAGTTGCAGCAAGCATTCCAATGGAAAGAAGCCTGTAATACGCGGTCTGCTGTTTCATTAATGTATAAGCCGTGCCTGCATCGTTTCTGCTGATGATATTCAGCCGCCTGTCATTCACCTTACTGCAGGAGGTCACATAAATATAATAGCTCTCCCGCACTTTTTTCTGCTGGTAATTTTTTCCGCCCACCTCCAGGTTTTGAAACAGTTTTTCCGGAACCCTGCCCAGCTCTTCCTTTGACGAATAAACCAGTTTTTCCCCATAGCGGATGGCAAATTCCATCCCGTCTGAATGAATGCTTCCTGCAACCTTTGCCCCGATATCCGGCAGATACTGCTCCGGCAGTCCCTCACTGTTATTCATTCTTGACAAAAGCTCGTATTCCACCATGGACTGCACCATATTATTGCTGGCAATTCCGCCCTCGAGCTGCGACTGCCATGCAAGCGTAAAATTCCGGTAAATCATTAGATAACCCGCAAATCCCAGACAGATGGAAAGCAGTATTAAGTTGGCGCCCAGTACCTTGTCACGAAATTTCATTATTTACTCCCGGCAAATTTAACTGTTTCTGCAGACAATACCACATAATTGTATATAAATTGTAACCGTCATGCTCCAAAATCAAACAATGATAACTGATTGGACTCCGGCAGATCCCCAAACAGGCCAAGATCGCTCATCAGCTCAATCGTGGTTTTGGACACCTTGGTACGCTCCCTGAAATCATCCTTTGAAAGAAATTTTCCGTTTTTTGCCGCTTCCGCTATGGCAACCGCAGCGTTATCACCCAGTCCTTCTATGGTATTTAAGGACGGCAGCAGCTTACCATCCACAATCTGGAAATGGTGCGGCAGCGAACTGTAAATATCAAGCGGCAGAAACTCAAAACCCCTTGCGTACATTTCCTGCACCAGACGCATATCCTTATAGGTATCCTGCTCTTTTTTGGACAGAGTATCCTTCCGTTTCATATAATCCTTCATGTAATTTTCCAGTTTTTCCCGCCCCTGGCACATCAGCTCATAACTGAATGAAGTTGCACGGATGGAAAAATAAGCCGCATAATAGGCGAGCGGATAAAACACCTTACAGTAGGCGATGCGCCATGCCATCATGACGTATGCCGCCGCATGCGCCTTCGGAAACATATACTTGATTTTTTCACAGGACCAGATATACCAGTCCGGGACACCGTGGTCTTCCATATCTTTTTTCCATTCTTCCCACTGGGCGCATTTGCCTTTTGCCACCATTCCTTTGCGGACATTCTCCATGATTTTAAAAGCCACCTCCGGCTCAAGTCCCATACCAATCAGGTAAATCATAATATCATCACGGGTACAGATTGCCGTGGAAATGGTTGCCTTCCCTTCCTGAATCAGTGTCTGCGCATTTCCCAGCCACACATCCGTCCCGTGGGAAAGTCCCGCAATGCGGACCAGGTCCGAAAACTCCTTCGGCTTTGTATCAATTAACATTCCCATGGCAAAATCCGTACCGAATTCCGGTATTCCAAGTGCGCCAAGCTGGCAGCCGTCCAGCTCGTCCGCAGAAATACCAAGCGCCGAAGTATCCTGGAACAGCGACATCACCGCCGGATCGTCCAGCGGAATCTGTGTCGGGTCAATCCCTGTCAGATCCTGCAGCATACGAATCATGGTCGGATCGTCGTGTCCCAGTATATCAAGCTTTAAAAGGTTATGGTCAATCGAATGGTAGTCAAAATGCGTGGTCGTAATATCAACCGTCATATCGTTTGCCGGACGCTGGACAGGGGTAAACGTACAGATCTCCTCCCCCATCGGAAGCACCACAATTCCTCCCGGATGCTGCCCGGTGGTCCGGCGCACGCCGACGCAGCCAAGCACAATACGGTCAATTTCACAGTTTCTTTTGTGAATACCGTGTTCCTCATAGTAACGCTTTACATATCCAAAAGCGGTCTTGTCCGCAAGGGTACCAATCGTTCCCGCCTTATAGGTTTGCCCTTCCCCGAAAATCACCTCCGTATATTTATGCGCCTTACTCTGGTATTCACCGGAAAAGTTAAGGTCAATATCCGGCTCCTTGTCCCCCTTAAATCCAAGGAAGGTTTCAAACGGAATGTCAAAGCCGTCCTTTGCCAGCGGCTTTCCGCATTTCGGGCAGACGGCATCCGGCATGTCACAGCCGCCCCGCCCGGAATAGGACTGCACAAGTTCTGAGTCGAAATCACTGTACTGGCAGTGCCTGCACAGATAATGCGCATGGAGCGGGTTTACCTCCGTAATCCCGGCCATCGTTGCCACAAAGGAGCTTCCGACCGAACCACGCGAGCCAACGAGATAGCCGTCCTCCACGGACTTCCACACCAGCTTCTGGGCAATAATATACATCACGGCATAGCCATTGCTGATAATAGAATTTAATTCCCTGTCCAGCCGCTCTTTTACCACGGGCGGAAGCGGGTCCCCGTACATGCTGTTCGCCTTGCGGTAACAGATATCCCGGAGCATCTGGTCGGAATTTTCGATAACCGGCGGACATTTGTCCGGACGCACCGGGGAGATTTTTTCACACATATCCGCAATCCGGTTTGTATTTGTAATCACGACTTCCTCTGCTTTTGCGCTGCCCAGATATTCAAATTCCTTTAACATTTCCTCAGTTGTCCGCAAAAACAGCGGCGCCTGGTCGTCCGCATCCTTAAACCCCTGTCCCGTCATAATAATACGGCGGTATACTTCATCCTCCGGGTCCAGAAAATGCACATCGCAGGTTGCTACTACCGGCTTATGAAATTCCTCGCCCAGACGGACGATTTTTTTATTAATCTCAATTAAATCCTCATCCGAGGAAACCGGTGAATCCTCATCCCGCACCAGAAAGGCGTTGTTGCCGAGCGGCTGGATTTCCAGATAGTCATAAAATGATGCCAGGCGGGAAATTTCCTCCTCCGGGCGTCCGTTTAAAATGGCGCGGTACAGCTCCCCCGCCTCACACGCCGAACCGATAATCAGCCCGTTGCGGTATTTCATAAATTCACTCTTTGGAATACGCGGCCTGCGGTTAAAATATTTAATATGTGCAAGCGATACCAGGCGGTATAAATTTGTGCGCCCCTGGTCGCAGGTGGCAAGAATAATGGCATGGTATGTATTTGCCTTTTTTACAAAATCAACCGAGGAGCTTCCCAGTTTATTGACGCCGTCAAGGGCATCTATTCCGCGCTCAGTAAGCATGCGGATGAATTTCACAAAAATCTCCGCCGTACACCCTGCATCATCCACCGCCCTGTGGTGGTTATCCAGTGAAACGCCAAGTGCCTTTGCCACAGTATCCAGTTTAAACCGGTTCAGGTTTGGCAGCAGCACCCTTGCCAGACTTACAGTATCAACCACTGTTTTTTCGCATGCAATTCCAAGCCGTTTACAGTTCGCCTTAATAAAACTCATGTCAAAATCGGCATTATGCGCCACCATCACGCAGCCTTCACTAAATTTCATAAATTCCGGCAGTATATCCTCAATCAGCGGCGCATCCATCACCATAGAATCATTAATGGAGGTCAGCTGCTCAATTTTAAACGGAATCGGCACCTGGGGATTGACAAAGGTGGAAAATTTATCCGTAATTTCACCGTCCGTTACCTTTACTGCTCCGATTTCAATAATGCGGTTGCTTTCCGGGCTAAATCCCGTTGTTTCCAGATCAAAAACAACATAGTCCGACTTCAGGGACTGGTTTTTGCTGTGTGTGACAATTCCCTTTAAATCATCCACCAGATAGGCTTCCACTCCGTAAATCACCTTAAAATCATCATCTGGTGAAATAGCATGGTTAGCATCAGGAAATGCCTGCACATCCCCGTGGTCAGTTATGGCAATCGCCTTGTGCCCCCATTTTTTTGCCCGTTTTACAATATCCTTTACATCGGACACCCCGTCCATATCGCTCATCTTGGTGTGGCAGTGAAGCTCCACACGTTTTTCCGCACTGTTATCCACACGTTCTGTGGTAAAATCCGAGCTCTTTTTAATACCGGCAATGGATGAAATAGTAAGCTCACTGTCAAATTTGTCTATGGTGGCTACACCCTTAATCCTTACAAATTTCCCCGGTGCAATCTCCGCCAGAAGCTCTTTTACCTGCTCGTTGGAAACGAAAATTTTTAATACGATAGTATCCGTAAAATCTGTTACGGAAAAAATAACGATTGTTTTTTCGTTACGGATTTCCCTTGTATCCACGGACAGGATTTTCCCCCTTATCATTACCTCCCCGACCGGTCCGTCTATTTTTTCGATATCCATCGTTTCACCATCAAAATCCCTGCCGTAAATCACATCAGGATTCATGGATTTTTTATCCATATCACGCTCAAACCTGCGCCTGAACTCTCCTTTTTTCTCAAATGCAGGTTTATTTTTTGCTGTTTTTGCAACTTTTCCTTCATCATTCTGTGTTTTTGCACGAATTAAGTCGGATTTTGCAGGATTTTCTGATATTTCGTTGGATTCTACTGTATTTTCATCAGTTTTTGCAGATACAGCCTGCCTGGTACGGGCAACGATAGCAGCAACCTCCTGTTCGATTTCTTTCTGGGAATTTTTCCGGTATTTGCTCTCTTTGGGTTTCCGGTATTCGGGCTGAATCTTAAGATTCATGCCGCACCGTTCACATATAATTTTTTCCAGAAATTCTATGATTTCATCCGTTCTGGTTCTGGCAATAATGGTTTCATCCATTGTAAGAACCATATGGTCCGGCGCATCAAAGTCCATATCCGCCGTCCGAAGCAGATTATATTCCAGTACACTGTACTCATTTAATTCATCTAAAATACTGTCCTTATATACCTCAAACAGCTTCTGGGGCGTATACTGTCCGGACAGCTCGTAGGATTCTATGATTTTTACGGACATATCCTGTCCCTTAAAAATCTGGGAGGAAACAGCCGCCTCCAGTTTCCAGATATTTTTCTTGAAAATCAGCCTTCTGCCACGCAAATAAATGCGAATCCCGGAATGTTCGCGATTCGCACTTATTTTTGTTACCTCGGTGGTTTCCAGCAGGTTTTCCAGTTCTGTGTCCAGACGCAGCGTTGGAAAAGTCTCTTTAAACGGTTTTGACATAATTTACTCCATATTTAATAATACAGTTTATTTCCAGTTTTCCAGTTCATAGCGCAGTGCAGCCAGAAGTTCCTGTTCCGGTACTTTTTTGTATATCTCCCCATGCTTCATAAGCAGTCCTTCCCCGTCGCCGCCGGCAATTCCAAGGTCTGCTTCCTTAGCTTCTCCCGGTCCGTTGACCACACATCCCATGACCGCCACCTTAATATCCAGCGGAAATTCGGAAACCATGGTTTCTACTTCATTTGCAAGGGAAATTAAATCTATCTTTGTCCTTCCGCAGGTCGGGCATGATACGACTTCCACACCGCCGTCACGAAGTCCGAGTGTACGTAAAATCAGTTTTGCGGACTTGATTTCCTCAACCGGATTTCCAGTCAGTGAAACTCTTATGGTGTCACCGATTCCCTGGTTTAAAATCAGTCCCAGTCCAATGGAGGACTTAATATTTCCGCTGATGATTGTACCTGCCTCGGTAATTCCGACATGAAGCGGATAACTGGTCTGTTCCGCAATCAGCTCATGCGCCCGTACGCACATCATAACATCTGAGGATTTGATACTGATTACAAGATTGTCATATCCCATATCCTCTATCATTTTTACTTTATCTATTGCACTTTCCACTAATCCTTCTGCGGTCACGCCATGGTATTTTTCCACCAGGTTTTTTTCCAGGGAACCGCTGTTGACTCCTATTCGTATTGGAATCCCCCGCTCTTTTGCAGCATCCACCACATATTTTACGCGCTCAGCGCTTCCTATATTGCCGGGATTAATTCTGATTTTATCCGCGCCATGCTCCATGGCAAGGACGGCAAGCTTGTAATCGAAATGAATATCGGCGACAAGCGGAATATGAATTTGTCTTTTAATTTCTGTCAGTGCTTCTGCTGCTTCCACAGTGGGTACGGTGCAGCGGACGATTTCACAGCCGGCTTTTTCCAGCTGATGAATCTGCGCAACTGTCGCATCAGCATCCTCCGTTTTTGTGTTTGTCATGGACTGGATGGCGATGGGACTGCCGCCGCCGATGAAGCGGGTTCCGATTTTTATTTGTTTTGTAGTTTGTCTGTGCATTGCTGTTCCTCCCATTTAAAGCCTTTTTATATCAGTTTTCCAGTTTACCTTCCCGATAACAGACCGCGAGGTAATCCCTTGGCTGATAATATAAATCAGAATTAAAATTCATAATCTTATCCGTTATCCATGATAAATAAACTTCTTTCATTCCATCTATCAGATGCTCATCATCATAACAGTCCTCAATCAGCCGTGCGAATACTTCCCCAATATCCCAGTAATCAGGAATTATATACTTACAGGTAGAAATATTGTCATAATTTCCATTTTTAATGCTGTCCTTCTGAATAAAATCGTCTGCAACCTTTTCAATTGGCTCACAGTGAAATACATCCGCATAATTATAAATTCTCTGTAATTCATCCTGCATCTGTTTCACAATATCCTGCCTGCGGTTTGTGGTTTTTCTTGCAATGTATTCAACCAGACTGCATACATAAAACAGATTGTTGTCATTCTTCATATTCTTTTACTCCTAAAAATTTTAGCGTTGCAAGCGACCTTGCTGTGTGAAAACTGATTTGATGTGTCGGGTATTTAAACCTTGCCAATTCCCAGAAGGCTGCCCTTGAAAATTTCCCATCAATAAATCCCTGCACATAATTATAAATTGTATCATCCGCCATGGGACCTTCCACAATATCATAATCATGCGGCTTTCCTGTTCTGCAGGCAACAATAAAATCCAGCCATTCCTCTGTCATTTCAGGAAAAGTATGAATTCTTAGTTTTTCATTTGGAGTATATTCATAGTAATTCACATAACCCTTTTCCCCAAATCTTGTTGCCCAGCGTTTTGCCTGCTCTTCCAGAACGGTACAGTAAAACCCATAATAAAAGTGTTCTTTGCTTATTAATTATACCACAATCCCCCTGCAAAACAAACGGAAAATCAGTACAGTAAAAAAGAGTACTGCATACCATACTCCGGTTGTAAAACAGTACTCTCCCTATCACTCTGTATAAACATTTCACCAGCGCAGCCAGCTGACAGGCTACCGCGCATTTTCCTCCGTCTTAATATTTTCCTTCTGCTTAACCGCATTATCATCCATCTCTTTATCGGAAACTTCCTTATCAGAATCCTCCTGTTCCTCCACCGGTGCAAACAGATTCTTTTTTTCCTCAACAGCCGGCGTACTGTCGATTCCCTGCAGCTCTTTAATGCGTTCCTCAAGCTCCTCAATCTTATCCTGCTCCTGTGATTCATAAGCAGCATAAAATGCATCCTTGACAGCAGCATCATCTGCCAGACCGGAAATGATCTCCTGCGCACACTCTGCCTTAATCATATGCTGGTCTTCCAGGCGCTTTAAACTGACGTCCTTAAAAATTTTCATCCTCTGCAGTGCCTGCCCCTGGTAGTCCTCTATTTCATTTAAGTAATGCCCGCTGTCCTTCACAAACTGCGCAACAGCCTCTTCTTTTTCCTGCATGGAATTTGACGCATCCGAAACAAACTCCCGCAGTCCGTCAATCTGCTTTCGCATGTCCTTCCTAATCTCTCCCGCCTTGCGGAAACCTTCCTGTGCCTTTTCATGGATATTATTTAAAACCTTATCCATCTCTCCATCACTGGCGGCAGCATCGCTTCTGATCTGCCCGGATATTTCCCGCAGGTCTTCCGCCCTCCCGGACTCCTCTGCAGAGTCTGAATGCTTTCTTTGGGAAGCGGATTTTGCATCCTTATCCTTGTTTAACCCTTTAAATGACTCCAGCATAATCACAAGATCACGGTTTCCTTTTTCCACAACACCCATATGTTTTGAATTTTCCATGGCGCGTTTTTTGGCTTCCTCAGCTTCTTCCTCATACTGCCTTGCTTCTTCTTCCCTGAGCTTTCGCAGTGCCTCCAGCGCTTCATCATAATCCTTGTCTGTCTCTTCGGTACGTTTTCCCTCTGTTTTATTTCCGCTGATTTCTGCAAGGCGTTTTTCTACCTGGTCAATCTGGTCATAAAGATTATCAACCGGACTTTTTTCTGTTTTTGCAGACTGGGACTGCACCGGTTCTTTCGCCTGAATCTCAGCCTCGGCTGCCTGGCTTTCCTCAAGCAGCTGCTTCCCTTCCTTTGAAATAGAAACAATTCCCTGCGGTCCGTTCCAGTTATTCTGCCAGTCCTCCTGTCCGCTTTCCAGTGCAGGAACAGTCAGGGTCTGATTATTCTGTACCAGCTTTGTTTCCTCTGTATAACCTGTTGAAATTCCCTTTATATTCATCTCATATCTCCTTCCTGCCGTCAACATATCACACAGATAATAAATTAACAAGCAAAAAAGCATTCCTGCTACACAGAAACACTGCAATATATTAAAGTTCTCTCTATAATAATATATCGGAAATTTACCCCCGGTTCTTAACAGACAAAAACAGGCAGCCGGATTTTCGTTCCAGCTGCCTGCAAATCAGACATAAGTCCGCCAATAATTAAATTTTACCACAAAGCCAAAAATTCACCACCGCTCACACAATCAGTTTCCGGATATCATTATACATTACAAAGAACATGAGCGCAAACAGAAGCAGAAAACCCACAATTGTAGCAGTAGCCTCAATTTTCTGGTTCGCCTTTTTGCCCCGCACGGCTTCCACAATCAGAAATACAAGCCTTCCCCCGTCCAGTGCCGGAATCGGAAGCAGATTCATAACACCCAGATTTGCAGTTAAAAGAATCGACCACCTGAGCATAAATATAAATGCCAGGAATGCACCGGAAGCCTCCATGGAATCCTTGTACGTATCCCCGATATTTTTGACAATCCCTACCGGACCGCTTAATTCATTTACGGAAACCTTACCTGTAAACAGCATTTTCAGGCTTTCAACCGTGGAATAAATCCAGTAACGCACTTCATAAAAACTGTTCTTTAAATTGGTCAGTACATTCCCTTTTTCATAATCTGCCGTGGAATATTCAAAACCATAACGGTAGCCGCCTGTTTCCTTATCCTTTTTCGGTTTCAGGGATACGATATTCTTTTTTCCGTCCCTGAGATAGGTTACGTCAATTGTTTCTCCGGCATGCACCATTGTGTATAAACTAATCTCTTTGCTGAAATGTATGGAATAGTGGTTCATCTTTACAATCTCATCCCCTGCCTGCATTCCAGCCTCTGCTGCTGCATATCCGTCCGTTGCTTTGGAAAGCACAGGACGGTCAACTCCCTGGCAGCTTAACAGAACAAATGAAAGAACATACGCCATAATGAAATTAAAAAACGGCCCGGCAAATACCACGCTCATGCGCGCCCAGACAGATTTCTTTCCAAAGGCGGCATCGTCATCCGACTCCTCATCCTCCCCTTCCATCATACATGCCCCTCCAAACGGCAGAAGCTTGATGGAATATGTGGTTTCACCCTTTGTAAAATGAAGAAGCGTGGGACCAAACCCCAGGCAGAATTCATTAACACGTATTCCGTTATATTTCGCCAGCAGAAAATGCCCCAGCTCGTGAAACAGTATAATAATACTAAATATTAATATTGCAATTATGATCGATATAATTTGATTTATCACTTTACCACCTGCTACCTATAAACTCATAGGCCTCCTGTTCTGTTGCTAATATTTCATCCACATCGGGATATTCTATAAATCTGCACTCTTCCATGGCAGCTTCTATGATTTCCGGAATCTCCATATAGGAAATCTTATGGTCAAGAAACATTGCCACTGCCCGCTCATTGGCGGCATTATATGCCGTGGGAATATTTCCCCCGCGCTGCATCGCTGTAAAAGCAAGGGGAAGCCCGCGAAATGTCTCCATATCCGGTCTTTCAAACGTAAGCGCCCCCTGCGTGAAAAAGTTCAGGCGTTCTCCCGACAGACTGCGGCGTTTCGGATAATAGAGTGCATACTGGATTGGCAGACGCATATCCGGCGTGCCAAGCTGTGCAATAACAGCCCCGTCCTCATACTCCACTGCAGAATGAATAACACTCTGCGGATGTACCAGTACCTCAATCTGGTCAAGTTTTACGTCAAACAGCCACCTTGCCTCCATAACCTCAAGACCTTTATTCACAAGTGTGGAGGAATCAATGGTAATCTTACGCCCCATGGACCAGTTGGGATGCTTTAAGGCGTCCTCCACCTGAACCGAAAGAAGTTCTTCCCTGGTTTTTCCCCGGAACGGACCTCCGGATGCTGTAAGATAAAGTTTTTTTATCCTGTTTCCTTTGTTTCCCTGCAGACACTGGAAAATAGCACTGTGCTCACTGTCCACCGGAAGGATGGATATACCGCGCTCTTTTGCAAGCGGCATAATCAGATGCCCCGCTGTAACCAGTGTTTCCTTATTTGCAAGTGCAATATCCTTTCCTGCTGAAATTGCTGCAATTGAAGGCCGAATCCCAACCATACCAACAATCGCAGTTACAAGAATGTCCGCAGGAAACACGGCAATTTCCATCAGTCCTTCCATTCCCCAGACCACCGGTATATTCAGGTCAGCTGTACTTAATTTAAGCTGTGCGGCAGCCTTTTCTTCCCACACTGCCACAAGCTTCGGCTTCCATCTGCGCATCTGTTTTTCCAGAAGCTCTATATTGCCGCCGCATGCAAGCGCCACAACTTCAAAATCCTGGTGTTCCTCTATCACAGAAAGTGTCTGCGTTCCAATCGATCCTGTTGACCCTAATACTGCAATTTTTTTCATAATGCCTGTTCCCCATCCCTTTATATCAGCCATGTAGAATCCAAATCCAGGTCGTACATCAAAGATGTACGGACATTCTACAGCAAATATACCGCCAGAAAATAGATGATTGGCGCTGTAATGATCATACTGTCAAACCGGTCCAAAATCCCGCCATGTCCCGGAATCAGATGACCATAATCTTTGATATCATAATTTCTTTTTATTGCAGAAGCCATCAGATCCCCAACCATGGAAATAAGACCTGCAATTGCAGCAATCAGCGCAAGGACACCGATTTCACCAGACTTAAGTCCCATCTGGCTGCGAAATATAAAACAATACAACGCTGTAAGCCCTGCAGAACCTGCCACACCTCCTGCCGCACCTTCGATGGATTTTTTGGGACTGAGTTTTGGCGACATCTTGTGTTTACCACAGAGTTTTCCCACACAGTATGCACAGGTGTCACATCCCCAGGAACATAAAAACACAAGAAATGCAAGATAAAGTCCTCTCTCCAGTGTCCGAATCTGGTAAACGAAGGACAACATGACTGCCACATAAAAGAACCCAAAAAACACCGCCAGGACCTGGTTTGTATGATATTTCGGATAGGAAAACACAAACACAAACATCAGTAATATCAGAAATCCCATAAACAAAATCATGGAATCCGGAATAAAATTCCACTTTAAACTACAGTAATAACAAACGGATGCAAGATATCCTGTCAGGGCTAAAACTGTTTTTTCCATTTTAAATACACGGTAAAGCTCAAACTGTCCAATGACGGAAATCGCCGCAAGCACAGCCAGAAGCAGCTCATGACCGGTAATAATAAATACCAGTGCAAGCGCCACAAGCACAATACCGCTTAAAAGTCTTGTTTTAAACATTTC
The DNA here is from genome assembly GCA_947566705.1 of uncultured Lachnospiraceae bacterium. Taxonomy (GTDB): domain Bacteria; phylum Bacillota; class Clostridia; order Lachnospirales; family Lachnospiraceae; genus Roseburia. The sequence goes on along the minus strand of CANOLA010000017.1, from coordinate 21,241 downwards.
CCCCTCCACTATTTCAGACCGCCAAATCTCCGGTCACGACTATTATACGCTTCAATGGCAAGTTCCAATTCCTCTTTATGAAAATCCGGCCATGGAACCTGCGTAAAATAAAACTCACTGTATGCAAGCTGCCAGAGCAGATAATTTGACAGCCGCTGCTCTCCGCTTGTACGGATAAGCAGATCCGGGTCCGGCAGTTCTGCCGTGTCCAGATAAGAGGAAAATACCTGTTCATTCAGCTCTTCCTCCAGAAGCTTTCCTTCCTTCATATCAGCAAACACACGCCTCATTGCCCGCAGCATCTCATCCCGGCTTCCATAATTAATGGCAATTGTTAAATTTAACCCAGTATTATGCCCTGAGGCTGCCTCAAGTTCTTTGATCCTCTGCTGGAATTTTTCAGAAAGCCTTCCTATTTCCCCAATAACCCGAACTCTCATATTGTTTTTATCCGCAGTTTTAATACAGTTTTTCAGATAACTCTCCAGAAGGTTCATAAGAGCCTCAACCTCACGGTCCGGACGGTTCCAGTTTTCCGTGGAAAATGCATAAAGCGTCAGATATTTAATCCCCAGTTCGTCTGCTGCTTTACAAACCGTTTCAACATTTTTGGCACCGACAGTATGTCCGTAATTACGCGGCATACCTTTGCTTTTTGCCCATCTTCCGTTGCCATCCAGAATAATTGCAACATGCTTTGGAATTTTCATGAAATTACCCCTGATTTTTAAAAGGGACATATGCCGCCGGCAATGTCCCCTATCCACTATACTGTAAGTATCTCGCTGGACTTGGCTTCCACTGTCTTGTCAATCTTAGCCACAAAATCATCTGTCAGTTTCTGGACACTGTCTTCCAAATCCTTTGTCTCATCTTCTGAGATATCTTCTGCCTTCGCAGTTTTTTTAATGTAATCCAGTGCATCCCTGCGAATATTACGCACCGCAACCTTCGCATTCTCACCTTTTTTCTTGATATCCTTTGCCAGCTCCTTACGTCTTTCCTCTGTAAGCTCCGGAAATACCAGCCGAATCATCTTTCCGTCATTCGTCGGGGTTATTCCCAGATCCGAAGCAAGAATAGCCTTTTCAATCTCTTTTACCATGGAAGGCTCCCACGGCTGAATCTGTATCATCCTTGGTTCCGGAACGTTTACATTGGCAACGCTCTGGATCGGGGACGGTGAACCATAGTAATCCACGCGAAGCTTATCCAGCAGATGCGGATTTGCGCGTCCGGCACGGATTCCCATAAATTCCTGTTCCAGACTGGAAAGTGTTTTTTCCATTTTCCCCTGATATGCCACTAATCTCTCATCCATACTCATAACCTCCTAAACAGCCCTTTTTACACTGTAACCTTAGTACCGTGAAATTCACCGTTTACTGCATTCACAATACTGTTTTCTTCATTCAGGCTGAATACATACATTGGAATTTTGTTCTCCATACACATCACTGATGCTGTCAGGTCCACGACTGCAAGTTTTTTCTCAATGACTTCCCCGATGGATACCTCATCAAATTTATTTGCATCCGGATTTACCTTCGGGTCACTGTCATAAACACCGTCAATTGCCTTTGCAAGATAAATGCCGTCTGCTTCAATTTCAATTGCACGAAGCACAGTTGCTGTATCTGTTGAAAAGTACGGATGACCGGTTCCTCCCGCAAAAAACACGACCATATCATGTGCAAAATATTTATTTGCACGGTCCTTGGAAAAAAGCTTTGTCATCGAACCGCACTCAAAAGGTGTCAGCACTGATGTTTTCATTCCAACCGAGCGGAAAATCTCAGACACATAAATACAGTTCATCACCGTAGCAAGCATTCCAATCTGGTCCGCCTTTGTGCGGTCTATGGTTTCACTGGTACGGCCGCGCCAGAAATTACCTCCGCCAATAACAATTCCTACCTGCACACCGGAATCCACCAGTAATTTCACCTGGTTTGCCACAACCGTCACAGTCGCCTCATCAAATCCAAAACGCCTGCTTCCGGCAAGTGCTTCCCCACTCAGCTTTAATAAAATACGCTTCATACAATACCTCTCCTTTTTGGGAATACCAGACTAGTGACCTTCAAACAATCCCTGAACATCAACGTCTGCATAACTCTGTGAACAGAATCCTTCAATTACGGCACCATTATTAATCTGTACAGAACGTGACTTGATATTACCCATGATTACTGCGGAAGTATCCACAACAACCGGTCCCTGCACATCAATATCACCCTTTACCGCTCCGGCAATTACTGCAGAAGCCGCAGAAATATTTCCAACGATAACAGAACCTGCCCCGATTTTAACAGTTCCGGAACTTACAACCTCACCCTCTACCTTTGCCACATCAGCAAAGAACTCAGATGCCGCACTGTTTCCATTGATGGTTCCGGTTACAACAAGTTTGCCGTTACATGTCACATTACCATTGATGGTTCCCTGAATATCAACAGAACCGTCAGATGCAATATCACCGGTTAAAGTGGTTCCAGCTGTAATCACAGATGTCTCGTCTGTTACCGCTGCTGGATTAACCTGCTGCTGGTTTACTGCAGCCTGGTTTACCGGTCCCTGGTTTACTGCCCTCTTTTCAGGCATTGGTCTTGTTGCTGTTTCTGTTGTAAGTATATCACTCATCGTCTTTCTCTCCTCTACAATGTTTACTGCCGGTGCTGGTGCTGCCGGCGCTGGTTTCGGTGTACTTTTTACTGCTGGCGGAACTGATTGTTTTCCAGCTGGTCTTTCTTCCTTTGGCTTTTCTTCCGGTCTCACCTGTTCAAGCAGACCGTCAAGTTTGGATAATTCGCTCTCAACATCCACATTTTCCCCAAGCGTATCAACTACCAGATCTTCTGACACATCTGTCTTGCCCTTTGTTTCTGCGCCTGGCATCATTTCGTTGACGGCCTGCGAAAAATCTTCTTTAAAGTCTTTAAATAATCCCATTGCATTTCCTCCATCACTTATTTATTCAACACTGTCTGCCTTGATATATTGAATAACCTTTGTATTTTCATCAATCGGCAGAATCTTCGCATCCATCTTCTGTAACGCCTCAATCAATGGACCAAGGGCCTCCACCGTTGTTGACTTATTATCTCCGTCATGCAGAAGCACAACAGACGTTTTGTAGCGCGCCACTCCGGACGTCACATTCTCAACAATATCACTGACTGTATAATCGGATGCCGTATCCCCTGCTGACACATTCCAGTCAAAATAGGCAATGTTTTTTTCATTTAACACACGGACAAACTCAGCCATATCAACATTGCTGATTTCATTACTGCTTCCCCCCGGAAAACGGTAATACAGGCTCTTTGTCCCGGTCACATCTTCCAGATAATCCGAAAGCTTGTTGAAGTCACTTTCAAATGCTTCCGTGGATGCATAAATCGTGCTGTATTTATTGGAATAGGAATGCATTCCAAGAGTATGTCCCTCATCGGCAATCCGCTTGTATACATCTTTCATCTCGTCCGAATCATCGCCCACCACAAAAAAAGTAGCCTTGACCCCATAGGACTTTAAAACGTCCAGAACGTCATTTGTATTGTTGCAGGGACTTCCGTCAAATGTCAGGTATACCTGGGGAATGTCACCGGCTTCAGCCATATTATCCGGCTGGTCTATCCCTGTCACAACTCCTTCGGCATCTGTATTGTCTTTCTGGCTGCTGTCACTGCCGGCCTGGTTTTTTTCGGTATCCGGTATCCGGATATCTTCCGGCTGTTCTGCCATGAGCCGGTCAAGCTTATGGTCGAGCCTTACCACCTGAACCGAGAGAATCACAATCGCAAGAAGGGAAACTATCATCCACAGGGCAATCGTAACGATGATTCCTGTCTTCATTCGGTTTACCCGGTTCCGCCTCTGGCGCTGCTGATTTAGTGTCATTGTTTCATTCGTACTCATTACTTCCCTCCGTCGAGAAATGTTCTTTTATATTTTAACATATTTTTACGACTTGTAAAGAAGTGTTTATTTTTTATATATAAATTCTCTACAAAAATAGCACCATTTCTTAAAAAGGACAGGAATCTCTCCCTGTCCTTTTCTGATTTTGTCATCCTCTCCCCAGTGATACTGGCGTAAAGTCTGGTATTCAGGCTAGGCATTCATCTGCGCTGCAACCTCTGCTGCAAAATCTTCATTCTTCTTTTCAAGACCCTCACCTGTCTCAAAACGAACAAATCTCTTAACAGATACATCACTACCCACTTCCTTGGACACCTGTTCCAGATATTTGCCTACAGTCTGCTTTCCGTCTTCTGCCTTTACATAAACCTGGTCCTGTAAACAGATTTCCTTTAATTCCTTGCTGATTCGTCCCTCAATCATACCGTTAATCACCTTTTCCGGCTTCTGGGACTCCTTTGGATCATTTTTAATCTGTGCAAGAAGAATTTCTTTTTCATGCGCGATATATTCCGCACTTACTTCTGCGCGGCATACATACTTTGGATTTAATGCTGCAATCTGCATTGCGATATTTGTCATCGCCTCTTTTACTGCATCATTAACAACAGAAGTCTCAGCCTCAACAATAACGCCGATTCTTCCACCGCCATGAACATAGGACTGCACACATCCGTTCTCTGCAGTAACCTTTTCAAAACGACGGATTTTAAGGTTTTCTCCAATAACTGCAACCTTCTCCACCAGAGCCTCCTGAACGGTTTTGGAAGTATCTTCCTTCCATGACTCTGCCATAAATGCATCAAGGTCTGCTGCATTTGTCTCCACTGCCTGATTTGCAACTGCAGTTACGAACTCCTTAAAAGTATCATTCTTTGCCACGAAATCAGTCTCAGAATTTACTTCAACAACGGCAGCGGTTTTACTGTCAGCAGAAACAACAACTGCACAAAGTCCTTCTGCTGCAATTCTGTTTGCTTTCTTTTCTGCCTTTGCCTGTCCGTTCTTTCTTAAAAATTCAACAGCCTCATCCATATTGCCGTCTGTCTCATTTAATGCCTTCTTACAATCCATCATGCCTGCGCCGGTCATTTCACGCAGTTCCTTTACCATAGAAGCGGTAATTGCCATTTTATTTTCCTCCAATTTTCTGTGATTTATTCTTCCTCTGGAGCAGCTTCTTCTGCCGCAGTATCAACATTTTCCGTACCCTGGTTTGCTTCGATTACTGCATCAGCCATCTTGGAAACGATCAGCTTCACTGCACGGATGGCATCATCATTACCAGGAATAACATAATCCAGCTCATCCGGATCACAGTTGGTATCTGCGATACCGATCAGTGTAATACCCAGGGACTGTGCCTCCTGAATACAGATTCTCTCCTTCTTCGGATCCACAACAAAAATCGCATCCGGAATTCTCTTCATCTCCTTGATTCCGCCAAGATTTTTCTCTAATTTCTCCCATTCTTTCTTAAGTGCGATGACTTCTTTCTTTGGAAGAACCTCAAAAGTTCCATCCTCTGACATTACCTCAATCTCCTTGAGACGGGCAATACGGCTCTGGATGGTTCTGAAGTTTGTAAGCATACCGCCTAACCATCTCTCATTTACATAGTACATTCCACAGCGCTCTGCTTCAGTTTTGATTGCTTCCTGCGCCTGTTTCTTGGTGCCGACAAAAAGAATTGTTCCTCCCTGTGCCGCAATATCGGAAACCGCATCATATGCCTCATCCACCTTGCCTACAGACTTCTGCAGGTCGATAATGTAAATTCCATTACGCTCTGTGTAGATGTATGGAGCCATTTTAGGATTCCATCTTCTTGTCTGGTGTCCGAAATGAACACCTGCCTCCAGTAACTGTTTCATTGAAATTACGCTCATGATTCTACCTCCATTTGGTTATGTTCTGCCATGTACTTCCCACTGGTCTGCCACCGGAAAGCGTAAATCCGGCACCGGCAGCCTCCATACATGTGATTAATAAAATATAAAGCCTTTGGCATTATACCATACCAAAGGCTCATTTGCAAGACAAAACAATAAATATTTTCTATTTCATGGTAAGAACTTTCGCAATCTGTGCATAGGTCATTCCTTTTTTCAGTTCAAATGTCCCTACACAAATCTGGTTATCATAGCCCTGGTCCCTCATATACTTCCGGAATCCCTCGGCATCATCCACCAGTCCCTTACTGTAAAGGTCTTCTGCTATCTCCCTGCAGACTTCTCCCCTTTTAATGGTTACTGTAACCGTTTCGTCCCCGTTATCCCCGGAATTATCCTGACTGTTTTTTTCAGAATTCTTTGATTTATCATCCTGGGAAGACTTATCCTTATCATCCTTATTTTTATCTTTGTCTGTATCTTTGTTTTTATCTTTATCCTTGTTTTCCTTCTGTGTATCCGGCTTTTCGGAACTCTGGCCTATTTTTAAATTCTCCCTGGATGTCTGCGTATCTTCCATGTTTGCCACAGGCTTCGCATCCTGCGTATCCTCCTGCGTCCCGGAAATCCCTTCCGTACCATCCGGCATTACCATTCCAAGTTCTGACGCACGCTGCATTGCCTTTTCGTCAGTCATTACACCGCCCCTTGTATGAAAGGAAATCGTAAGCACCAGAGCCGTAAACAGTATTCCAACTCCACATCCGCGTAAATAATACTTAAATTTCACCTGCTTCTTCTCCTCTGAACAATCCAATGACAAGTCTTACTTCCCCCAGTCCAAGTCCCAGGGTCCGTGCAACCTCCACATCAGTATATCCCTGCTGGTGCAGTCTTAAAATCTTTTCATTGTGGTTTAAACCATCATCCGCCAGCATGGAACGGGATGCATTTCCTGCCTGCCGCACCGGCATTCTCTCCATCGTTTGGGTTTCCTCTGTCTCCATCTCCGGTTCCGGCTCAGGAATACCGGGAGGAACCATCTCCGGTTCCGGAATCCTCATATGGTCCGAAAACTGCTGGAGCTGTGAAGCAAGTCCCGTAAGCTCCGCATGCTTGTCATTTAACATACTGTATAAAAAGAGAATCTCATCATGCGTTTTATTCATGGAATCAATCACTGTATTGGAATACTCGCTGATTGCCATAATCTTTTCATTGCTTTCCTTTTCCATGGCACGCTTTGTTATTTCATGCGCTTCCTCAATCACCTGCTCAATGGAATCCTCTACTCTTTCGTTTGCATTTTTCATCTGGCGGTTCACGATGTAATTCAGTTCTTTTTCACTTAACTTTGCGAATTCTTCCATGTCCTTTGCCGATAATTTTTCCTGCACAAAAAAACTGACAATGATAAAAATTATTCCGACAATGATGAAAGCTATTTCAACTCCTGTCATGTTCATTCCTCATATTTTAATATCAAATCCCTGATTTGTTTTTTTAATGACCTGGCCGCTGTCATTCTTTGGTTTTGCTTTTTTCTTTCCCTGGCTGGCTGTATATTTTCCTTTGCCCTCTTCCTTTGCATCTGCATGGTTTTCGGCGCGGTTGCTGTCATCCTTTTTTATCACCTGGTGGCGCAGCGCCTCCTCATGCTTTTTAACCACCGTCTGTATATTCTGCTGGTCAACCATGGGTTTTGCCTCTTCCTGGTGTTTAAAAGCCTCCACATCCGTTGTTCTTTGAATCATTGCATAATTAATCTGTCCAATCGGCATGGCACCCTCCTTAATCTACAAGGATATTCATGTATGCCCCCATTTTTCTGCGCATCTTCATCAGTCCTTTGGTGTGCAGCTGGGACACACGGGATTCTGATACCCCCAGAATTTCACTGATTTCCTTCAGGGTCATTTCCTCGTAATAATACAGTTCAATCACTCTCTGTTCCTTTTCCGTCAGAAGCTTTAAGGATTCTGCAAGAACTTCTTTCAGCTCTGCCTCCTCCACCACTTCCTCCGGTCCCATAAAACGGGACGGATTACCGGGATCCACAAGCGGTTCCGGCCCGTTTTCCTCAAACTCATTTAATGACACAACATTTGCAACCTTAAGCTGTGACTGCCAGTTTAACAGTTCCTCGCCGGTCAGCCCAAGCTCCTTTGCAATCTCTTCATCCGTTGCTGTCTTTCCGGTCCGCATCTCAATCTGCTTGACCGCTTCATCCAGCTTGCGCTGCCTCTGGCGCACAGTACGGGGAATCCAGTCCATTTTACGAATCTGGTCCAGAATGGCCCCGCGGATACGGAGACTTGCATATGTCTCAAACTTCACGCTTTTTGACAGATCATATTTGTCAATTGCATCAATCAGCCCGAAAATACCATAACTGACAAGATCATCATACTCCACGTTATGTCCGAGATAAATGCTCAGTCTTCCCGCCACAAGCTTCACAAGCTGTGCATATTCAATTATCAGCTGTTCCCGGAGTTCCTGCGATGGCTTTTTCCGGTAACTGTCCCAAAGCATTTCTCTATCAACTGTTTTCATTTAACTGGCTCCTGGTTATTCGGTCTCTGAAAGGTCCGGGTTTGTCTGTGCATCCTCTGGTTCTTCCATGGAATCAGTCTCTTCCTCCTGACCTTCCTCCGGCAGAACACCCTCTTCTTCCTGCATATCCTCCTGCTCAGTTTCTTCCTGTTCTTCCTCATCCTTAAAATTTATGTCAAGAACAATTTTTACTATACATCCAAGGATATAGAATGCCACAAGAACAATCAGCAAACGTTTGGTAAACTGAAAAAACGACATATGTTCGTATAATGACAATATACAATCTAATAATCCCGCCGTCAGCATAATCACTGCCGGTACTGCATTGGTTTTCATCACATTTCCCCTATATAACTTTTGAACTTTTTCCTACTGCCTTAATCAGATACTGGCCTGTCGAGCAGTCCAGCTCCACTGTTCTTCCGTAATTTAATCCTGTATCCCTCGCAATCAGCGGTATTCCCAGCTCTCTTAATATCAGTACCGCCTCCTCAGCATTGCGGTCCCCGACATTACCAATCGCAGAACTTCCGCTCATTGCAAACATCTGCGCCCCGCCGGCAATTTTTGCCACCAGCCTGCGCCTGTTCGCCCCATTCAAAAGCATCAGCCTTAACAGCTCCCGAATTCCTGTATCCCCAAATTTTGCAATATTTGAATTATTTTTTATCTTCGTACTGTCCGGCAGCATATAGTGCACCATTCCACCTACTTTAATGACAGGATCATATAAAGTTAGCCCTATACATGAGCCTAAGCCCAGTGTGGTCAGCGTATCCGGCGCTTTCGCAACCTTTAGGTCTGCCATGCCGACTTTTATCAATTCTCCCATTGTTCCTTCCCTCTTATTCCCCTACATCTGGATCCCTAAAGAAGTAAGAATTGTTGCATAAGAATCTTCCTCAGGCATCAGGATAAAGTATCCGTTAATCATGTAATCATCCCCAAACTCCGTTTCAATTAAGAGCGCATTATTACCGTACTGTCCAAACTGAATTGCCGGAACACTTAAAATTGATGCAGCCATATCCACCGCAATATAAGGAATGGACGGTGCAATTGTCAGATTTGTCAGTCCGGATAACGCCGAAAGGTAAGATGCCGCAATGATATTTCCAATTTCCTTCATTGCAGACAAATCCATTTCATCAAAGTCATCCCTGTTTTCCGGATCTTTTCCCATCAGCTTGTTTACCAGATAGTGCGCGCTGTCCATCCGCATCAGAAACATCATGCTTCCGGTAATATCATGCTTCACTTCCAGAAAAATCCCGACAATAATTTCCTCTTCCGGACAAATTGCGGTACTGAGCTTTGATGCTTCCATCAGTTCCACTTTGGGAACATTCATGTCAATCTTGGAATTAATCATGCTGGCAAGCGAAGTAGTGGCATTGCCGGCTCCAATATTGCCAATCTCCCGAAGGACATCCATATACATACTGTTTACATTATCTAATGAAAATTCTGCCATTTTCCCCTCCCCGCAATAGAATAACTCACATTACAGATATAGTGAGGACAGACCTCACTATACTGAAATACCATGGGAATACTCCCTCTGCTGCAATTACATACTTTCCCGCTCATCCACAATGGCGCTGATTTCAAATAATGAAATCAGCTGGTCTCCGCTCTTGCCGATTCCAGTAATAAATGAGTCCTTCAGACGGCTGCCATTCATGGTATTTGCCTCAATCTCATCCTCTGAAAGATTGACAACCTCACAGACTTCATCCACAATAACCCCTATTGTACCGCGTTCTTCAATCTTTAAAATAATAATCCTTGAAGCATTGGTAAATACATCATCCTCAAGCCCCATTTTTATACGGATACTCATTACCGGCACAATCTCGCCTCGGAGATTGATAATACCCTTGTAGTATACCTGTGCCTTCGGAACACGGGTAATCTTCTGCATCCGGACAATATTGTCCACATACCGGATATCAATTCCATATCTTTCCCCGCCAATCCGGATAACAATATACTGTTTGATTTCTTTTTGTGTATTTGCCTTGCCGTTTCCTTTCGTACTTCCCTTAATACTTACCTCTGTTTTTGCTGCTTCCATTCTGTTCCCCTTTCGTTACATTAATGTATTGGTGTCCAGAATCAGTGCAACCTCACCATCACCAAGAATCGTTGCTCCACTGATTATCTTGTTGCCATTAATATACTTGCCTAATGACTTGATAACGACTTCCTGCTGTCCCATAAGATTGTCAACGACAAGACCTATCTGGCTGTCCCCGCGCTGTACAATAACAACGGTAAGATTATCCCTTTCATCTTCAATCGGTTCCATGTCAAGAATCCGGTCCAGACGAATCAGCGGAATTACACTTCCACGTAAATGAATAACTTCCTTCGCCTCAACATACTTGATATCCGTAACCGGAACGCTTTCAATATTGGAAATGGAGGCAAGTGCAATTGCATATTTCTCATCCCGTACTTCAACCATCAGTGCCTGAATAATAGCAAGCGTCAGCGGAAGACGTACGGTAAAGGTTGTACCTTCCCCAAGTGATGTCTTAACTTCAACATCACCGCCGAGCTGCTCAATATTTGATTTTACAACATCAAGACCAACGCCGCGTCCGGAAATATCCGTTATCTTCTTTGCCATGGAAAAACTTGGCAGGAACAAAAGATTGACGATTTCTTTCTGGCTCATGGTTTCTGCCTGTTCCGCCGTAATAATACCACGGTCAATGGCTTTTCCCTTGACAGCCTCAGTATCAATACCGTTACCATCATCCCCAACCTTGATAACGACATTATTGCCTTCCTGGAATGCATTCAGGAAAATATGTCCTGTTTCTGATTTTCCACGCTCGATACGTTTTTCGGTATCCTCAAGACCATGGTCTGCGGAATTCCTGAGCAGATGCTGCAGCGGATCCCCAATCTGGTCTACTACAGTACGGTCAAGCTCGGTTTCCTCACCAGTCATTACCAGATCCATCTTTTTGTTAAGCGTTCTGGAAAGATCACGAATCATACGCGGGAACTTATTCACAACGCTCTCAATTGGAACCATTCGTGCTTTCATGACAGACTCATGAAGACTTGTGGTAATTCGCTCCAGATATTCAATCTGGTCATGGAAGCCCTGGTTATTAAAACTTCCTTCTTCCGTGGACGCAATGGAAACCAGACTGTTCTTTGCTATAATAAGCTCGGAAACCTGATTCATCAGGGTATCCAGTTTTTCAATATCCACACGGATTGTCCGGCTTGTCGCCGGTTTTCCTGCTGCCGGTTTCTTTGCTGCCGGAGCAGATGCTGACTTCTTATTTTCTGCCTGTTTTGCCGGCGGCTCTGCCGGTGCTCCCTGTGCGGCAGGCTTTGTTTCTTCTTTTGTTTCCTTTTCTTCATTCTGTCCGAAATCAGACAGCTCTTCTGCAAAGACCTGCTCGATTTCAGATACATTTTTTGCAGCTGTCTGGATTTTTTCCAGTTCTTCGGAAGATGACATATAAAAACTGAAATCCAGTTCAAATTTTTCATCCTCAATATCCTGTGAGCTTGGACGGTAAACCAGAATTTCACCAAATTCTTCTACTGCACGGAATACCAGAAATGCCCTCGCTGCTTTTAACAGACATTCCTTTTGTATCACAACTGTCATTCCATAAATATGTAACCCGCCGTTTTTTGCTGCGGCAAGCTGCTCACGTTCTTTATCGGAAAGTTCCACCTGAAGATACTTCTTCTCGTCATCCCCTGCAGCCTTTGCCGTATCTTCTTTGGCACTCTCTTCTTTTGCAGGTTCCGGGGCAGCATCATCAGCTTTTTTTCCATTTGCCTTTTCAATAAATGAATTCAGCTCTTTGATGATTACTTCGTTATCCTCTTCCCCTTCACTGGAACTTGCCTTAATATTATCAAGATATCCTTCAATGGCATCCAGACATTTAAAAAGAAGATCTATCATCTGGCTGTCAACCGGAATTTTATCCCCACGGACTTCCTGGAACACATTTTCCATATCATGTGTCACATGCTGCATTCTTTTAAATCCCATCGTACCGGCCATTCCCTTTAAGGAATGGGCAGCACGGAAGATTTCATTTATGACATCTTTATTGTCCGGTTCATTTTCGAGTTCCATAATACAGTCGCTTAATGTCTGTAAATGTTCCCCGCTTTCATCAATAAATATCTCCAGATACTGGCTTACATCCATGTTATTTTACCCCCGCAATCTTCGTAATGGTTTTCGCAACGTCTTTCAGCGGAACGACTTCATCGGCTAATCCTGCATCGGCAATGCTCTTGGGCATACCATAAACCACACAGGTTGTTTCATCCTGGGCAATTACGTGAATCGGCTTGGAACGGGCAAGCGTAAGGATTCCATTTGTACCATCACTCCCCATTCCGGTTAAAACCACACATATGATTTCATCATATCCCGTCTTTGAAAGGGAATCAAAGGTAAGGTTCGCACAAGGCTTTAAGCCTCCGATTGCCGGTGTCGCAGCATCCAGTACAATTCTGTGGGAACCGTCAGGATTTTTTGCCACCAGCATATGTTTCCCTCCGGGAGCAACATACACATGGCCATTCTCCAGCTTTGCACCTTCCACGGCCTCAGTGACTGTGACTTTACTCAGCTCATCCAGGCGCTGCGCCATGGATTTCGTAAAACCTGCCGGCATATGCTGTACCAGAACCATTGGTGCATTGATATCCGCCGGAAGATACGGAATCACACTCTGCAGTGCTTTGGGACCTCCTGTCGAACAGGCTAATGCAATCAAACGCTTTCCGCTGCCCGGTGCCTTCAGCCGCTTCACCGGAACAGCCGCCCTGCCTTTTGATTTTACGGTCTTTGCAGAAGGCTGTACACGGCAGACCGCATTCAGGTTTGCCAGAAGCTCCACCTTAAAAACGTCACTCTTTATTTCCTTGACATTCCCAGGCTTGACAACAAATGCAACGGCTCCCAGTTCCATTGCCCTGAGCGTAATGCTTTCATCACCCGCCTGCGTGCTTACAATAACTACCTTTACCCTGATTTTTTCTTTTTGTAACCGTTCCAGTAATTGCAGACCATCCATATGGGGCATAATGATATCAAGCACAATTGCATCATAGCTTTTTACCTTCAGCCGCTCATATGTTTCAAGTCCGTCCCTGCAGTAATCAGTTGCTTGAAAATTATGATCTGAATTAATTATATCACATATAACCCTTCTCATGAGTGCAGAGTCATCAACAACCAGAATGTTTTTTTTCATATTATCACCCGATTTCTTTTTTTCGGATTCTGCGCTCCTCATCGTAAACAAAACGCACAATCTTCTCCCTGTCCTTGAGATCTTTAAAAATAAATTTTGCCCGGTTCATATATAAACCTTCTATATTTGGATGCGGCTCACCTGCCATTACTTCACCAACCAGGTAAAATGTTTCATCCATCCTGTCATTTGTCAGCCGGATAACCAAAAGGATAAAATCCCCCCTCTGCAGCTGTTCCTTTGAAGAGAAACGAAGTCCGCCGCCACTGATATCCATCATCGTTCCCTTAATACTGGTACCAATATACTGTACATCCAGAAGCTCCGCAAACAGCATTGCCGTAGTAGGAAGCTCCGCAACTTCTTCACGGATTTTATAATATTCTATATCAATCATACAGTCAATACGGAAAAACTCACGCCGCTGGAATTTTACCAGTTCTGAACGAATCTGGACAGCCAGCAGGAACAGATTGTCAATACGGTACCGCTTTGTTACTGTTCCCCGCGCATTATACATACCATGTCTTGTAAAAAATGTAAACTCCATTTCTGCACCGACCTGAAACAGCATTACCCTTCCTTCCCTTGTGGGCATAAGTATTTCCAGTTCTGTGTCTGACAGATAATCTGCCACACTGCTCTGGTAAATCTGTGCGGTTTCCCCTCCGTTTTCCTCCACATTTATCTTGTGGGTAAGCCTGATATCAATTTTATCTCCCGGTGTAATTACATCTTTTATTCTCATAACGTATTCTCCTATTTATGATTTGAGAAAAAACTGGAAAACATCTGGGAAATTCCCCAGCGTACCTGTGTATTATGTGTTCCGTTTAACAAATTCTCCGTAAGGACTGCAAATGCCCGTGCGGATTTGGAATTTGGTTCCATAAGTGATACTGTTTTCTGCTGACGCACTGCTTTTTCAAGTGCACTGTCCCATGGTATCATTCCTAAATAGTTCAGATTTCCATGCAGAAACTGCGATACCACGGAGTTCAGCTTATCGTAAACTGCCTTTCCTTCATCCTGCGATGCCACACGGTTGGATACCACATGGATATTTGTCTGCTCTGCTGTAAACTCCTTGTTATGGTGCAGTGCCTTAAGCAGGGAATAGGAATCCGTCAGCGAACTCGGCTCAGGTGTGGAAACCAGAATCACCTCCGGACTTGCAATCACAAACTCCAGAACCTGGTCCGAAATTCCGGCCCCGGTATCTATAATAATATAATCCGCAAGATCATTCAGCTCATTAATACAGTTCACAAGATAAACGATCTGTTCATGATATAAATTATTCAGCCCGATAATTCCGGAACCTCCTGAAATAAAGCCGATATCCATCGGTCCCGGTGTAATAATGTCTCGAATGTTTTTTTCCTGGAAAATCAGATCTGAAAGATTATACTGCGGAATTGCCCCAAACATTACTTCCACATTTGCAAGACCAAAATCCGCATCAAAAATAATCACTTTCTTTCCTGCTTTCCGCATCTGTATTGCAAGATTTACGGCAATACTTGATTTTCCCACACCGCCTTTTCCGCTGGTAACGGTTACCACCCTGGCGGTATTCTGGTTTTTCATTTTATGCTGTTTAATCACATTACGCATCTGCTGTGCCTGGTCCATCACGAACTGCCCCCCAGTAGCTTCTTAACAATCTTTTGTGTATCAAAAACCTCAAGGTCATCCGGCACATTCTGGCCGTTCGTCACATAGGACAAATCAGCATCCGAATAAAGCTTAATGTTAAGCAGATTTCCATAGGTTGTTGTTTCGTCTAGTTTTGTAAAAATCAGTTTATATTCTGAAATTTCCCGGTAAGTATCCACAATTTCAACCAGATCACGGTATTTTGTAGTTGCGGAAAGTACCAGGTATACTTCTTTTTTGTATTTTTTATCAACGCCCTGAATCAGTTTTTTTACATCCGAGCGCTGCTCTTCATTTTTGTGGGAAAACCCTGCCGTATCCACAAAAATCAAATCATAGTCTGCATATTTTGCAATCGCATCATTCAGTTCATCCTTAGAATAAACTATGGACATCGGTGCCCCTAAGATGTTTGCATACACCTGCAGCTGCTCCGTGGCAGCAATCCTGTAGGTATCAGCAGTAATAAATGCGACTTTCTTGTCAAATTCAACTTCATATTTGGATGCAATCTTTGCTATGGTAGTTGTTTTTCCTACTCCTGTCGGTCCGATAAAAAAATAAACACGCGGTTTTGGACCGGACACATCTATGGTTTTCGGCTGTCCGAAACGCAGAATCAGCTTCTGGTAAACATTAAAAAGAATTACATCCACATTATTTCCCGGACGGATAAATTTTTCCACCTCATCAAGAATCTGGTTTACATATTTCTCATTCACTTCATTTGTCAGCATGGTATTATAAAGAATACGGACAAAATTCAGTTCTTCGGAAGATGGTCCCTTTGTCTTTTTCTGACTGCTTCCAAGACTTTCTTCCAGCTGGTCTGACAAATCATCCAGACGTGCCTCCAGATTTTTCCGTTCCTTTACCTTATCCGTTACACCCTCAGTCATTCTCTTCTTCTCCAATCCTGCTGTCTGCGTAAAATCAGGCTTCTTTTCTACTTTAGGAATACTGATTTTTTCATCTGCAACCAGATTAATGGCATCAAGCACCGGTTTTGTATTCTGCAGAGGCCGTGCGGCAGGAGCCGTCGGCGGATGCTCTTTTTCTTCCATTGCTGCAGTCACTTCATAGGTATTTCCTTTAAATGCACGGAACAGCCCTTTGGGCTTTATTTCCTTTACATTCATAATTACAACATTTTCACCAAATTCCTCACGCGCTTTTTCAGTTGCTTCCTCTTCTGTTTTCCCATAAAATTTATTAATTGTCATTTATGCTGTCACCATCCCTACTGACTGTAACTCCACATCGGATTCAACTTCGTTGTAGGATACCACAATCAGATCGCTAAAATATTCTTCTGTCAGTTTCTTAAAATACATGCGCACAATCGGAGATGTAACGACAATCGGACTTTTACCAATGGTTTCCAGCTTTTGTGTCTCGGTCTCCACAGAATCCATAATTGCCTTTGTTTTCTCCGGATCCATCGTAAGGTAAGCCCCCTGTTCCGTCTGTTTTACGGAAGACATAATCTCCTGTTCCACCTTCGGGTCAAGCGTAATAACACTTGTTGTCTCATTTGCCGGAAAATATTTCCCGGATATTGCACGTTTAATGCTCTGGCGGACATATTCTGTAAGTACATCCGTATCCCTCGTGGTCTGTGCATGGTCTGCAAGTGATTCAAACACAGACAAAAGATCCCGGATGGAAATACCCTCCTCCAGAAGATTCTGAAGAACTTTCTGGATTTCTCCAAGTCCCAGAAGCTTCGGTGTAAGTTCATCCACAAGGACAGGGTTTGATTCCTTTAAGTTGTTGACAAGGTTTTGTACATCCTGTCTGGTAAGAAGCTCTGCAATATGGCTTCTGATTACCTCTGTCAGATGCGTTGCAATAATCGAAGGTGCATCCACAACCGTATAACCAAGACTCTCGGCACGTTCCCTCTGCGCTTCTGTAATCCAGATTGCCGGCAGATGGAATGACGGCTCAAAGGTAGGAATACCAGTAATCTCTTCTTCCACATATCCCGGATTCATCGCCATGTAGTGGTCAAAAAGAATTTCACCTTCTGTTACCTGTACGCCCTTAATCTTAATAATATACTGGTTTGGATTCAGCTGGATATTATCACGCAAGCGGATAATCGGAACTACCGTACCAAGCTCAAGTGCAATCTGCCGCCGGATCATTACCACACGGTCTAAAAGATCCCCGCCCTGGTTCACATCGGCAAGCGGAATAATACCATATCCGAATTCCAGCTCGATGGGATCCACCTGAAGAAGTGATACCACATTTTCCGGCTTACGGATTTCTTCCGCCTCCGTCTCTGCCTGCTGTACTTCCTCTTCTATCGTCTCCACTCCAATATCCCGGCTGATGCTCTTTCCTGCAATCAGAAATATAACGCCAAGCGTCACAAACAGAAAACCATTTAATGGTGTAACAATACCAAGGAATGCAATTACCGTACCCACAATGTAAAGTACCCGCGGAATGCCAAACAGCTGCTTTATAAGTATTCCTGAGAAATCCGCTTCATTGGAACCTTTGGTAACCAGAATACCGGTAGAAAGCGAAATCAGAAGCGACGGAATCTGGGATACCAGACCATCACCAATGGTAAGAATTCCAAAATGCAAAAGAGCTTCTGAAAACTCCATTCCCATGAACAAAATACCAAGCACTGTTCCTCCTACCAGATTGATAAAAGTAATGATCAGACCGGCAGTCGCATCTCCCTTTACGTACTTCGTGGCACCATCCATGGAACCAAAAAAACTGGATTCCTTCTGAATCTTTGCTCTTCGTTCTTTTGCCTCTTCATCCGTAATGGCGCCGGTATTTAAATCCGCATCAATCGCCATCTGCTTACCAGGCATGGCATCCAGTGTAAATCGTGCAGTTACTTCAGATACACGTTCGGAACCTTTGTTGATAACGATAAACTGAATCAGTACCAGAACAATAAATACGATTGTTCCGACAACCATGTTACCACCGCCAACAAAATCACCGAAAGTTGTAACGACATTACCCGGATCACCTGTTAAAAGAATCAGCCTTGTGGATGAAACGTTCAGTGATATCCTGAAAATCGTTGTAAACAAAAGCAGTGTCGGGAAAAATGACATATCAAGCACTTCCCGCACAAACAGCACATTAAATAAAATAATAAGGGCTATCGAAATATTCAGCGCCAGCATGACGTCCAGCAGTACGGACGGGATTGGTACAATAAAGAAAACAACTGCACACAGCAGGTATAATCCCACACCAATATCCGCTTTCTTAAGCATTCTTTGCCCTCCTTTCTTATATGTAATGCATAACTCCTTTTTAAGGATACTCTTTTATCTTATGCACCTGCTCCCTGTTTATTGCGATAAATCATCGCAAGCACTTCTGCCACTGCCTGGTACAGTTCGGGCGGAATCTCCGCACCGATTTCCACATTGTGGTAGAGCATTCTTGCCAGGGGTTTGTCCTCTACAATATCAATATGATGTTCCCTTGCCAGTTCTTTGATTTTCTGTGCAAGAAAATCTTCTCCTTTTGCCAGAACCACCGGTGCAGTTCCCTGCCCGGCATCGTATTTTAAAGCAACCGCCAGATGAGTCGGGTTTGTAATAACCACATCTGCCTTTGGTACATCCTGCATCATACGCTTCTGGGATACTTCCTGCATCTTACGGCGCTGACGCCCCTTAATCTGCGGATCTCCTTCGGTGTTCTTAAACTCATCTTTTACTTCCTGCTTTGTCATCTTCATTTCTTCATTAAATTTGTGTTTCTGGTAAATATAGTCTGCAATTCCGACAACCAGATAGACAAAAGCAATTTTTATCCCTGCGTCAATAATTAATGTCCCAACCAGTGAAACCGCCTGTTTCAACGTAATATCATAAAGAATAAACAGATCATTCAGATGGTCCCTGACAGAGGTATATGCAACATATACGATTACGCCGATTTTTAAAATGGATTTTAACAGTTCAAACAGCGAATCCTTTGACAAAATCCTCTTAAATCCGTTTATCGGATTAAACTTTGACAGTTTTGGCTGCATGGGTTTGGATGAAACCTTCCAGCCAACCTGAACCAGGCTGACCAGAAATGTAATCACAAAACCAAAAGCAAAAAACGGGAGTACGATAAGCAGAAACCGCATAATAACAGAAAAAAACAGTGACGCTATCGCCTGGGTGGAAAGAAATTTCTCGTTAATTTCCAGAAAATCCGCCATGTTCCCATAAATGAAATCGAACACGTACAAAAGATTACCTCCCACAAAAGAGATAAATATCTTCAGACAGAGAAACAGTACAATCAGTTCAAACGCAGAGGTCAGTTCCTTGCTTTTTGCAACCTTTCCTTCCGCTCTTGCATCCTGAAGTTTTTTGGCAGTTGCCGGTTCTGTTTTCTCTCCTCCATCACCGTCCTGTGCAAACCACTGTAAATTATAACACATCCGGTAATTTTTGTTTCCCATTCTATTCAGTTTTTCCTCAGTACATACCCTCTGCAATGAGCCTCACCATCGTCTTTATTTCCCGCAATATGTAATCTGCCACATTTGGCAGCAGGAATACCATAAGTAATAATACAATAAATCCTACCATAACCTTAAGCTGCATACCAACGGAAAACATATTCATCTGCGGCGCCACCTTGGCCATGACACCCAGCACACAGTTTAAAATCATGATACAGGCAAATACCGGAAGAAAAATCCTAAAACCGATAATAAACAAATCAACCATATACTTCAGCATTGCTGAAAACAGATGATCCCAGTTGAAATTCTGCTGTGCAATCGGAATCAGCGTAAAAGAATCAGCAATAGACTGAATCAGATACGTCTGTAAATTGGATGTCAGAAGCAGCAACAGAACCAGATAATAATATAAACTGCCTGTAAGTGTTGATTCAGTTTTCATATCTGCATTAAACTGTGTTGCCATGGATAATCCAATATCCATATCAATCATATTACCTGCAAACAAAACAATAGAATTACAGATATTCGCGGCCAAGCCTATCAGCAGTCCTGTAATTCCCTCCTTTAATACTACAACAGCATATCCCACAACACTCTGGTATTCCAGTTCCGGCCGTGAAACAACCCCATATAAAATCAGTGAAATAAATATTGACAATCCTATTTTTGTCTGGCTTGGTACCCCGTCCTGACCAAGAAACGGTGCAATAAAGACAAAACAGGAAATTCTTACCATAATTAAAAGCCAGTATTCAAAATTCTCTACTGTAAATGCAAAATCTATCATCGTCCTGCACTATCCCATACTCAGGTAACTGCTGAAATTTGACCACAGACGTTCAATCAGGCTGCTCATATTATCCATCATCCATGAACCGCAGATCATCAGCGTAACAAATACTGCAAGGATTTTAGGCACAAAAGTAAGCGTCTGTTCCTGAATTGAAGTAACTGTCTGAAAAATACTGATAATTAAACCTACCACCAGTGAAACCACCAGAAGCGGCGCTGAGGTAATAATAATTGTATAAATGGCATCCCTTGCAATATCAAGTATCGCTTCCTGTGTAATCATATAGACACCTCCCGTCAGTAAAACGTATGGACAAGTGAACCAACGACCAGATTCCATCCATCCGCTAAAATAAACAGCAAAATCTTAAATGGCAGAGAAATTGTTGTCGGCGGCAGCATCATCATACCCATTGACATAAGTACGGAAGATACCACCATATCAATAACGATAAACGGGATATAAATTAAAAATCCCATAATAAATGCTTTTCTAAGTTCACTCAGAATAAATGCCGGCACAAGCGTGGTAAACGGAACATCTGTAAGTTCATCATCTTCCGTGTATGTTTCCCCGGAAATCTCCGTAAAAAGATTAATATCGCGAACCTGGATTTTTGCTTCATTAATCATGAAATTCCGGATTGGTTCCTCTGCCGCTTCCAAAAACTCCGTCTGGTTAATCTCCCCACGGTCAA
>CANOLA010000016.1 GCA_947566705.1 uncultured Lachnospiraceae bacterium | reverse complement strand
CCAAGTTATTTAGGATATGACAAGAAGTCCAAAAGAAACCTTACCAGGGCAAACCGCAAGGTGTCTGAGTACGGACTTCAGTTAAGGGAGAAGCAGAAAGCAAAGTTCATTTACGGCGTATTAGAGAAGCCTTTCCGTAATTACTATAAAAAAGCCGACAGAATGAAAGGTCTGACAGGACCGAACCTTATGACAATCCTTGAAACAAGACTTGATAACGTTATCTTCCGTCTTGGTTTTGCAAGAACAAGAAGGGAATCAAGACAGATTGTCGGACACAAGTTTGTTACAGTAAACGGCAGGATTGTAAATATTCCTTCTTATCTTGTTAAGGCAGGGGATGTTATTGAAATCAAAGAAAGCAGAAAAAATTCCCAGAGGATGAAAGACATCACTGAGGTTGCCGGTGGCAGAATCGTTCCGGAGTGGCTGGACGTTGACCGGGAGAAGCTGCAGGGAACTGTAAAAGAGCTTCCGAAACGTGAGCAGATTGATGTTCCGGTAAATGAGATGCTTATTGTCGAGTTATATTCCAAGTAATCCTGTAATATAAATAAATGCCAGACAATACCCGAGAAGGAGGGACTTTGTAGTGTTCGATTTTGAAAAACCGAAAATTGAGATCGCTGAAATTTCAGAAGACAAGACATATGGCAAATTTGTTGTAGAGCCTTTGGAAAGAGGGTATGGTACGACACTTGGCAATTCGCTTAGAAGAATCATGCTTTCCTCGTTGCCGGGAGCAGCCGTCAGTCAGGTAAAGATTGAGGGAGTTCTTCATGAATTCAGCTCAATTCCTGGCGTAAAGGAAGATGTTACGGAAATAATCATGAACATCAAGAACCTCGCTATCCGCAATAACAGTTCTACAAATGAACCAAAAGTTGCTTATATTGAATTCGAAGGTGAAGGCGTTGTTACAGCAGCAGATATCCAGGTGGATTCGGATATTCAGATTATGAATCCGGAACTGGTAATTGCTCATTTAAATGGTGGAACAGACTGTAAGTTATACATGGAGCTGACAATCACAAAGGGAAGGGGATATACCAGTGCTGACAAGAATAAGACTGAGGATATTCCGATTGGTGTGATTGCCATTGATTCTATTTATACACCGGTTGATCGTGTGAATGTGACAATTGAGAATACGCGTGTAGGTCAGGTAACGGATTATGACAAGCTCACACTGGATGTATATACCAACGGAACCCTGGAGCCGGACGAGGCAGTGAGCCTTGCGGCAAAGGTTCTGAGCGAGCACCTGAACCTCTTTATTGATTTATCAGATGCGGCACAGCAGGCTGAAGTCATGGTGGAGAAGGAGTACGACGCACAGGAGAAGGTTCTTGAAATGAATATCGATGAACTGGAGCTTTCCGTACGTTCTTACAACTGCCTGAAGAGAGCTGGAATAAATACGGTTGCAGAACTGATTAACCGGACACCGGAGGATATGATGAAGGTTCGTAACCTTGGCCGCAAATCTTTGGAAGAAGTATTAAACAAGCTGAAAGAATTAGGTCTGCAGCTGAACCAGGGAGAAGATTAAGGAATGAGATACATCAAAGATGTACCTCATCTGGCGGTGCCAGTAAACCCGATGAGTGTGGCAGCGTCTGTGGAAATATCACATGTAAATATTGGATTCATTCAGTAAGTCCGAAGAAGCGTGAATGGATGCCCGTTAGGAGGAAAAACAATGGGAAAATATCGTAAATTAGGCAGAACATCAAGCCAGAGAAAAGCACTGCTGAGAAGCCAGGTAACAGCCCTGATTCAGCATGGAAGAATTGTTACAACAGAGGCAAGGGCGAAGGAAGTAAGAAAAATCGCAGATGGTCTGGTTGCAGCAGCAATCCGTGAAAAGGATAATTTCGATGAGGTTACTGTTACAGCAAAGGTTCCGCGTAAGGATGCCAATGGAAGAAGAGTGAAGGAAGTTATTGATGGTAAGAGAGTTACCATATATGACGAAGTTGAGAAGAAGATTAAAAAAGACCGTCCTTCCCGTCTTCATGCAAGAAGGCAGATTCTTAAGGTGCTTTATCCGGTAAAGACTTCTGACGGAACCAGAAAAGGTACTAAGGAAGTTGATCTTGTTGCAAAATTATTTGACGAGATAGCGCCTAAATATGTAGGACGTAACGGCGGTTACACAAGAATCGTAAAGATTGGACAGCGTAAGGGTGACGGAGCCCTGGAAGTACTGCTTGAGTTAGTATAATTTAAAAATGTATTGTGAAAATCCCTTCCTGAAAATGGAAGGGATTTTTTATTTTTTAAGGATTTTTTAATAATTCCTCCCTTATAATACCCATAACGAAGCAAGTATGGAACAAAAAAACAAAGCAGAGGAAAGGAAAAAAGATATGTGGCTGGAAATATTAAAAAAAGATTTAATTAAGCAAAAAGGAGTCAACATCATTCTGTTTTTCTTCATCATGCTGTCCACCGTATTTCTGGCGAGCAGCGTCAGCAATACAACTCTGGTGATGAAAGGCATAGATAATTTTATAGGATATGCCAATGTCGCGGATCTGACAATGGTGCTTGCCACTGATGAGGAAAAGGGAGCACTGGACAAGGCACTGGACGGTTATGAGGGAATCACAGAGTATGGCACCGAAGAGCTGTGTGAAATAAAAGCAGGTGATATCACAGCAGTAATGGATGGAAAAACGAAAGGCATTCAGTCAAAGGGAAATGACCTTTACATTGGATATACAGGCGCTGAATATATAAAACCGCTGGATGAACAGGGAGATGACCTGGTATTAAAAGAAGGTGAAACAGCACTGCCATATGCGCTGATGGATGCAAACGGAATTCATACCGGGGATGAGCTGCGGTTTCAGATAAATGGTAAAACTTATTCCTATACCGTGGCATGCCAGAGCAGGGATATCGTGTTTGGAAACGATATGTCAGGTATGAACCGATTTTTGTTCTGTAAAGCGGACTATGACAAAATGACAGCAGGCAGCAGCAATGTAAGGATATATATTTACAGTATTAACACAGATGATGTGGACGAAACAAAAGAATTGATGGAAAATGCAGCTCCAAAAACCATAATGTCCACATTTATGAAAGGAACATTTAGGTTACTGTATGTATTTGACATGGTTGTGGCGGCACTGTTAATTGTAATCGGAATCTGCCTGATACTGATATCCATGATGATACTGAAATTTTCCCTGACCTTTACCATAGAGGACAATTACCGGGAAATCGGCGTCATGAAAGCGATTGGGTTACGAGAATTTGCCATCCGGAAGATCTATTTTGTCAAGTACCTGGCAATTGTAACGGCAGGAGCAGTACTGGGATTTTTCATCAGTATTCCGGCATCTGCCGTCATGATCAAGAGCGTCAGTAAAAATATGGTGCTTGGTGAGGGCGGAATCTCTGTCAATCTGCTGTGTGCATTCGCCGTGATTTTCTTTGTTGCAGGAATCAGTATTCTCTTTACCGGGAAGCTGAAAAAGATATCTGCAATTGATGCCATCAGAAATGGTGAAAACGGTGAACGATACAGAAAAAGAAGGGGACTTAGTCTGTATAAGAGAAAACATATGAATACCATTTCATTTCTTGGTTTAAATGATATTCTCTGTAACAAAAGACGCTATATTGTTTTATTCCTGACATTCTGCATCAGCTTTGTACTGATAACCGTGCCGCTTAATACCCTGACGACCATGGAAAGTGATGAAATGGCTGTGAAATTCAATATGAACCCTGACGCGGCAGTATACATGGAAAAGCTGGAAGCAGAAAACGACAAAAATATTCATGACACCAGGGCACTGCAGGACGCCATGCACAGGGTGGAAGGAGAACTGCGTGAAAAAGGATATGAGGCAGACTTAAGTGTAGGTGCATTCTTTTTTATCAGTTTTGCTACAGAGGATGACGAAAAGACGTTTAAGCATCTGGCCTTTTATCCGGTGGGAGATAAAGGAAACAGCCTCCAGTATAATGAGGGTACAGCGCCGGAGCTGGAAAATGAAATTGCATTCTCCCAAAAGGTTATGGAGGCAAACGGACTGCAGATTGGGGACCGTGTGACAGCAAAAATCAGTGGGGAAAAGAAGAGTTTTATCATTACAGGCACATATACGGACTATATGCAGCTTGGCGAGAGTGCGAGATTAAATCCCACCATCGACATGGGTGGAGAAATTGTTTCAAACTACTGGAAAACAAACGTGGTTATGGATACAGAGCTTTCGCAGGGCGAGCTGGCAGACAAACTGAAAAAAGAACTGCCGCAGTATGAATGGCTTACGGCGCAGGAAGTTATTGACATAAACGTTGGCTCGGTAAAAGATGTTATGAAAGGGATGCAGATCCCAATGACAGGCATGCTGTGTGTCCTGATTATGCTTATCGTACTTTTGATGATGAAGCTGTTTATCGCACGGGAAAAGGGGCAGCTTGCCATGTTGAAAAGCATCGGGTACAAAAACCGCTATATCCAGAAGTGGCTGGTAATGCGGATGGTCTGGGTAGTCATTTTATCCATGGTATTTGCGGTTCCGCTGTCCATGCTGTCCAATGCATTTATTCTAAGACCGATATTTGCCATTATGGGGGCGGAACTTACGATACGTGTGAATCCGCTTAAGGCATACCTGCTTTATCCGCTGGTACTGCTTGCAGGGATTATTGCCGCCACAGTTTTTGCAACAAACAGCGTGCGAAAAATAAATACCAGTGACATGAAAATTGCGGAGTAATATTTTACAGAAAATATGACAAAAAGGAGAAAGATTGAAAAATAATGATATTAAAGAAAGGAAAAGTCTGCAGGCAATTTTTCAATCTTTATTTGTGCCGCAAAAGAGCGGCGACACAAATAGCACCACGCCTGCGGCATGGTACAAATTATGAACGCATTAAAAGTAACCGATTTATGCAAAACCTATGTTGTAAACAAGAGGCAGAACAATGTGCTGCGTAATGTCAGCCTGGAGATTGAGGAGGGAGAAATGGTCGGAGTTATGGGACCTTCCGGTTCCGGAAAAACGACCCTTTTGTACACGGTCAGCGGAATGGACACTGCAACAGCAGGGACAATCCGGTTTTTCGGGGAGGAAATGACAAAACTGTCCGCAAATGAGATGAGCGATATCCGGCTGGAACGGATGGGGTTTGTATTCCAGCAGATGTATATGCTGAAAAATCTGTCGGTATATGATAATATAGTATTACCGGCATACCAGTCGGCTTCCCGGAAAGAAAAACGCAGCGAAATCAATGAGAGGGCAAAGGTACTGATGGCAAAGCTTGGAATCAGCGATGTGGCGGACAACGATATCAGCGAGGTTTCCGGGGGACAGCTCCAGCGTGCCTGCATTGCCAGAAGTATGATTAACAGTCCGAAGATTATCTTTGCCGACGAGCCGACTGGTGCACTGAATAAACAGAACTCCAGGGAAGTCATGAAAGAGCTGAACAAACTGAATGAGGAAGGCACTACCATTATGATGGTAACGCATGATGTCAATGTGGCTTCCCGCTGCGAACGGGTATTTTATATTGAAGACGGAAACATACGTGATGAATTTCA
This sequence comes from uncultured Lachnospiraceae bacterium, assembly GCA_947566705.1. Classification (GTDB taxonomy): domain Bacteria; phylum Bacillota; class Clostridia; order Lachnospirales; family Lachnospiraceae; genus Roseburia. The sequence continues at coordinate 40,513 of CANOLA010000016.1, read as the reverse complement.
GCTGGGGAAATATACGGAAAACCAGAAGAGGGAACGGGAAAAGAAGCTGAATGACTGGCTGATGCAGTTAGGGTGGTAACTATGTTTGACATACTTATGGTTGAGGACGAGAAAGAATTAGCAGAACTGTTACAAATTTACATGGAAAAGGCAGGATATACAGTAAAAAGGGCATCTTCGGGAGAAGAGGCCCTTGCCTGCCTTGAAAAAGAGGCAGCAAAAATGCTGCTTTTAGATATTACCCTTCCGGGAATTGACGGTTTTACCGTGTGCAGCCATGTGCGCAAAACCGCCAGCATTCCAATCCTGATTATCAGTGCACGTGGATCAAAGGAAGACCAGCTAAACGGATTCAGGCTTGGTGCCGATGATTATATCGAAAAACCAGTGGATCCGGATGTGCTTATGGCAAAAATAGGTTCTGTTTTTGCGCGTGCACATGGAAATCCGGCAAAAAAGGATATCCTTATTTCCGGAAACCTTACAATTGACAAGTCAGCCCGCAGGGTATACAAAAACAAAGAGCAGATCGAACTTAACGGAAAAGAATATGAACTGCTTCTGCTGCTGGCAGAAAATCCGGGAAAAACACTGGATAAAAACTTTCTGTTTAACCGGATCTGGGGCGTGGACAGTTTCAGTGAAAACCAGACGCTGACCGTACACATCAAAATGCTGCGCAATAAAATCGAGGATGACCCGAAAAAACCAGTGCATATTAAGACTGTATGGGGCGTGGGGTACTGCTATGAAGAAATATGATCGGCTGATTTTTCTGTCCGTTGTCCTGTATCTGGTTCTTGCTGTCGGTGCAGGCGGACTTCTCAGAAAACAAAAGAGGGAAAACAGTCAGCTGTATAAAGTGGAAATCAACCATCTTCTGGCGGATATCCAGACAGAAGATGATTTAATAAATCTGGATTTAAGTAAATACCGGGAGGTGGAGGCGGTTTCATATCTGCCGGTTTCTAAGACAGACCGGCATACTATTTCAGATTTTTACCAGGGGACAAACGGCAGGATGTATATGGTGTTTCCTCTTTACGGAGAGTCCAAAGGGCAGGAAGTATTATCAGGGTATCTCCGGTTTGATTACAAAAAAGCGGATGATACAGCAGGAGTCCTGTTTTTGGTGGAGATTGTTTTATTACTGATGGAACTGTCTGTACTTGCCGTTTTATATTATTTCAGGCATCACCTTATCGGTCCCTTTGAGCGGATGCAGGACATGGCATATGAACTGTCAAAAGGTAATCTGCAGGGAGAGATGAAAACCGAAAAAAGCCAGTTGTTTGGCAAATTTGTCTGGGGAATGAATGCATTAAAGGATGAGCTGCAGGTCAGCAGAAATCGTGAACTGCAGCTGCAGAAAGAAAAAAAGCTGCTCCTTCTGTCCCTTTCCCATGATATAAAAACACCGCTTCACATGATTACATTGTACACAAGGGCACTGGCTGACGGTATTTATTCCACAGGGGAGGAACAGGCCGCGGTTTATAAACAGATTGAGGATAAAACAGCCCAGATTGAGACGTTTGTCAGCGAAATCATGAAAGCCTCTACCGAGGATATTCTTCATATTGAAGTTAAAAAGGGAGAATTTTATTTCCGGGAACTGGTGCAGTGGATACAGACTGTCTACGGGGAGAAATGCCTGCTCCGGAAATGCCAGCTTGCCATAGAAGAATACCAGGACAGGATTTTTTCGGGAGATATCAACCGTCTTATGGAGGTGTTTGGAAACATCTTTGAAAATGCCTTTAAATACGGGGATGGGCGCAGAATAGAAATCTCTTTTTACGAAGAGGACTACTGCCAGCTCGTCCGTGTATTTAATACCGGATCCCCCGTTTCGGAAAAAGAATTTGTCCATCTGTTTGACAGCTTTTTCCGCGGGGAAAATACAAGAGGACAGCAGGGAAACGGACTGGGGCTGTATATCTGCCGGGAAATCATGCATAAAATGGACGGGGAAATTTTTGCCGAGTGCGAAACGGACGGGATGGCGTTTACCGTGGTGCTGCCAATATGAAAAACGGGATGACCACTGGTGGTCTTCCCGTTTTAAGTTTGCGGCAATACCTATTTTTTTAGAACTAATTGATTTGTTCCCGTAATCTGTTTATTTACCAAATCAATATACGCATCAAAATTTATCATACTATAACCATCGGGTTGTTCAATCCACTGATTACCTGAAAAATTTATTTTTCCACTCGTTAAATCGTACCCGCCTATTAGTGAAAAAGATCCACTCGGAACGGTGGGATTTGTAGGCAGTGCAGAAAAATATACTTTTCCGTCTATAAAAAATCCATCTGCTGTCACATCTGGGATTTCAATGGTAATCTTTGTTTCTCCTTGCCCTGCCGTATAAGTACCATTCCATGTGCCTCTGGGATCAAAACTATATAATGAGGTTTTGGTGTAGGTAACAGAGGCTAATTTCCACTTCTTACCTTTATACTTATATACAGATGTCACATTCCCTTTTATGGTTGCCACATCCCTATTAATATAAATACATGACTTTACAGTTGCCTGTGTTTTTTTCTTGTTATATTTTGTGGACCTGACATTAAATTTTGATATGTCAGATTTTTTTATGGCAAATCTCTGATTTTGATTATTTACAGTAACCATAACCGAGAACTTAGCAATATCTGATTTCAATTGTTCCTCGGTTTTCTTTAATGTTGCGGCCTGTACAGTAAATTCAGATGGTATGAGAGTCAGCAATAATACCAGTGTCAATAATCCTGCTAATAATTTTTTTATGAGTTTCATTTGTTTCTCCTTTCTTGCTGCAAAACATCTTTTCAGTGTTTTAAGTTAAAATAGAATTGTCGAAAACTATCCATTAGTTTATCGAAAAAGATATTTTGTATTATAACGTATAAACAGTGTTGTGGTCAAGCAAGCTGGTAACATTTAGAGTAACAAGCTGGAAAATGGATAATTGTGATATGATTTATTTAGGGAAAGTGTGAAATTGGAATGTAAATGTATATTAAAATTTTAAGGTAACAGATTGATAATTTGAATACTGGCGTGTATAATAAGAAAAAAGTGCAAAGAGGGGGAAGCATTATGGCGAATGCAACCGGTATTTTACAAAGTCTGGTGCCGATTTCGCAGTTTAATAAAGGGCAGGCGTCCAGAATATTCGACCGTCTTCATACAGAAAAGGAACTGATTGTGCTAAAAAATAACCAGCCTTCTGCAATTATCCTGTCGCCGGAGGAATATACCAGACTAACGGAAATAGAAGAAGATTATATGCTGTTACTGGAAGCAAACCGAAGACTGGAACATCATGGGGATAAGGCCGGTATTCCTATAGAGCAGGTAATGGAAGAGCTTGGAATCAGTGAAGAAGAGCTTGACACTGCAGAGGATGTGGAAATAGAATGAGCTGGAATATTGAATTTTTGGAAGATGCCCGTCAGGATCTTAAAAAGCTGGATCATTCTACGAAACTCCAGGTGATGAAGGGAATTCGTAAAGTTAGTCAGAATCCATTGTCAGCACAAGAAGGCGGTTATGGAAAACCACTTGGCAATATGGGTGGAAATAACCTCACAAGTCTTTTTAAAATCAAATTTCGTAATCTGGGTATACGGGTTGTTTATAAAGCAGAGTGGTTGGACGGAGTGATGAAAATAATTGTGATTTCAGCAAGAACGGATGGCCAGGTTTATAAAGAGGCAGCGAAACGGCGGGAAAAATATGATTTATAAAACGGGATGACCACTGGCAGGTCTTCCCGTTTTAATTTTATAGTATATTCCTTATTTTTTCTTCTTCTCATTATACCGCTTCACATACCGCTGAATCCGGTCATAAGGGTTTAACAGGTCGCTGATGGAGCAGTCATGGTTTAAGGTGTCAATGATATAGGCGATGTATTTGCTCATATCACAGCTTATGTAGTATTCGCGGGACAAAAGTTCCGGCGTCTGGTAAATGAGGTTGGTGGTTACGATGCGGTAAATCAGTCCCTCCTCGTATGCCTTGTCAAAGGCAGCCAGCCCGTTTGTAAACAGCCCGAATGTGGAAACGAGGAAAATCCGGTTTGCCTTGCGTTTTTTCAGTTCTTTTGCTGTTTCAATCATGCTTTCCCCAGAGGAAATCATATCGTCAATAATCAGAACGTCTTTGCCCTCTACATTGGAACCCAGGAATTCATGTGCCACAATCGGGTTTCTGCCGTCCACGATTTTACTGAAATCACGCCTTTTATAGAACATACCCATATCGACTTCCAGTACATTTGCAAGGTAAATGGCACGCTGGGTGGCACCTTCATCCGGACTGATAATCATAAAATGGTCTGCGTCAATTGTGAGATCTTTAACATTCTTTAATATGCCTTTAATAAACTGGTATGAAGGCATGACATTTTCAAAGCCATTTAACGGAATGGCATTCATTACGCGCGGGTCATGTGCGTCAAAGGTAATGATGTTGTCAATTCCCATGTGGAAAAGCTCCTGCAGTGCCAGCGGACAATCGAGTGATTCGCGGGCATTTCTTCTGTGCTGCCGGCTTTCATACAAAAACGGCAGGATGACCGTAATCCGCCTTGCCTTCCCCCCGACGGCGGCAATAACTCGCTTCAAGTCTGCAAAATGGTCGTCCGGCGACATATGGTTGGTCTGTCCGCAAAGGGAGTAGGTCAGACTGTAATTGGTGACATCTACCATAATGTAGAGGTCATAGCCGCGGACGGACTGGTTAATGACGCACTTCGCCTCACCGGAACCGAATCTGGGCGTATACGGCTCGATAATGTAGCTGTCCTTGTGGTAATCCTTGAAAGCTATATCATCCTGGTGTTCGTGTTCACGGTGCTCCCGCCAGGCGGAAAGATAGTCGTTCACTTTTTCCCCCAGCTCCTTGCAGCTGGCGGTCGGAATCAGTCCGAGTGTCCCGCAGGGCATAGTTTCAAGAATTCTTTCGTCGTTTGGCATTAATTTAGTCCTCCATTTGTAAAATCTTGTTGCTTTTATAACTTAAACCTGCTTTGCAGGTTTTTTGCGTTTTTGGATGCGGATGTCCACCCTGGAAAACAGATGAATCAGGGTATATGCGTCACAGAGCCGCGAAAAAGTGCGTTCCGAATAAATCTCCACAATCTGGTTCAGACTCAGGTTGGTGGAAATAATCGTGGATTTCTGGCGCAGAAGCCGCTCGTTGACACAAAGGAAAAGCTGCGATGTCGTAAAGGCATTGGAAAGCTCTGTGCCTAAATCGTCAATAACCAGAAGGTCACAGTCGAAAATATTCTGGTGGGCAGCGATTGCATCTGCGTCTTTGTCAAAAACACCCTTGCTTAATATATCAAATAACTGGAAAGCTGTAAAGTATATGACGGAACGTCCCTTTTCAAGGAGTTCCCTGGCAACACAGTTGGATAAAAAGGTTTTGCCGACACCGGTCTTGCCGTAAATCAGAAGATTTCCGTGTCTGGAATCAAAATCCTTAATAAAATTCCGGCACTCCTGCACAGCATTCTGTGCAGTGGTAAGAGAAGATAAACCAGTAGTGCTGCTGATATCTTCGTCTGAATAATAGTCATAAGAAAATGTATCAAAGTTTTCACGGTCCAGAATCGCGCGTATGTTGGACTGCGCATAGACCGTATTAATCACAGCCTGCGTAAAGCAGTGGCATTTCCTGCCGTCGCGGTAACCGCTGTCCCTGCAGTCCCTGCAGGTGTAAACGGGTTCCAGATAGTCCTGGGGGTATCCGTGTTCTGAAAGCAGCTGTTTTTTTTCGCTGCGCAGGGCGTCCAGATTCTCTTTTAAAGAGGTTACGGCACTGGTGTCCCCGTTTAAGTACAGACGCGCCTTTTCCACCGCGCTGGAAGCCACAAGGGCGTCAATTTCCTTTATGCGCGGAATCTTTTGAAAGACCTCATCCTTCCTTGTATCCAGAAGGTGGCGGTTATGCAGTTGCCTTTTGTCGTAATCACGCATGATTTCATCATACTGTGAATTAGAAAGTGGCATGGTTTCCTCCGTTACAGAAACTACCGTGCTGATGAAGACAGAAGCATCTCTTCGAGATTATCATAATCATAGTCACGGGAACTGAAATTATTAAAACTGTTTTTCTTCCGGGGTGCGGAAGACGTGTTGACGGTAATCTTTTTATTTTTACTGTAGGAAGCGTCAAGCTTCTTCACATCTGCAGCCGTATGTACACTGTTGTTATGCCAGTTCGTAAGAATCGAATCCGTATATTCAAAGCTCGGCTGGTGGATGGCGGTCATTGTGCGGCTGCATGCTTCCTGAATCATTGGAAGGTCAAAAGCAAATTCCTTCGTCCATTTACGGATAAAGTTCTTTTCTGATTCCACCAGGCTTCTTCCGGTGATGCCGAATGCCTTCATGACACCGTAATATGCCTGGCTGTGAATGGCGGCGTCCTCTTTTGCCTGCTCCACGGAAGTAATGTTTTTTTCATGCCAGCCGAGGGCCACCTTGTCAAGATAGCGCATACTGGTATGCCCTTTGCTGATGCAGTATTCCAGCAGATAAACGATAAGCTCCGTTGAAAAATGAAGTTCCTCGTGCCAGTACAGCACGGTATTCATGTCATTTTCGGAAAGCGGATGTTTGATATAGGTTTCCACAACAAAAAACAGTTCGGAAACACTCTCGTCCCTGCGGAAAGCCATAATCTCATCCGCCGTATATCTGTGTCTGTCCAAAGTACGGGAAACCGGTTTTTCTTCTTTTACAGGTTCCGGCTCTGGAGCTGTTTTTGTTATGACAGGCGCCTTTGCCGGATACGGCAGCAGATGCAGACCGCAGATCTGCATATCCTTATCCTCGTCCAGTGCCAGAAGACCTGCCTTCTGCCAGTAGCGGAGCGCACGCATGACGTCCATCTCTGTCTGGTTAAATTTAGAGGCAATTGCAGAAATTGTACAAATCTCTGCATAAGAATGGATGCACCGTAATAAATATAAATATACCTTTACAAATTCACCGTTGGCCTCAGGCATGAAGTCGTCGATGAACTGATTTGGAATCATTGTGTCTGTAGTTGGACAATCGTTGTGTAGCTGAATGTTTACCATAAGCAGTACCCCTCTTGTTATGCACATGTGATTATAACACAACCATATTCCAAATGGAAGCAGAAAAAAGTTGAAAAAACCAGCAAAATCAAGGGTTTTATAAACATTAGGTACCGAATGGACAAGGTGGATAATGTGGATAATTATGTATCAAGGAGAGCCTCGGCGATTTCTACAACGTTTCCGGCCCCCATGGTTATCAACAAATCATCGTGGACACATGTCTCCCGTAAAAATTTTTCTGTCTCATCAAAAGATGGAAAATAATATGCCTCCTGTCCTTTTTCTTTTAAAAGGGCGAGAAGATCCTTTGAGCTGATTCCGCAGGTATTCTGTTCCCTGGCTGCATAGATGTCGGTAAGAACGACTACATCGGCAAGGGACAGGACCTCGGCAAAATCGTGAAGGAATGCTTTTGTACGGGAATAGGTGTGCGGCTGAAACACGAGTACAAGCCGCCCGTGCGGATAATTCTGTGCAGCAGTCAGGGTTGCACGGATTTCCGTCGGATGGTGTGCGTAATCGTCAATGACAGTCACAGAACCCATGTGTCCCTTATACTGGAAACGCCGGTCTGCGCCGCCAAATGCAAGAAGTCCTTCTGTAACGGCATCCAGGCCGATGCCCATGGATGCGCAGAGGGCGGCTGCCGCAAGGGCGTTGCTTAAGTTGTGGCGTCCCGGAACCGAAAGACGGATGCGGGCAGCTTCCCTGCCGTGAACCATAAGCATAAAGGACGGACACGCCTTATCGTCGTAGCTGATATCTGCGGCATAATAATCGGCGTTCTCATCAAAGCCGAATGTAACAACCTTTGCGCCAAGCCTATCGGTAATGCCGGCTGAATCCGGAATTTCACTGTTGATAACGAGTACCCCGTCCGCTGCGGTGTTTTCCGCGAAGAGGCGGAAGGAATGCCTGATATCTTCCAGGTCCTTAAAGAAATCCAGGTGTTCGGCCTCGATATTTAAGATGATGCTGTATTTTGGTCGGAAATTTAAAAAGCTGTTTGTATACTCGCATGCTTCCGATACAAAAAACGGGGAACTGCCGACACGCAGATTGCCGCCAATGGAAGGAAGGATGCCGCCAACCGTAATGGTCGGGTCCGTTTTCCCTGCAAGCAGGATTTCGCTGACCATTGAGGTTGTTGTGGTTTTGCCGTGAGTTCCTGCCACTGCGATGGACTTTTCATAATTGTCCATGATCTGTCCGAGCAGTTCGGCACGGGAAAGCATGGGAATGTTTTTGGCCTCTGCCGCGGTAAATTCCGGATTATCCGGATGAATTGCCGCAGTGTAAACAACGAGGTCAGTGCCGTCCGCAATGTGGTCTGCACTCTGTCCGTAAAAAACGGATGCGCCCTTTGCAGCAAGCGTGCGGGTAATGTCCGATTCCCTTGCATCGGAGCCGGAAACCGTAAAGCCTTTTTCCATAAGGATTTCCGCAAGTCCGCTCATACTGATACCGCCAATTCCTATAAAATGAATGCGGATTGGCTGATTAAAATTTAATTTATACATGAAGCATACCTACCTGACTGAATTTTTGTTTTTATTTTATTATACCACGCGCCTGCCGCCTGCGCACCCGAAAATGTATTGTGCAATGTGACAAAAAATGGAAAGAAAAATACGGAAAATTGTGAAAAGTGTTGTGGGTGTACAGCAGTTATGCTATAATGAAGAAAAGTATTAAAGAATGACGGTAACATAATATTGACTACAAATTTTAAGGACAGACGAGGAGTGATGACGTGATTAAGAAAGAAATGATAGCTATGCTTTTAGCTGGCGGTCAGGGCAGCAGACTTGGAGTTCTGACATCGGATGTCGCAAAGCCGGCAGTGGCGTTTGGCGGCAAGTACAGAATTATTGATTTCCCGCTCAGTAACTGCATTAATTCAGGTATTGATACCGTCGGGGTACTGACGCAGTATCAGCCCCTGCGGCTGAATACCCATATCGGAATCGGTATTCCGTGGGACCTGGACCGTAATAACGGAGGCGTGACGGTTCTGCCGCCGTATGAACGGAGCAACAACAGTGAGTGGTATACAGGGACGGCAAACGCGATTTACCAGAATCTGCGTTATATGGAAAACTATAATCCGGAATACGTACTGATTCTTTCCGGTGATCACATTTACAAAATGGATTATGAGGTCATGCTGGATTTCCATAAGGAGAACAAGGCGGACGTTACCATTGCGACCATGCCGGTGCCGATGGAGGAGGCAGGGCGTTTTGGAATTGTGATTGCGGACGAGAACAAAAAGATACAGGACTTTGAGGAGAAGCCGGAAAAACCGCGGAGCAATCTTGCATCCATGGGAATCTATATTTTCTCCTGGAACGTGCTTAAGGATGCGCTGATTGAATTAAAGGACCAGAAGAAATGTGACTTTGGAAAACACATTATTCCATACTGTTTTGAAAATGAAAAGCGTCTTTTTGCCTACGAATTCAATGGCTACTGGAAGGACGTCGGGACACTCGGTTCCTACTGGGAGGCAAACATGGAGCTTGTGGATCTGATTCCGGAATTTAATCTCTATGAAGAATACTGGAAGATTTACACGAAATGTGACACCATAGAGCCGCAGTACATAGCCCCTGAGGCAAGTGTGGAACGCTGTATTATCGGAGAAGCTTCCGAGATTTACGGTGCCGTTATTCATTCGGTCATTGGTCCGAATGTGCATATCGGAAGGGGTACCATCATCCGGGATTCAATTATTATGAAAGATACGGATATTGGTGACAATGTGACGATTGAAAAGGCGATTATTGCAGAAAACTGTAAAATCGGTGACGGCGTTGTCCTTGGCTTCGGAGATGAGGCGCCGAACGTACTGAATGAGGATGTTTATTCCTTTGGGCTTGTTACGATTGGGGAAAATTCAACCATTCCGTCAAACGTAAGAGTAGGAAAGAATACGGCCATCTCAGGAGAAACATCCAGGGAGGCAGGTGATTATCCGGACGGACTGCTGGCAGGCGGCGGAGCAATTATTAAGGCAGGTGACAGAAAATGAAAGCAGTAGGAATTATTTTGGCGGGCGGCAACAACAACCGGATGGGGGGACTTTCCAGAAAGCGTGCAATTCCAGCGATGCCAATCGGCGGGAGCTTCCGCTGCATTGACTTTGCGCTGAGCAATATGAGCAATTCGCATGTACAGACGGTTGCCGTACTGACCCAGTACAATGCCCGTTCCTTAAATGAACATTTAAGTTCATCAAAATGGTGGGATTTTGGACGTAAACAGGGAGGAATGTATCTTTTTACTCCGACTATGACAGCGGAGAACAGCGACTGGTTCCGCGGGACTGCGGATGCGATGTGCCAGAACATTGATTTTCTGAAAAAACGCCATGAGCCGTATGTGATCATCTCCAGCGGGGACTGTGTTTATAAAATGGACTACAATGACCTGCTGGATTTCCATATCGCAAAGAAGGCGGATATCACCATAGCCTGCAAGGATATGCCGGCAGACGCGGATGTGAGCCGGTTCGGGGTCATCCGTATGAATGAGGATTCACGTATTACGGAATTTGAGGAGAAGCCGCTTGTGGCGCAGTCCAATACCATTTCGGCAGGCGTATATGTCATCCGCAGGAGACAGCTGATTGAGATTCTGGAGAAGACAGCGGAGGAAAACAGGTTTGATTTTGTGACCGATGTACTGATACGCTACCGGAATATCAAGAAAATTTGCGGTTACAAGCTGAAAAGCTACTGGAGCAATATTGCAAGTGTGGATGATTATTACCGTACCAACATGGATTTTCTGAAGTCAGACCTGCGCGACCACTTTTTCCGGCAGGAGCCAAAGATTTATTCAAGGGTGGACGATCTGCCGCCGGCAAAATACAATGCCGGTTCAAAGGTCAGCGGCAGTCTGGTATCAAGCGGCTGTATCATCAACAGCCAGGTGGAAAATTCAGTGCTGTTTAAAAAAGTGTTCGTTGGGAAAAACTGTGTCATCAAAAATTCCATTATTCTGAATGATGTATATATTGGTGACAATACCCATGTGGAAAACTGTATCGTAGAAAGCCATGGGACACTCAAGGCGAATACCTATTACAGCGGTGAGAACAAAATACTGGTCGTTTCAGAAAAAAACGACAGATATCTTCTTTAGAAGGAACAGATTGTGGAATACCTACATACGACTAAAAGGGGGATGGTTATGCAGATTACAGATGTAAGAATCCGCAGGATAGACAAAGAGGGAAAAATGAAAGCGGTGGTGTCCATCACGATTGATGATGAGTTTGTGGTTCATGACATTAAGGTCATTGAGGGGGAAAAGGGCCTGTTTATTGCAATGCCGAGCCGCAGGGCGAGCGACGGGGAATACCGCGACATCGCACACCCGATTAATTCCGGAACAAGGGAGCATATTCAGGGGTTAATACTAAAAAAATATGAAGAGGTCTTGCAGGAGAAGGAATAAACCTTTAAAATAAGGTTGTTGTGGGGGCTGTGGAGTAATCCACAGCCTCTTTTCAGGTAAATCATTATTTTCAGGTAAATCATTATTTTCAGGGAAGGAACTGGTATGTTTTTGATTGCAGGTCTGGGAAATCCGGACAGAAGATACGAAAAGACAAGGCATAATATTGGATTTGACGCTGTGGACGCACTGGCGGACCGTTATGGAATTTCCATCAGGGAAAAGAAGCATAAAGCGCTGGTCGGCACGGGCGTGATTGAGGGCACGAAAGTACTTCTCGCTAAGCCGCAGACTTATATGAATTTAAGCGGGGAGAGTCTGGCTGAGATTATTAATTTTTATAAGCTGGATGCGGAATCGGAAATGCTGGTGGTTTTTGACGATATTTCTCTGGCACCGGGGAATATCCGCGTGCGCAAAAAAGGGAGCGCAGGCGGGCATAATGGAATTAAGAGTATTATTGCCTGCACTGGAACACAGAATTTTATGCGCATCAAAATCGGCGTAGGGGAAAAGCCGAAGGGCTGGGACCTTGCGGATTATGTGCTGGGACGATTTTCTGAGGAAGACCGTGCCCTGGCGGAGGAAGCCATAAGGGACGCCGGGGATGCTGCTGTCCTTATGCTGCAGGGGTTCGTGGACAGGGCAATGAATGATTTTAATGCAAAAAAGCAGGAGAGACAAGGGTGAGAGCATTTATTGAGCCGCTGGAAGAGTTAAGCGGATATGAGGAAATGACACGCGCGGTACAGAAACCGGGACTGGTTACAGTTTCCGGCTGTACGGATGCGCAGAAACCACATATGATTCATGCGCTCGGAAGGGCGAGAAAGAACCGGATTATTGTCACGTTTCATGAGCAGAAGGCAAAGGAGCTTTATGAGGATTACCGTTTTTTTGACCGGACAGCCGTTTATTACCCGCCGAAGGATGTGCTGTTCTACCAGTCAGACGTCAGGGGAAACCTGCTGACGGCAGAACGGCTTTCAGCACTTAAAGCAGTCCATGAGCAGGAGAGCGTGACATTAATTACGACATTTGACGCTTTTATGAACACGATGGCACCGGCAAAACAGATGTGGGACAGCATCCTCTGTCTTGCGCCGGGAGACACTGTGAATCTGGAGGAGCTTGTGGCGCAGCTCGTGCGGATGGGGTACGAAAAGGAATACCAGGTGGACAATATCGGGCAGTTTGCACTCAGGGGCGGAATTCTGGATGTGTTTCCGCTGACGGATGAAAATCCGGTCCGTATTGAACTCTGGGGCGATGAAGTGGATATGATACGTTCCTTTGACGTGGAGAGCCAGAAATCCATTGAAAACCTTGAGTCTCTTACAATCTATCCGGCATGTGAACTGGTGCTGTCAAAGGAGGAAAAAGAAGCCGGAATCGAAGCCTTTCTGAAAGAGGCGGAAGGTTTTTCAGCGAAGCTTCGGAAAGAGATGAAAACTGAGGAGGCACACAGGGCGCTGTCCATGGCGCAGGAACTTGCCGAGGAATGGGGGGAACTGTCCATGACAGCAGGGATGGATGCATTCCTGTCCTATTTCGGCGGAGCGCGCACAAGTCTTCTTGATTATTTTAATCCAGATGAAACTTTTTTGTTTTTTGACGAACTGAGCAGGAGTACGGAACGGGGGAAGCAGACTGAGCTGGAATTTTCGGAAAGCATGAAACAGCGTCTGGAAAAAGGATATATTCTGCCGGGACAGATGAAGGAGCTGTTCGGTTTCCGGGAAATTATGGGGAAGCTCGAAAAATATTCCTGCATTGCCGTTTCAGCGCTGGATGTGAAAACCTGCGGACTTTCCTCAAATGGGCAGTTTGCCGTACATGTACAGAGTGTAAACGCCTATAATAACAGCTTTGAGCTGCTGATTAAGGACCTGAAACATTATAAAAAGAAAGGATACCGGATTATTCTTCTTTCCGGTTCGAGAACAAGGGCAAAACGCCTTGCAGATGATATATTAAATGAGGATTTAAATTGTTTTTATACTGAGGACTATGACCACGAGCTGCTGCCGGGGCAGATTATGGTGTGCTATGGCAAGGTACACAAGGGATATGAGTATCCCATTCTGCAGTTTGCAGTTATTACCGAGACGGATATTTTTGGTGCGGAAAAAAAGAAAAAGAAGCGGCACCGTACCTATGAAGGCGAGAAAATACAGAGCTTTACGGCACTTACGGTCGGGGATTACGTGGTGCACGAAAACCACGGACTTGGAATTTACAGGGGTATTGAAAAGATTGAAACTGACCATAAGGTGAAAGATTATATCAAGATTGAATATTCCGGAGGTTCCAACCTCTATATTCTGGCAACGCAGCTGGAGCTGATTCAGAAGTATGCCGGAAAGGATGCCAGAAAACCGAAGCTGAACAAACTCGGAGGGCAGGAGTGGTCAAAAACCAAGGGCAGGGTACGCGGCGCTGTGCGCGAGATAGCACAGGATTTAGTGAAGCTGTATGCAGAGAGAGAGAAAAAAAACGGTTATGTGTACGGACCGGACACGGTCTGGCAGCGTGAGTTTGAAGAGCTGTTTCCGTTTGAGGAAACAGAGGATCAGGAGCTGGCAATTGAAGCTGCCAAGCGTGACATGGAAAGCACCAAAATCATGGACCGCCTGATTTGCGGGGATGTGGGCTACGGAAAGACGGAAATTGCCATTCGTGCGGCATTTAAGGCTGTCCAGGAAAACAAACAGGTGGCTTATCTTGCGCCGACAACCATTCTTGCGCAGCAGATTTACAACACTTTTGCGCAGCGGATGAAGGATTTCCCGGTACGGGTGGATTTACTCTGCCGGTTCCGTTCTGCTGCGGAACAGAAGAAAAGCATAGCCGACCTGAAAAAGGGGCAGGTGGATATTGTCGTGGGGACCCACAGGCTTTTGTCAAAGGATGTGGTGTTTCATGACCTTGGGCTTCTGGTAATAGATGAGGAACAGCGCTTCGGGGTCGCGCACAAAGAGAAAATCAAGCAGCTTAAGACGAATGTGGATGTGCTGACCCTGACTGCAACGCCGATTCCGCGCACCCTGCACATGAGCCTGATTGGAATCCGGGATATGAGTGTTCTGGAGGAGCCGCCGCTTGACCGTATGCCGGTGCAGACCTATGTCATGGAATACAATGAGGAAATGGTGCGTGAGGCGGTCACCAGGGAGCTTGCAAGGGACGGCCAGGTTTATTATGTGTATAACCGGGTAAAGGATATTGACGAGGTTGCGTTAAAAATCCAGGCGCTTGTGCCGGAGGCGGAGGTCGCGTTTGCGCACGGGCAGATGCGGGAAAACCAGCTGGAGGATATCATGTACCGTTTTATTAACGGAGAGATTGATGTACTGGTATCCACGACAATTATTGAAACAGGACTTGATATTTCGAACGTCAATACCATGATTATCCATGATGCGGATAACATGGGGCTTTCCCAGCTTTACCAGCTGCGCGGGCGTGTGGGGCGTTCCAACCGTACTGCCTATGCATTTTTAATGTACCGGAGAAATAAAATACTCAAGGAAGTGGCGGAGAAACGCCTTGCCTCCATCCGTGAGTATTCAGACCTGGGAAGCGGGTTTAAGATTGCCATGCGGGATCTGGAAATCCGGGGGGCCGGAAACCTTCTGGGAGCCGAACAGAGCGGACACATGGAAGCGGTCGGGTATGACCTTTACTGCAAAATGTTAAACCAGGCGGTAAAAGAAGCGCGGGGGGATAAAGTGGAGGAGTCGTTTGATACTACTGTTGATATCAGGATTAATGCCTTTATTCCGCCGTCCTATATTGCCAGTGAATCGCAGAAGCTGGATATGTATAAGCGGATTGCAGGCGTGGAGACAGATGAGGAGGCAGAGGAGATTCTTGCGGAACTGATCGACCGTTTCGGGGAGCCGCCGAAATCAGTGGAAAACCTGCTTGAAGTTGCAAAACTCAAGGGGATGGCCCACCGGCTATATATTAAGGAAGTTGTACAAAAAGAAAAAGAGCTGAAAATTACCATGTACGAGCGCGCCAGGGTGGATCTGTCGCGGATACCGGAGCTGGTTGCGGCATGCGAGCCGTCACTGAAATTTACTGCAGATGCAAAGAACCCGTATTTTACCTATTTTCCTGAGGCAAATTCGAGAGAGAAGAACCGGGACATTATGGATGTGGTAAAACAGCTGCTGCAGCAGATGGAGGTGCTGTTACAGTAAATTTTAAAAAACTCTTGATACTTGCGGGGAAAAGCACTATAATATAGGAACGAGTGCTCGCACACAGGGCAGACAGGTGGGAGGAATGATGAAGTTGAAACGTATAGCAGCAGTAATTCTTGCAGGTGCGCTCTGCGCATCAGCATTTACCGGATGCGGAATAAATAAAGATGCAAAGGCAGCATCCATGAAAGGCCAGACAGTAACCCTTGGCGTTGCAAATTTTATGTGCCGTTACCAGCAGGCAGCGCTGGAGGACCAGTACAGGATGTATCTTGGCAACGAGGAAATCTGGAGCCAGACGCTTGGAGGGGATTCCACGATTGAAGACAGCGTGAAGGATTCCGCCATGGAGCAGCTGCATGAAATGTATACACTGAAAGCCCATATGGACGATTATAAGATTGAGTTTACAGATGAGGATAAAACAGCGGTAGAGGAAGCCGCAAAAAAGTTTATAGAGGCAAATTCCGGGGATACCCTTGAGGAAATGGGGGCGGACCAGGAAATTGTGGAAGAGGTTCTGACGCTTTATACCATAAGAAGCAAAATGAAAAAAGCCATTGAGGCGGAGGCGGATACAAATGTTTCCGATGAAGAGGCTAATAAACGCGGGTACAGTATGGTTAAGATTGCCACGGATTCCCGTACGGATGAGAACGGAACCCAGACAGAATACACGGATGAGGAAAAAGCAGGCCTTAAGGAAGATGCCCGGAAAATGGAAGCAGAGCTTAAGGAGGACGGGGCGACACTGAGCGGTGTTGCAAAGGCCCATAACCAGGAGGTTACAACCGGCGCATATGCAGCGGATGACACCCAGCTGGAGGAGGCCGTCAGAAAAGAACTGGATGCACTGAAGGAAGGGGAGACTTCCGGACTGATTGAGACAGAAAGTGCGCTTTATTTTGTAAAACTTGACGCGGAAACAGACGAGGAGGCAACAAAGCAGAACCGCGAGACCATTATCAATACCCGAAAGAGTGAAAAATACCAGGAGGTGCTTGAAGGCTGGCAGAAAAAGGACGGATGGGAAGTTGAGGAGAAAGCCCTTGCAAAAATTGTATTTAAGAATTCCCTGACACAGACAGACCCGAATGCTGCCACGGAAAATATGGAAAGTACGCAGTAGCAGTACATTTATGGAATGCCGGGGGTGGGTAAGAGCACTGTCGGCGTTATCCATGCAAAGGCCTAACCAGCCGGTCTGCCGTTTTTAAAATAAAAATAAAAAATTTGAATAGCAATCACAAAAGTAACGAATAGTATAGATAGTAGGGCATTTCATTTTTGAGGTGGGATATGGAACAGTATGTAATCAAAGGCGGAAATACGCTGAGTGGTGAAGTGAAAATCGGTGGTGCAAAGAATGCAGCACTTGCAATACTGGCAGCAGCAATCATGACGGATGAAACTGTCACAATAGACAATTTACCAAATGTCAGGGATATCAATGTCCTGTTACAGGCGATTGAGGAAATCGGGGCGCAGGTAGAGCGTGTGGATGAACATACCGTAAAAATCAATGGTTCATTTATCCGCGACGTCAGCGTGGATAATGAGTTTATAAGGAGAATCCGGGCTTCCTATTATCTGATTGGAGCATTGCTGGGCAAATATAAAAAGGCTGAGGTGGCACTTCCGGGCGGCTGTGATATCGGAAGCCGGCCGATTGACCTGCACATCAAGGGCTTTCGTGCTATGGGCGCAAATGTGGAAATTGAACACGGTCTGGTAGTGGCAGAGGCAGAGAACCTTAAGGGGACTCATATTTATCTTGACAAGGTATCTGTCGGAGCGACGATTAATATTATGATGGCTGCCGCCATGGCGGATGGAAAAACGGTAATAGAGAATGCAGCAAAAGAACCGCATGTGGTTGATGTTGCCAACTTTTTAAACAGCATGGGGGCAAATATCCGCGGTGCCGGTACAGACGTAATCCGTATCGTGGGTGTGGAGAAACTCCATAAAACAGAATATTCAGTAATTCCGGACCAGATTGAGGCCGGGACATTTATGTTTGCAGTTGCCGCAGCAGGCGGTGATGTGATGGTGAGGGATGTAATTCCAAAGCATCTGGAAGCCACCACGGCGAAGCTTCTGGAAGTCGGATGCCGGGTGGAGGAATTTGATGATGCAGTTCGTGTGATTTCGGACCGCAGCCTGCATCATACCCAGGTAACGACGCTGCCGTATCCGGGATTCCCGACAGACATGCAGCCGCAGATGGCGGTGATTCTCGGCATTGCAGAGGGAACAAGCACGGTGACGGAAAGTATTTTTGAGAACCGTTTTAAATACGTGGATGAGCTGACACGTATGGGGGCGGATATCAAGGTGGAAAGTAATATCGCGATAATACGCGGCGTGCAGAACTATTCAGGAGCACGGGTAAATGCACCGGATTTAAGGGCGGGCGCTGCGCTTGTGATTGCAGGACTGGTGGCAGACGGTATCACGATTATAGATGATATTTATTATATTGAGCGCGGTTATGAATCATTTGAGGAGAAGCTGCGCCAGATTGGGGCACAGATTGAAAAGGTTTCGGATGAGAAGGAGATACAGAAATTTGTGCTGAAGGTTTCGTAAGTTGTGGATAAAATAATTTTATAAATAAAGTAATTGCTTGTCTTTAATTTGGAATTATGATAAAATAAATCCATGAAAAGGCAAACCCAGGGAAACCTGGGGACGCAAAGCCTGAAGTCTACGGAATGCAGTTTTTGGGTATGGTATGCATTTTAGGATGGTTCAGCCGCAGTGAATATCAATGGTTCATTGCGGCTTTTTTGCGTATATGCCACCAATGGAAAGGAGAAAGTGATAATGGTGAAAACAAAAAAGGAAAATGACAAAGCGGATACTGGCACTGGTACTGGCAGCGGCAGTCGGAATGGGAAGTATGAATACAAGGGTATATGCCGGGACGGTTCCGGAGGGAACGGAGACTTCCATGGCTGCAGAGACCGCCGGAAAGGAGGTGTCAGCCGGTGAAAAAACGGAGCCGGACGGCTGGGACGGCGTTACGATGGAAGATATTTATGAGGGAAAAGATTTCAGGGTGGTTTTTACCCTTACGGGACACTGGGAGGGCGGATACAATGCCAGTGTAAAAATTGAAAATACCGCAGATGCCAGCATTGAAAACTGGTGTCTTGGAATGGATTACAGCGGCGAAATTTCCAATATCTGGAACGCAGAAGTCAGCAGTCACAAAGAAGATTATTATGTGATAAAGAATGCCGGATGGAATGAGGATATTGCAGCTGGCAGGAGTGTGGAGTTTGGTTTCAGCGGACAGGAAAACTTCCCGGGCTTTCCGAAGGAATATAAGCTGCCTGGAAAGCCGGTTCTTGTAAATGAAGGGAACTATTCCGTCAGCTATGAGGTGTCAAATGACTGGGAGAGCGGATTTTCCGCGGCAGTTTCCATCACAAACAACAGTGATACTGCAATTGAGGACTGGGTGCTGGAGTTTGATTATGACAGGGAGATCACACAAATCTGGAATGCAGACATAGAATCCTGTGAAAAAAACCATTACGTGGTGAAAAATGCAGGGCACAACAGTGTGATAAAGGCAGGTAAAACGGTTTCCTTTGGCTTTAACGGGTGCGGCGGTACGGAAAATGACGAACCGTATGCGTATTCTGTGCATGAATATACTGTGGAGGCAGAGGATAGTGAAGAAAACAGTGGAGCAGAGAGTGAGGAAGAGTATCAGTATCCTGACAGTGAGGACTGGGATTCGATGAAGGATACTGACGGGGACGGGATTCCTGACGATTATGAAGAAGAATACGGAACGGATGCAAATAATGCGGATACCGACGGGGACGGCCTGAAGGATGGCTATGAGGTATTTTATTCTTCAACGGATCCCACTACGAAATATACAGACCCGGAGTCGGGGATTGCAGACGGCGAATGGGATTTTGACGAGGACGGGCTGAATACCTTAAAGGAGCAGGAGCTGGGAACAGACTGTTATATGGCGGATACGGATTCTGACCTGCTGACGGATGGAGAGGAGGTCGAAATATACGGGACAGACCCGGCAAAAGCAGATACAGACGGGGATACACTTTTGGACGGATATGAAATCCAGATTGGCTTAGATCCGCTGAATCCGGAAACTTTCGGATATCCGGATGCAGAGTACCGGTATGAGTATGCGTTTGACAAGGACAATCCTGTTCTGGAACAGGTCAATGATAAAAATGAACAGTACCAGATGAGCTTTTCCGTGAAAGGAAGCGGCGGTGCAGTCTCTGAGATGCTGGTGCGCGAAAGTGCGTATGCAAATGCGGTTCAGCAGGAATATATGCTGGGCTGCATACCGGAGATTCTTCTGCTGAATGATACGTCCCCGGAGGGGATTGAAAGCATTACCCTGAATTTTGAAATTAATGAAAAGTATATTTATGACGAGTACAGTTCAGAAGAGCTGAAAGGAATCAAACGGTATCAGGTATTTAAATTTGACGAGGATGAGAATTTTCTCTGTCCGGTAAATACGACAGTGGATGAAGAACATCACAGTATTCAGGCAACCGTCGATGAAATCGGGACATACTGCATCCTTGATATGGAGTTATGGCTGTGTGAGATCGGATTTGAGGTGGATAATCTTTCTGAAAAAAATGAGGTGAAGGGCTCCATGCCGGTTCCTATGGGACTTCAGAACGAAAGTGACGGGAAGAGAACCGCGACAGAGGGCGGTGAGCTTCCGGAAAGTGACCTGGCAGCTGATGAAATTCAGGCATTTTCCATGGAGAGGTCTGATGAAGCAGAAAAGACGCCTGATCGGGAGAGGGTGGATATTGCTTTTTGTATTAACAATAATGTGGAAGGGCTGACAACGAAAGAATTCCAGTCAATTACAAAAAATATTGCACAAATATGCAGGACTGTGGAATATAAGAGCAAAAGCGTGAGATTCTACATCATTGACCAGAACGGGGAGGTGGTCCGTACCTCTTATGGCAGCAAATATGCAGGTAACCTTACCCAGATAAATACCATGATAAATACGCTTGCAAACACAAGACCGAGAGCGGATTTAATTGATAAGCAGGTAAACGCATTAACCGGTCTTGGGATGCGGGATGACGCCTTTAAAACAGCGGTATTTTTGGGCAATTCATATGTAAATACAAACAGTTTTTCTCTGATTGGGGATATGGCAGAAGCAGATATACATTGTCTGGTTGTACATCCAAGAACTCAGAGTGGCTCATGGAATGATATGCTGGCTAACCAGACAAAAGGAAAACTGTTAAATAATTATCATAATTTTACAGATGGGGTACTGGATTATATTTACGGGTTTGTACCGGATGTGCCGAACACGGCTTATCACATGATTACCGGTCTGGGGCTGAGTACGATTGTGCTTAAAAGTGAGCTTGTGTGTGACGGACCTACAGATACGGACGGGGATGGACTGACGGACTGGGAGGAGGTAAACCAGGAGCGGGTGACTGTAAAAGAGGACGGTACGGTGGTTCTTCCGACCTTTTCCGGGTATCTTGAAACGTATTATAAGGAAGCATGGTGGTATGCCGGATGGAGCAATAGATACCGGAACCTGAGAAATAAGGATGGAGTTACGCTGGAGCAGATGCTGGGTGAAATTTATGTTTTGCCTGTAATTTCCGACCCTACAAGTGAAGACGGGGATGGGGACGGTATACTGGATGTTGATGAGTATCCAGGGAACGAGGATGGTATGCTGGATGAAGATGGGGATCCATGGGAAGGACATGGGACACTTCTTGGCAGACCGGCTCCGCTGCGGGTGGATACGGTAGAAAAGATGTTTCCTGAACTTGCTTTAAACTTTTATAATGAGATGAGTTCTCCTTCTTATTTACGTGTAAATGGAAATAATGTGGTGATGAATCTGATAGTTCGTTTTGATGATGACGCTCAGGAAAAGGCTGGCGATGTGTTAAAAACGGAAAATCTTACATTGAAGCAACAAGAAGAAAATGAAAACATTATAAAAAGACAAGGGAAAAACTGTACTCTTAAGGATTTGGCGATAGATGGAATTACATCCCGCTGGAGTGGAGTTTATAAAGGCTCTAAATATGACTTTTACAAAGGTATGAAAGTGAACTTTTCCGTAAAGGTTACAGAGGATAAGAAGAAATATGGGAGATATATTAAAGTGCATTTGAAGAGTGGAGTGTGTGGAAGGTCTCATATGGACGGGGTTAACTGGAAATCAGACTGTAATCGTGAGGTTACTATGTACACTAGTATTTGTACTAATAAAAAGCATAAAAACAAGAAAAGTGGAAAGTGTGTAACTTATAGGCAGAAATTACGTCCATTCGTGTATTATGAAGGGGTTATTGCACATGAATTTGGACATGTTATGGGGTTAAAGGATATGTATTATGAGGCATCTTGTAACCATGGATATGAACCAAATCCAAATGAAGAATTAGCATATGAGAAAGGTGGTTATGGAATGCCAGACGTAAAGGGAATTATGAAACAAAACGGTTCTGCAGTCTCGAATGATATCGAGATGATTCTTTATGCTTTCAAAGAAAATCATTTGCAGTATTATGTGCCTTATGGGTATCTTCAAAAGAATTCAAAGGCAATAAAAAGTAATCCTACATATAATAAAGAAAGAAAAAAGAATTACAAATGGAATACCAAAACTTGTAAAATGGTGGAGGTAAAAGAGTGAAAAAAGTGATGATGGCAGCTGGAATTATTTGCATAAGTTTATTGCTTGGGATGGGCTGCGGGATGGAAGAGAAGGAAGAGAAGGACATCATGACCAGCTCTTCTGAGGAGGATATGGTGGAGAAAGTGTCACCTTTTCCAAGAGAGGCGCGGGAAGAAATTCTGAATGAGCTTACGGAGTTTTGTAATGAGCACAAAGAGAAACTGAATGAGATGTCAGAATATTATATCAACGCAGTAGAGGATGTCTCTGATTATAAAGAAGATGAAAAACTTCCTGATATTGGTGAACTGTCCAGTATGTTTACAGATGAAGAGGGCAGTGAGATATTGAAAAAGCTGCTGCCTTATTATCCTTCCGAAAGTAATTATGGGTATAAATTTAAGCAGGTATATTACCCTTATGAACAGACTCCGGTTGAGTTATATATGGTTGCATATATAGGGGCAGATGGAGAAGAACTTGAGGCTTTTATGGATGACATGAGTACTAACTGGATTGAAGTGAGGGAAATAGATAAACATCTCTTTGTTATATGGGAATATACTCCAATTGAATAATTAAATACCAAAGAGGATGTCTGTCCAAATATATAAGCAGAGAAGGAAAATCATGCTGTAAACGCTGTCATTTCACAGCCATGGAGATGGGGTGATAGAAAATACTGAATCGGATTACAAGGGAAATATAAGAGGTGAAGAATTGAAGAAAAAAGTGATGATGACAGCCGCAGTCCTGTGTCTGGGTTTACTGCTTGTGGCAGGCAGCAGGATGGCTTCTTCCATTCAAACAAAGGCATATAATATACTGGCGCCTGTTGACGATAGGGCAGAGGAAAAACTTATACCATTTTCTTCCAATGAAAGGACAGGGATGTATGTTATCCCGGGAACTTTTGAAGAATCTTTTGAAGGTCCCTATGGGAGATCCTGGGCGGATCTTGCGATGGATGCTGTCATCGACTGGGAAGCTTTCCCGGCACCTGAGGAAGAGAATGGTGTGCTTGCTCTTCCGTATGAGGAGAGTGAAAAAAGACTGAATGAACTGACGGCATTCTGCAAAGAGCATAAAGAGAAGCTGAATGAGATATCAGAGTACCTGATTAATGCGGCAGAGAACATTTCTGATTATCAGGACGGGGAACCGCTTTTGGATGCTGAAGAGCTTGCGGGTATGTTTACAGATGAAAAGAGCAGAGAGATACTGGAAAAACTGAAGCCCTATTATCTTGTCGGATTTGATGCCGAAGAGGGATTTGGTTCGTTTAAGGGTGTATCTTACTATTATCCTTATGATTATGATGAGGAATATACATATCCTGACTATAAGGTGTTTTATTTAAAAGGAGATAAAGAAAAATTTTTGGACTTTTTTAGCGGAAGGCGTTACTGGATAACGCAGGAAATAGACGAACACCTCTTTGCAGTAATGGAAAGTCTGCCATATGTATAATGGAATTAAAAAATGGGATAATCTTTCAGTTGGTCTGCCCGGAAAAACAGCAGGAGGGGAGAAGCGAGCTGCAGTATATTCCATGGAGATGTTCTGATGGAAAATGCCAGGCTGATGTTCAAAGGAAGGATTTCCTCAGATTTTGAGATGAATCCCAATTTATTCCCTCGGATTTTGTTGGGAAAACATAATCTATTAAACGTTTTGGGGAAGAGAATTATGAGAGTGTGATTTATATTAATTTTGTTGAAGAGCCTAAATACAGAAAAATAACAGAGGATGGATATAGTGCAAATGGCATTGTAAAAAATATTTCAAGAATTGATCCATCCAAAAAATTCATAGAAAATAAAACTATGATTTTTTTTGATGAACTTCAGGAATTTCCGGAGATTGCCACTTCGTTGAAATTCTTTCAGATTGATGGGAGGTTTGATGTTATCTGCAGCGGCTCACTCCTTGGAATTTCTTATAGGCGGATTGAAAGTAATAGTGTGGGTTTTAAATCGGATTATGAAATGCATTCGCTGGATTTTGAGGAATTTTTATGGGCAAAGGGTTATGAAGATGATTTTGCGGAAGAACTGCTTTTGTGCATGAAGGAACTGCGGCCGCTTTCAGATATAATGATGAAAACAGGACATGAACTGTTCCTTGATTACTGTATTCTGGGAGGTATGCCTGCTGTAGTGCGTGAGTATATTATCCGTGGTACATTTGAGGGAACGCTGGAAATGCAAAGACAGCTGCTAAACGATTACAAGGAAGATATTCGTAAGTATGCCAAAGGAGTAGACCAGACAAGGATATTAAATATATTTAACCAGATTCCTGTGCAGCTTGCAAAGGATAACAAAAAATTCCAGATTTCCAAAGTTGCGCATGGAGCGAGGTTCAAAGATTACCGTGGCTGTGTGGAATGGCTGGCAGATGCCGGGGTAATCAGTCTTTGTTACTGTCTGGATTTTCCTGAACTTCCGCTTAAGGGTAATTATGATGATACAAAATACAAAATATATATGAAAGATACCGGACTGCTTGTTGCAATGTTGGACGAAGAAGCGCAGGAAGATTTACGGGCAAACCGGAATCTGGATGTATACAAGGGGGCGCTTTATGAAAATATTGTCGCTGAGGCATTGTCAAAAAGCGGATATGCTCTTTATTACTATAAAAGAAACGATTCAACATTGGAAGAAGATTTTTTTGTTCGTACAGCCGAAAATCTGATTCCGGTGGAGGCCAGGGCGACCAATGGACGTGCCAAATCACTGCGAACGCTGATTGCAAGTGATAAATATGAGGATATCAGATACGGAATTAAATTTTGTGTGGGGAATATCGGGTTTAGTGACGGAATATATACTTTTCCGTATTTTTGCTGTTTTCTGTTGAAAAGGTATCTGACGAAATCAGATGGAAAGGATTATAGATGACAGAGAATAAACCGGTAAAGGGTAGTATAAAAATACAAATCAAGTTTATTTTTGTATGGGGAATCTTAATAGGATGTCTTCTTTACTTTTTGAATTTTTTATATTTTTTTGGATTATTTAAAATATTTAGATTATTTGGATTAATTGGATCCATTGGCTGGAGTTTGCTTTATAGGGTAACCAAATGGCCCATTGCGATATTGACAGGAATTGTAATTGCAGGAATTATGGTTGTATTTCGCAGAGTAACCGTTTTGGTGACAAAAGACAGCGTTGTGATTAAAAAAATTGGACAAAAAGTACAGCTTTCTATTGATGATTTTGAAGGAGCCGACATCAAGAAGAAAATGCATACAATTTGGTACATAGTAATTGTTTCTACAAAAGTATATTTATATTTTAGAAATCCAAATGGAACAAAAGCATATCGGCTTTTTGGTTTTTCGGATAGAAAATTAGAACAAGTAATGCAATACATCAGAGAGCAACGCAGCAATAATATGCCTATCGAAGAAAAAGTAGAAGCTTTGAATCCTTTGAAGGAGGATACTCCGTTTAATGATATAGTTATATCATCGGCGCAGATCAGGCATGATGAACGAAAAATGATTCTGAGAATCAGTGGAATCGGGCTTATACTTTTGGTGTTTGCTTTTATTGCTGTTTTGGTACATGTCGGCATGGAAATTTCCTTAATAATAAACATATTATTTCTGCTTTGTGTTTTGTTTGGGGCAGTGCTCATTCAATTGCAGCATCTGTCAAGAAAACTGATGCATTGTCCGGAAATCATCCGAATTAACAAAAATGCTATGTGGATTGGAGAAAAATGTTTTTCTTATACAGGAATCTCATATATAAATATGACTTCTCCCAGAAAGGAAAATAATTCCATTTTTCCGGTTCAATATTGGATGACGGTAGAAGAAAGCGAAAAAACGTTCAAATATTGGCTTGGTTCCCAAGCATCCTTTGGTGAATACGAAGATTTTTGTAAAACTTTAGAACAGGCAATGCTTATGCACGCTGACAAGTTGAGATATAAGTGAAAACCGTATTTAGCTAAAACCGTTGTTGAATTTGCCTCTTTCTGCTTCTATAATCAAAATTATAGTAATCCTTTTGCATAAAAGATTTAACAAATCTGAATGACAAGAGATTATTTTGCTCAATGTGGAGCACACGTGAGGAGAAGGTGATAATGATTAAAACAAAAAAAGTGATGATGGCAGCAGCAGTCCTCTGTCTTGGCTTACTGCTTTGCACAGGCAGCAGGATAGCTTCTGTCATTGAAAAGACAGGGGCGTATAATATGCTGGCTTCTGCTGACGCCAGAACAGCGGAATATCCTTCCGGTGGGGAAACAGGGGAGAATTTCATACCATTTTCTTCCAGTGGGAAAATGGGGATGTATATTATGCCGGGACCTTTTGAAAAACCTTTTGATGGTTCTTATGGGAGACCCTGGGCGGAATTCATGCTATATGTTGCCGCCAATTGGGAAAATTTTCCGTCAGCTGAAAAAAAAGAGGAGGAAAAGATAATAAATGAACTGACAGCATTCTGCAATGGGCATAAAGAGAAGCTGAATGAGATGTCAGAGTATTTTATCAATGCGGTGGAGGATATTTCAGATTATCAGGACGGGGAAAAGCTTCCGGACATTGAAGAGCTGGTGGATGCGTTTACGGATGAAGAAAGCAGGGAGATACTGGAAAAACTGGAGCCTTATTATCCGGTCGGATTTGATGTCGATGATGGGATAGGTTTGTTTAAGCGGGTATATTACCGTTATCCTTATGATTATCCTATATTTACGGTGCTATATTTAAAGGCGGACAAAGAAAAGCTTTTGGACTTTTTTAGTGCAAGTTATTTCTGGACAACGCAGAAAATAGATAAATACCTCTTTGTCGTGATGGAAAAACCGGTGTATTGATTGGAGCTGTGAAAAAGGAAAATTGAAGAAAAATGATATTCTTTCAGTCAGCAGCTTGCCTTTGATTCATATTTATGGTAAACTAAAAATATCATAAAGGCAAACCCAGGGAAATCTGGGGACGCAAAGCCTGAAGTCTACGGAATGCAGTTTTTGGGTACAGTATGCGTTTTAAGACGGTTCAGCCGCAGTGAACAGGAATGATTCATTGCGGCTTTTTTGCGTTTATGCCAGTAAAAGAACGGAGAAATAATTTATGGTGGGAGCAAAAAAAGCAGGAAAGATGACAAAGCGGATGCTGGCGTTGTTACTGGCAGCTGCAGTCGGAACAGGTGGTATGGATATTGGGATATATGCCCAGACGGTTCCGGCGGAAACGGAAACTTCCATGATTGCAGGAGATGATGTATCAGAAAATGAAAAAACAGAGTCGGATAATGACGGCGTTACGGCAGAAGACGTTTATGAGGGGAAAAATTTTAATGTGACTTTTACTTTAACAGAACGCTGGAAGGGCGGATATAATGCCACTGTAAAAATTGAAAATACCGGAGATGATATAATTGAGAACTGGAGCCTTGGAATGGATTACAGCAGCGAGGTTTCAAATATCTGGAATGCGGCAGTCAGCGCCCATACAGAAAATTATTATGTGATAAAGAATGCCGGATGGAACCAGGATATTGAAGCTGGTAAGAGCGTGGAGTTTGGCATCAGCGGGCAGGAGGATTTTAAGGGGTTTCCGGAGGGATACCAGTTAATTGGACAATTAAACGATGTGAAAGAGGATGCGTATGACATTGATTATGCCGTATCCAGTGACTGGGGAGACGGTTTTACTGCTGATATATCAATTAAAAATAATACAGACAGCACGCTGGAGGACTGGGTACTGGAATTTGATTTTGACAGAGAGATAACAGAAATATGGAATGGAACAATTGAGTCCCATGAGAATAACCATTATGTAATAAAGAATGCGGGGTATAACGCCAACATTCCAAAAAATAACAGCGTTTCTGTTGGATTTAAAGGAAAGGATGGCAGTAAAAGCGATGTGCCCAAAAACTATGAGCTGAAAAGCCGTCAGGAATACATGGGGGATTCTTTTGAACTGGATACAGACGGGGATGGACTGCCTGACGGCGTTGAAACAAAACTGGGACTGGATTACCAGAAAGCAGACACGGACGGGGACGGATTAACGGATTACCAGGAATTATATATGACAATGACAGATCCCTTACTAACTGACACGGATGATAACGGAACCAGTGATGCGGATGAAGATTTGGACGGGGACGGACTTACCAATAAGCGGGAAATCGACGCTGGAACGGACCCTGCATGTGAAGACACGGACGGGGACAACTTAACTGACTTTGATGAGATATCCCGATATAAATCAGATCCGCTGGCTGCAGATACGGATGGGGACGGTCTGGATGATTACGATGATGTTTTTCTGGGGTTTAGTCCGCTCCTTCAGGATACGGATGGCAATGGTATACTGGATCCGGATGAAAAATTAAACCAGACGGTGGAAAATTCATTTTCGGATAATGAAGGGCGTGGAATCATTAAGGTTGATGTTTCAATGAATACCAGCGGTAACATCAATAAAAATGTTGGTATTATCAATGTCTATGAAATGGACAGTCTGTCAAGGGACGTTGTGGGACTGGTCGGCGTACCGGTGGAGATAAGAAGCAAAGTGTCGTTTGATACTGCCACCATCAAATTTACATATGATGAAAAAGCCCTGGGTGATACAAAAGAAGAAGACCTGGCTGTTTTATGGTATGATGAAGCCAACGGATGGTATCAGATTCTGGACAGGGAAAGTGTTGTTGATACAAAGAATCATACAGTTTCGTATGAAACAACTCATTTTTCAACTTATATGCTGGTTGATAAAAATACATGGTATGAGGCATGGAGAGAAAATATTGATTACCGGACAAGCAGCGAAGGGGATGAAACTGCGAATTCCTTTGACATAGCTTTTGTTGTGGATGTTTCCGGAAGTATGAGGGGTATGTGCCTGGAGAATGCCAAGACATCCTTATGTAATTTTGTTGACGCCATGCAGGAAGACGGGGACGCAGCTGCACTTATTTCGTTTTCTTCATATGCGAGTATATTAGCAGGGTTTACTAACAATAAAGCAGCATTAAAAAGAAAGATAAATTCATTACATGTCAGCGGGGGGACGAATGTTAATGATGGGCTGCTTAAGGCACTGAATGTTTTTGAGTACAGGAGGACGGATAAGAAGAGGATTATTGTGCTGATATGCGATGGTGATGTGAATTATTACCAGCCTACAATTGACGTATGCATTGATTATGGAATACAGATTTATGCAGTAAATGTCCAGAGCGTTCCGGAGCATGAAAAACTGCAGAAAATGGCGGACCAGACAAACGGCCAGTATTACTATGTAAACTCTGCGGATGAGATTTCCAAAATGTTTGGAATGATTCAGAATGAAACAGTAGACAGAATAGATCCGACAGATAATGACGGGGACGGCTTATATGATATTTATGAAACTGCCGGGATAAAACTGCCGAACGGACAGGTAATATATACGGACCCGGCGTTAAAGGATACGGACGGTGACGGGCTGACTGATTTTGAGGAAACCGGTATTATTTACAATGTTGATGACCGGTACATCGGGATGGATGTGGTTCAGTCGGTGAAGTATTTTATGATGCACAGTAATCCTACTGTTAAGGATACGGATGGGGATGGTATTGGGGATAAGGAGGATGAAGATCCGTGGTTTAGAACTGGTGTTACCAAAGAATTATCCAACAGATATCCTGGGATTAGGTATTTGAAATTTGAAGATATACATAATGCGGATGATGTGTTCGGAGGAAATCAGGGCTGGTGGTCTGACAGTAAGCCGGAAGGAGATAAGGATGACATGTCGTCTCCGGCATACCGGATGAAAGAATTGGGATGCGGCGTCATTGCAATGACAGACCTTGAATTGTATCTGACACAGCAGCATGATGGATATTCGGCGCCTTCAAACAGCATAGACTATAATCATGACACAGGGTTAATTAAAAAGAACGATTATATGCGCTATGCGGAATTTAACATAGACCGCTATCGGTTAGGGGATGACCCGATTCACCGTTTGTTTGGTGTTACTCCTTATCGTATGGAACAGGAAATGGAGAAATATTTATCGTCAAACAATCATCCTTATTTAGGAGTGACCTGGGCACCGTCTTGCGGAGGAAAGGATGATGAAAAAACACAGACCGCAAAAAAAATTGAGAAAATGATTTCGAGGGATTTACCAGTAGTTTTCTCATATTATTCATTTACTCATAAGATTGGTCTGTATAAAGAAAAAGAAAATGCTAAGGTTTTGGCTGATATTACTGATAAATCTGAAGATGGCAGAACAAATTCTCATTATATGACGATTATTGGTTATACCAAATATCTAAAATATGACGGACTAAGTTATAGTTATATTCTTGAAGTTGTAAGCTGGGGGAAAATTTATTATATTAACTATGATGAATATGCTGAGAAACTGAGCTATTTTTCAAATATTCTGGAAATTGGGGAGTAAGAACCATGAAAGCATTGAAAAAAATAGCTTGTACCATCGGTATTGTTGCCGTTATTTTAATAGAAGAAATATTCCGTGGGGCTGGGGGATGGAAACCGAATGACAGGATAACCCGTGCGATATATGATGAGGTCGGTAAGAAAGAACTGGTATATCAGGGGAACAAGGAAATCCTTGCTGAGGTTCAGTATACATATGAGCTGAAAAAAAAGGATGCAAAGACCATACCGGAATTTGTAAAAGCATTCAACGGCGCACTGGGGGATGAACAGAAAGATATACGCGTTAATATATATGCAAAACTATCACGATGTCGTGAGATAAGTGTATGCAGTCTGTCTAATCATCACAATAACACGCTGGAGGAAGCTGGCTATGACGGCCTCTGGTCACTGCGTATTGGATCGCTGGATGAGCTGGACTATTTATTTCCTGAATCTCCATTTTTATATTATATGGGGATAGAGGGAATCAGACATCTTGAAATTGATGCCTATACACAGCGCCGGGCAGAGAAAGAAGGAATCGACTGGTATGAGTGCTGGCCGGAGCTGGAAGAAGTGACTGTCATCGGATCGGATTCAGAGAATATCTGGTGAAAAGAAAACTAATGTCAAGCCATATTTTCCAGTGCTCAGACTTAAATGACAGATTTATGGTTGTATACACAGAGGCAGACAGAAGCAGACTCCACAAAAAAACAGATGGATACCCTCAAAAGGGAATATCCATCTGTTTTTTACTGTATCCGTATTGTTTAAAGAACTGATTTAATATACAAATCCTTGCTCGCCGTGGCTAAATCCAGGCATGAATTGTCATCAAACTGGACAAGCGGACGGGAAAGAGAGTTCTGGTTAATGAGTACGATGTTACAGCTTCGTCCGTCACTGAGGATTACGCGGTTACTCTGGTATGTAGCTGCAATCTCCTTTAAAAACTTCAGAATATATTTTGTATGGTATTTCTGCAGACCGTCCTGCTCAAAATTTGCAATGACCTCAAACGGACAAAGCGGGGAACGGTATGCCCTTGCAGCAGTCATGGCATCGTAAACATCTGCAATACCGACAATCATTGCGTAGCTGTCGATAAAGTCATCGGTCAGACGGGACGGATAGCCGCTTCCGTCAGAGCGTTCGTGATGCATAAGCGCGGCTTTTTTAATCCTTGAGTCCATATTTGGCTGCAGTTTAAGAAGCTCATAGCCTAATTTCGGATGTTGTTTAATCTGTGCAAACTCTTCATCAGTCAGTGAATCGGATTTATTAAGAATTTCTTCCGGAATCATCAGCTTGCCAATGTCATGCAGAAGACCTGCAAGTGTCAGAACGTCCAGATCATGCTGTTCGTATTTGAGCCAACGCCCGATCATACGTGAAATCAGCGCAACGTTCAGGCAGTGTGCGTACACGGAGTCTGCCACGGTACGCATATTGTATATCATATCAAACAGCTCTGAAATTGTATTTCGGGAACGGAACAGATCCGCCACACTTCCAAGCAGAAGTTTCGTGTCGATTTCCTGGTTATTTTCAACGGCGGCAGTAAATGCACGTTTCATCTGGTCCGTTGCCTGCACATACTGTATCTGGAATGTTCGGAATTCAGAGGAAGCGGCCACCTTCTGGGAGTGGGTTTTGCTTTTTTGTGCATGGGTTGTTTTCAGTGCAGGTGCCGGTTTTGGTTCTTCTTGTACCTGAGGTTCTTCCTGAGACTGGGATTTTTCCTCAGGCTGTGGTTTTGCATCCTGCTGAGGTTTCGTCTGGACGGCCGCCTCTGCCATCTGCGCCGGGGAGTCCTCTGATACGGAATCCTGGTCTTCGCTTTCCACAGTGACATATTCCACACGGTAAAGCTTCATCTGGTCAAGCAGCTGCTCAGTGATTTCTGCGCCTGCGGGAGCCGTCTCCTGGCCAAGAGGAGTCATGACCGGTTCTGCAGTAATCATTCCTATCTCAAGTTCTTTAAGTTCAAGCTTACGCATTTTCGTCCTCCAAGTGTAATCTCTATCCACTAGTATAAATATTTTTTGCCAAAAAGTCAATAAGGCTTGACATATGTAAGAAACAGGAGTAAGGTAACGTATGTAAAGAGGTTGAATCCGAATTTAAAATTTCATATTGAGTCTTTCTCTTATTCAGAGTGATGGAGATACATAGGATCTGTGAAGTCACAGCAACCCCACGTCAGTGGTAGGTGCTAACCTGAGCGCAAAGTCGATCAATAAGAGGATTTGATTTTCTTTATATTTCAGTCCGCTTATTTTATAAGCGGTCTTTTTTATTAGAAACATGAAAATAATACAAAAAGGAGAAAAAAATGGAAAAACGATTGTTTACTTCTGAATCAGTCACAGAGGGACATCCGGACAAAGTGTGTGATGCAGTTTCGGACGCAATATTAGACGCCTGCATGGAGCAGGACCCGATGAGCCGTGTGGCATGTGAGACAGCGAGCTGTACAGGATTTGTACTGGTTACGGGAGAGATTACTACCAGTGCGAAGCTTGATATTCCGTCAATTGTAAGAAAAACGGTCTGTGAAATCGGCTATGATGATGCAAAGACGGGATTTGACGGAAATACCTGCGCAGTCATGGTCGCCCTCGACCAGCAGTCGGCGGATATTGCCATGGGCGTGGACAAAGCACTTGAAGCAAGGGAAGGTTCCCTGACAGATGAACTGGATACGGGAGCCGGGGACCAGGGAATGATGTTCGGTTATGCAACGAACGAAACAGAAGAGCTGATGCCGTACCCGATTGCGCTTGCGCATAAGCTTGCCTTACAGCTGACAAAGGTCCGTAAGGACGGGACGCTTACCTACCTGCGGCCGGACGGAAAGACCCAGGTATCTGTTGAGTATGATGAAAACGGCTGTCCGAAAAGACTTGAGGCAGTGGTGCTTTCCACCCAGCATGATGAGGATGTGACCCAGGAACAGATTCACGCAGATATTAAGGCAAAGGTATTTGATCCGGTTCTTCCAAAGGAAATGATAGACGAAAACACTAAATTTTTCATTAATCCGACCGGACGTTTTGTTATTGGCGGACCGCACGGTGATGCAGGACTGACCGGACGGAAGATTATTGTTGATACATACGGCGGATATGCACGTCATGGCGGCGGCGCTTTTTCCGGCAAGGACTGCACCAAGGTGGACAGGTCCGCAGCATATGCGGCACGTTATGTGGCTAAAAATATTGTAGCGGCAGGACTGGCTGAACGCTGTGAAATCCAGCTGTCCTATGCAATCGGTGTTGCGCAGCCGACATCGGTTATGGTGGATACTTTTGGAACCGGTAAGGTTTCCGATGAAAAACTGGTAACGATTGTCCGGGAGAATTTTGACCTGCGTCCGGCAGGCATTATCCGCATGCTTGACCTGCGCCGGCCGATTTACCGTCAAACCGCAGCATACGGGCATTTCGGACGGACTGACTTAAACCTTCCGTGGGAGGCTGTGGACAAAGCGGAGGATTTGAAGAAGTACCTGCAGTAAATACATTTAATAGAAAGTTTACATAATTTATCATAAAAGAATGTTATAATAAGGCACAGGAGTTTTCTCCCGTGCCTTATCGTATTCTGTAAGGATAAAAGGACGTTTAACATGAAAATCAAAACAAAACTGATGATATCATTCTGTATTATTATTTTTGTTCCGACACTGCTTGCCGGAGTTGCAATTACGGCATTCTGTAATTTTCAGATGCATGCCATAGAACAGAATGACGGGATTAAAAATGCAAGTGCATACAGCATTATCAATTCGGTGCAGATGCTGAACCGCTATACGACTTCGGATTTTGAAAAGATAAAAATGGCGGCGAAGTTTACACCGGAAAAGCTGGACGATCAGGAATTTTTAAAAGAATTAAATGAAAGTCTGTCCCAGAAATATTCCTATCTGGTTGTCCGTAACGGAAAAAATATTTCGTTTAACGGGAGCCACGGCAATAAAAATATTTTAAAATCCCTGGCGGAATATGGAAGTACGGAACCGGATTCCGGTACAGGAAGTTATATTGAGGATAAATACGGGATTTTAGTAAAACAGGCGGATTTCCAGAATGTAAACGGGGAGGATTCCACGGCTTTTATTATCACCTCCATGGAGGGGACGGTTCCGGAGATGCGGCGGTTTGTGATTGGCACAGTGGTGGCAATCGTCCTGATTCTCCTGCTTACTGCATTTATGATGATATTCTGGACTTACCGGAGTCTGATTACCCCGATAAGAAAGCTGCAGGTGGCAGCGGAAAATGTCAGGGACGGCAATCTTGATTTTTCGGTTGACGGCGGCGGAGAGGATGAAATCGGACTGCTCTGTACAACATTTGAGCAGATGCGCCAGCGTCTGAAAGACAATGCAGAGGAAAAGCTCAGAAATGAAATGGAAAACAAAGCGTTAATCAGCAATATTGCCCACGACTTAAAAACCCCGATTACTGCTGCAAAGGGATATGCAGAAGGAATTATTGACGGTGTGGCAAATACACCTGAAAAAATAGATAAATATGTGCGTACGATTTACAATAAAACAAATGAAATGGATATGCTGATCAATGAGCTTACCCTTTATTCCAAGATTGATGCCAACCGCATTCCCTACAATTTTGCCAAGATTAATGTTGCGGAATATTTTAAGGACTGTGTGGAGGAAATCGGACTGGATCTGGAAGCGAAAGGCATTGCATTGTCTTATTATAATTATGCCCTGGCAGATACGGTCATTATTGCAGATCCAGAGCAGATGCGGCGTGTTGTAAACAATATTATTGGAAACTCCATTAAGTACATGAACAAAAGCGAGAAATTCATTAACATCCGGATTAAGGATGTGGGAGATTTCATTCAGGTTGAAATAGAGGATAATGGACAGGGTATTGCACAGAAAGACCTGCCGTATATTTTTGACCGGTTTTACCGGGCGGATGCGTCCCGCAATTCAGCCACGGGCGGAAGCGGTATCGGTTTATCCATTGTTAAAAAAATTATAGAGGACCATGGCGGAAAAATCTGGACAACCAGCAAGGAGGATTCCGGTACGACCATGTACTTTGTTATCCGAAAATATCAGGAGGTGCCATCAAATGAGTAGAATATTGATTGTAGAGGATGAGGTTGCAATTGCGGACCTGGAAAAGGATTATCTGGAACTGAGCGGATTTGAAGTTGAGATTGAAAACGACGGAAGAAGCGGTCTGGAACGTGCGTTAAATGAAGAATTCGACCTTTTTATTTTAGACCTGATGCTGCCGGAGGTGGACGGTTTTGAAATCTGCCACCAGATTCGGGAGAAAAAAAATACCCCGATTTTAATGGTGTCTGCAAAGAAGGATGATATTGATAAAATCCGTGGTCTGGGGCTGGGTGCAGATGATTATGTTACCAAGCCTTTTTCCCCAAGCGAGCTGGTGGCGCGGGTGAAAGCGCATCTTGCACGGTATGAGCGCTTGATTGGAAGCAATTCGCCGGAAAATGACATTATAGAAATCCGGGGAATCCGTATTGACAAAACGGCCCGCCGTGTCTGGATTAATGGTGAGGAAAAACAGTTTACTACAAAGGAATTTGACCTTTTAACATTTCTTGCGGAAAACCCGAACCATGTGTTTACAAAAGACGAGCTGTTTAGGGAAATCTGGGATATGGAATCCATCGGGGATATTGCGACAGTTACGGTGCATATTAAAAAGATCCGGGAGAAAATTGAGATGAATACCAATAAGCCGCAGTATATAGAAACCATCTGGGGGGTTGGTTACAGGTTTAAGCTGTAACCTTTCTGTTACGCTCCGTGTTCCGTCTGTTTCAGAAAGTATATGTATGAAATAATGTTAAGCGCCAGTGCGCCGGTCCATGCCATTCCTTCTGCATAAACCGTTGCAGTAAAACCAAATACGGGTAAGCCGAAAAAAATAACAGGGATACGGATAAGCATTTCCACGATTCCGGAACACATGGGAATGGCAGGTTTTCCCAGTCCCTGGATACAGCTTCTGAAAACAAACAATAAATTCAGAAGAACGATAAACAGTGCCAGAAATTTCAGAAAAGCAGAAGCACAGGCGAGCGCCTCCTGCCCGGTAAGCATTAATCCTGCCAGCTGGGTGGAAAAGAAATACAGGATGATTCCAAGTGTCAGGGCAGAAAACAATGCGATGAAAACGGCTGTCTTTATGCCGCCGCGAATCCGTTCAAATTTTTTTGCACCATAATTCTGGCCGGAAAATGCTGATACTGCAAAACCGGCCGTGATTCCCGGCAGCATAAAGAAATTTAAATATTTACTGCATACGGAATAGGCAGAGGTATAGACCACGCTGTAATCGTTTATACAGCCCTGTACAAATATACAGCCGACAGAAGTAATGGAATTCATAAGCGCCATAGGCACCCCGTTTTTTAACAGCTCTATTCCCGACTTCCAGTCAGAATGGAAATCACATTTCTTAAGTCTGAGTTCTTTCATTTTACGAAGCCTGCAATAGCAGATAACAACAGAAATTAACTGTGAAAAAACTGTTGCATATGCAGGTCCAAAAACCCCGGAACCGAACAGGAAAATGAATAATAAGTCCAGAGTTATGTTTATGACGGATGAAACGCCAATTGCCAGTAAAGGTGTTCTGCTGTCGCCAACTGCCCTTAAAATGGACGAAATTAAATTGTATGAAACGGTAATAACAAGACCGCCGAAAATAATGTATCCGTAAGACAGGCAGTCACCCATAATTACCCGGTCTGTTTTTATAAGCAAAAGAACCGGATGCAAAAGCAGGATACCAGCCAGTGTAAATAATGCAGCAGAAATGGCTGACAGTTTTATGGATGAAGCAACAAGTCTTCTTAGTGTAATAAAATCTTTTTTTCCGTATGCATGGGATATATTAACGGAAAAACCGTTTGTTATCCCCATAATAAACCCTGTGATAAAAAAAGAAAGGGTTGTGAAATTACCAACTGCGGCAACGGAATGATCCCCCAGTCCCTTTCCGATAATCACCATGTCTGCAAACGAATAGATTTGCTGTAAGATATTTGCAAGCAGCATTGGGAAGAAAAAACATAAGAGTGATTTTGTTATGGAACCCCTGGTAAAGTCTGTATTATTCATAGATTCGCCTTTCATAAAATTTATACGATTGTATCACTGGTTTTATCTGGTTTATATCAAAAACCATGATTTTTATATCGAAAAGATGGTATAATATTCTGGGATAGCAGGGACATTGATGATAAAAAGTAAAGGATAAATCCATGAAGATAAGAAGGGAACTGAACAGACAGCTGTATCAACAAAAGATATACGGTTTTGAAAGGCAACCATACTATTTGGAGGATGCTGTATTTGAAGCGGTTACAAACGGGGATACGGAAAAGCTGATGCTTCTTATTTCGTCGGGGGAGGTAAATCTTCCGGCAGAAATGAGGGTGTTATCTGAAAACCAGTTAAAAAACAGGAAGTATCATTTTGCCATTGTTGCAACCCTTCTTGCAGAGGCATGTATGGACAGCGGATTAGGACATGATGAAGCGTATATGATCGCGGATATTTACAGCCGGAAATCAGACAGGGCTGCTTCATGTGCTGATTTACAGGTTTTATTGGAAGATATGTGCACGGATTATGCAAAACGAATCTGCGAAATTAAAAAAGATAATATTATGTCAATTCATATCAGGAAATGTATAGACCATATTTATGAAGATTTAAATGCGGACCTGTCCGCCAGGGGACTGGCAGAGCTGACAGGCTTAAATGAATCATATCTGCAAAAACTATTTAAGAAAGAAACCGGGCAGACGGTTAAAGCTTATGTTACTGCTGCTAAAATGGATACGGCACAGAACCTGCTAAGGTATAGTGATTTGGGCTGTTCAGAAATTTCTGCATCACTTGGATATTCCTCACAGAGTGCTTTTACGTATGCGTTCCGGAAATTTACGGGGATAACTCCGAAGAGGTATAGGGAGAAGAAATGGAGATGTTAGGCAAAAGAATAATGGAATTGTTTGAGCGTGTGTGGTAAAATAATAACGTTGAACAATTTGAAAATCGTAAGGTTAAAGTACAGAGATTACTTGAAGAAACATAATTGTTGGTGGATTCGTTAATGCAAAAGTATTTTGGATAGGAAGTGATGACATGAATAAAGATTCTTTTTCGTTTGTCGTATATATGATTCATGCATGTGCCAGTACATGGGATAAGAAGCCGTCAGAAGTGTATGATATTCTTCAAAGCAGGGACTGTATTGAAAGTTTTCTGGTTCCGAACTATGATATTTTACACACTCAAAGTACAGCATATATAGTTGGTGATATACAGGACTATCTGAAAGTGAGGGGAATTGTCATATGATAGTTTATCATGGTTCGATACGAAGTGTGGGAAAACCGGATATACTTCATTCTTACAGACCACTTGATTTTGGCAGGGGATTTTATGTTACTACTGTCAGGGAACAGGCTGAAAGATGGGCGAAACGTAAGGCAGATATATATGCGAAGAACACGGGCATTGTCAGTATATATGAGATGCAGGAAGATATGCAGGAGTTTATGGTCAAAATATTTACTGACGATTTAGATGAATGGATTGATTTTGTTTGTGATTGCAGAGATGGTAATCGGATTTATGAAAAATACGATGTTATATTTGGAAAAGTGGCAAATGATAAGGTGTTTAGGGTAGTTGATATGTATCATTCCGGAATTTGGGATAAAGAACGAGCTATTAATGAAATTAAAGTATATAAGACATATGATCAAATTGCGTTTATCACGCAAAGAGCCATAGACCAGTTGTTGAGAATAAAATCGTTTTACGAGGTATAGCGATGGATGGAAATAAATTGGAAAGCATTTACCAGGAGAATCTTGAAGAAAGAATTATGACATATTTGGCGGAAACGGAAGGTGTTTCTTATGAGGAGTCGATGGAAATATATTACAGAAGCAGGCTTTCTAAAAAGATTGAGGAGGGGAGAGAGGGAATCCAGTATTTAGACTACAAGGTGCTTGCAGACATTCTTAAAGAAACCGAACCGGAGTTGTTTAAAGGATAATGTATTTGCTGTCTGCATTTCTTGTGAAACAAAATCTGCCTCTGCAAAAAAATGGGATTCTTGGAAAGGAAAGTACAAATAAAGTCTATAAATGGGATGAATCAACACATAAGATGGTAAGCGAATAGCGGATTATCTGCGTTTTTGCATGGGGAGAAAACAGCAGCATTTTTAGTGCTGCTGTTTTCTGATAAAGAAGGGAATTTATAATGATGAAGAAATTAAAGTTGTGGCTGGTGGCAGCCGGTAATTTTTTGTTTTCAGTTTTGCTTATGTGTCTTGCATATTTTAAGCAGGATGAGCTTGATGCAATTTTTGGGCCAGATGAAATTTTAAGGGATCCGATGAGGGTTTTTCATAAATTTGGTATGGGTACATTTCTGATTTTAGTAACAGTTGTTGCAGGAATTATTTCGGCGGTACTGGTCAGCAGACTGGGGAAAGAAGAAAAAATACACAGGATTATATAGTAAACGACATAAATAATTATGCTTGAAAGTAATTTATATTTGTTGTAAAA
>CANOLA010000015.1 GCA_947566705.1 uncultured Lachnospiraceae bacterium | reverse complement strand
TTTCATTACTATTTGTGCCGCCAACTGAAAGGCGGCGGAATGGAGATTTATATGAAAAAGAGAATAACATTTTTTATTATGGCAGTAATACTGGCATTTGGCAGTATAACCGGATGCGGAGCAGGTGCTTCACAGCCGGATGACTATGTGACAAATGACGGCTATGACCTGCAGGCAGGAGAGGAAGCCGGGACAGGGACGGAGACAGATACGAATGCCTCCGGAGGAATCAGCAAAGACGAGATTAAAATCGGGGTTTTATACATAACGGATCCGGGAGAGGGCAGCGGATATTCCTATACGCATGACCTTGGCATACAGGGGATGCAGAGCAATTTGGATTTATCGGAAAGTCAGATTGACAGAAAGATTGTTGCTGATTCCGATAAAGAGGAAATCAGCGCGGCAATTGAGGAATGCGTTTCGGACGGCTGTAATGTTATTTTTACGACAAGCTGGGGCTATATGGAGGCCACTTCGGAAATGGCTGAAAAATATCCGGATATCTATTTTTCCCATGGTACAGGCTATATGTCCAATGGAAAAAATTTTAACAATTATTTCGGGCGGATTTACCAGGCGAGGTACTTAAGCGGAATCGTGGCGGGCATGAACACGAAAAGCAATAAGATTGGCTATGTGGCGGCGCAGGGCATTGATAATTCCGAAGTGACGGGCGGAATTGACGCATTTGCCATTGGCGTGCAGTCCGTGAATAAGGACGCAAAGATTTATGTGGCTGTCACAAACAGCTGGTATGATCCGGACAAAGAGAAAGAGGCATCCAAAAAGCTGCTTGACATGGGCTGCGACGTTATGTCGCAGCACTGTGATACGCCTTATCCGCTTACACTGGCGCAGGAGTACGGTGTATACGGAATCGGCTATAATTCCGATATGAGCAAGGAAATCCCCGATACCTGCCTGTGCAGCGTTATCTGGAACTGGAGCGCCTATTACACGGCAGCAGTGGATTCCATTATTAAGGGTACATGGGACGGAAAGAATTATTACGGCGGCATGAAAGAAGGACTGGTGGAAATTACGGATCTGGGTTCTTCCTGTACTAAAGGAACGCAGGAGAAAATATCTGAAGCGTCAGCCGCCATACTGGATGGAAGCTGTAATGTTTTTGACGGGGAATTAAAAACAAATACAGGGGTGACAGTTGGAAACGAAGGCTCTACACTGGATGATGCAACCATTACGGGCAATATCAACTGGTATTATGAAAATGTGGTTGTAACCGAGTAGCTTGTGTTTGGAAAGCGGAGCGAAGGGGCGATACCAAAAGGAGGAAAATGCAATGAAATTAACCATTCGGGGAAAAATGCTTTTATGTGCGTTTCTGCCAATCAGTGTTCTTGGGATTATCATCGTGACCATGGCAGCGACATCGCTGAGGTATTCCATTATCGATCAGGTGGAAAATTCCTTACGGGGTACGGCTTCAGCAACGCTTGCGGCCTATGACCAGAATTCAGGCTCTTACACCGTTGCTGACAATGGGGATATCTGGAAGGGCGGGTATAATATTTCCTGCTCAGACAAGCTTCTGGATACGATTAAAGAAAAATCCGGAATGGAGGTTACTTTTTTCTATGGAACCCAAAGAATCATGACATCCATTATGGATGAAAACGGAAATCGTATTCTGGGCAGTCCTGCAGGAACAAAAATTGAGGAAGAGGTCCTGAAAAAAGGACATGAATATTTTAGTTCCAGCGTTTCCGTAAACGGGGAAATGTATTACGGATACTATGTGCCAGTATTCCAAAATCAGGACAGCACAGAGGCGGTCGGTATGGTTTTTGCCGGTGTGAAAAAAAATGAGACATTAGTCAGTGTTTTAAGTATTGTA
Organism: uncultured Lachnospiraceae bacterium; assembly: GCA_947566705.1. Classification (GTDB taxonomy): domain Bacteria; phylum Bacillota; class Clostridia; order Lachnospirales; family Lachnospiraceae; genus Roseburia. Next base: position 44,276 of record CANOLA010000015.1, on the reverse strand, counting down.
TTTTATATGGTGATAACCATCATCGTTATTGCGGCACTTGGAATACTTGTTTCCAGTCTGGTGGCAAATTCCGTATCCAGGGCGCTGAATACGGCAATTAGCTGTGTAAAAGAACTTGCAACAGGGAACCTGAATGTCAGTCTGGACCAAAAGCATATGAAACGTCAGGATGAGGTGGGGAATCTGACAAGGGCAATTGGCAGTCTGCAGTCGGATTTGCGGAATATTATTTCCGGAATCAGCGACAGTACAAACAGTCTGCTTAAGGCTTCCGATACGCTGGAACAGACCTCACATGAGACGTTTACCAGCATGGACAGCGCGATGCAGTCTGTGGACATTATTACATCAGAGGCTGCTACACAGGCAAAGGATACCAAAAATGCATCGGATAATATTACTTATATGGGGGATTTGATAATCGAAACCGGCGGTGAAGCGGCTGCTTTAAATGAAAGTGCGGACAACATGCTTTTATCCAGCGATAAGACAGGCGCTACCATTGAAGAGCTTAAAAATATCAGCAGCGAAGTTGGAAATACCGTCAGTGTAATTGCCAGACTGACTGCACAGACCAATGAATCTGCCAATACAATCCGGGAAGCGGCAGAATTTATTTCGGAAATTGCAGGGCAGACAAATCTGCTTTCGCTGAATGCAAGTATAGAGGCTGCAAGAGCGGGAGAAGCAGGAAGAGGGTTTGCAGTTGTGGCGGATGAAATCCAGAAGCTTGCAGAACAGTCAAACGATGCCAGCGGAAACATTGACCGGATGGTAAACACTCTGATTGAGAATGCCGGACATGTGGTGGAAGAAATGCAGAAAATGCAGGAAGTAATCGGCAGACAAAACCAGTATATTACAAGTACGGAAGAATCGGTGCATGATGTCATGGAAGAAATCCATGTATCAATCCAAAATATCAGAAGCATTGAGAACAAGACACAAAAGCTGGAACAAGCAAGAACGGAAATGATTGGTATGATAGCAGGCTTATCTGAAATTGCAGAAAGTAATGTAGCAAATACACAGGAAACAGAAAAGGTGATTACCGGTGTGTCAGAGCGTTTCAGGGAAGTGGAGCAGTCTGCAGCCGGCTTAAGGACAACAGCGGACCGGCTGGAGCAGAATATCCATAATTTCAAAATTTGAAGCCTTAAATATAAAAGCAGGTATGTTCAGCTGTTTTTTAAAAACTCCAGCCTTTTCACAAACATATCATAATATTGCGGAAGGCTGGAAAAACATTCTTTCCTGACTTCACAAATCTGGTTCAGTCCGACTGATTTTACTGCCAGGACAGCCGCTTCCATCTGTGTCATTTTTTTACAGAAAACGGTCTGGCAGTTTGCTCCCTCCAGCGTGTCATAGGCATGGAATGCCTGGTTGAAATCCATAAGCTTATGAATGCCTACCGGTTTGTTATTTTTATTGTTGATTAACACGCCCCAGTTTCCCCAGTGTCTGTCGGTATTTCCCACAAGGTAGTCAATAATATTCATCATATAGTAATTATGCCGGTCAAGACTTTTAATGTATTTTGCCGTATTCCGGTTATGGTTCTGGGAATAGATTTCAAAGGCTTCCATGGATACAATGGAATATTCTTTTGATGTTATATTTTGACTGACAGTTACTTTTTCCCCGTCGAAATAATCCTCTTCATATAGAACCTGCGAAACGTCAAAACACCTGCAGATTCTGCTTGCCAGAAGCTCCCGTTCCACAGCGCTTTTCCCCCCGTCCTTTAACAGCGCAAAACTGTTTCCGGATCTTTTCCATGCTTTTGGGAAACAGCCGTTTGTGGCTAAATCCCTTGCCAGGTATTCATTTTCCACGGTGTACTGTCTGCCCTTTAAGGCTATGTCAATAAAGGTGCGGTCGAGATGGTTGTCATAGAGATTAATTTCGCCAAATGTGATGCGTTCATTTTGTTTTTTTACCCAGAAAACATCGGTTAAGGATGCACAACGGTAAGAAAGTGCGATTTTTGCACGCTCCCTGTCGGTGACCGCCTGCAGCATTCCGATACTGTTTAATATTTCCTTGGCGTACTGCCTGTCCAGTGTCAGTACTCTTGTAGCGCACCAGTAATGAAAATTTGTGACATTGCTGATTAAGGTGTCAATGTCGTCGGCTTCCTCCAGATATAAGTTGTAAGGCATAAAAGATTTATAATAAATTCTGCAGTGTCCGCTTTCGTCTATAACTGCAACTTTGCGGTCTTTATGCATAATGGCGTATACATCTTTTGACATTTTAAATCTCCCTGACTGTATATTTTAAATTTCATTTTATCATATGAGGTGTTTCATGTCATCTCTGTCCCCTGAATTTTCTTGCATTTTCCTGAAACTGTTGTTACTATTTATTACAAGTAAACTTTTAAATTTTACAGTAAACAGTATAGGGAGCGGACAAAAGAGGGAAGAAAAATGGCAAAGACATATGAGATTACTGATTTTAAGAAAAGGGAAACCGGGGCAAAGGAATTTATCACAAAATTTGGCGGAAGCCCTGACTGGATTAAAGAGGAAGAGTGGCCGTTAAGTCTGGGCTGGGAAGACCGGAAGATGACATTTGTGGGGCAGATTTACCTGAAAAAGGATATGCTGGGAAATGACGAGGACTACATGGTATATCTGTTTATGACACAGCCGGAATCTTTTGATGATGATTTCTTTGACCCTGACATAGCAGAATGGGACGGCGGAGAAAATGCAGTTGTCATTCAGGCTTTTGACGATGAAAAAACTCCGCTGAAAGGGGAGGAAGGCCCGGCACTGTTTGATGAAAATAATGAGCATTTTGAGTATATCCCTGTTTTAAGGGAAACACTGGAACCGGATGATCTGGAAGAGGATGCATACAGCCGGTTAAGCGATGAGCAGAAGACCAGATATTTTGATGCTGTTGACAGGGATAAAATCGGCGGCGCCCCGGCGTTCTTTCAGGCGGATGAAAGACCGGAGGGGGAATGGAAGCTGTTACTTCAGCTGCACTGTAATTTTCAGCCGTTTGTACTCAGGGCCGGAGCAATGCCTACGCTGTTTGTATTTCTGTCGGAAGATTTAAAGGAAGGCGGTATGCTGGTGCAGGATGCCTAGAGGTAAATAAGGTTTAAGGAGTCTGTTAAGGCTTTACTGCAGAATGGCAAAAATGTACTGATCGGATAAAAATGAATTGTAAACGTCACAAACGATAGTGGTTGACATTATCTTTTTTATCAGCTATAATTCTCAATTATGAAGAATATGGAAAAGATAAGGGAATTAACTACAACTGCATTACTTGCCGCAATGCTGGCAGTACTGGGAATGTTTAAGCTGCCCAGTATTGTTCCAGGCTGTGAGTTCCAGCTTTCTGCGCCGTTTGCCGTCTGTATCGCTGCCTGTTTTGGGTTCAAAAAATACATCAGTATCGGCATTATGGCGAGCGTCATAAATCTGGCGCTTGGCACCCATACGCTTGTAAACGTAACAGTTGCGATGATTTTCCGTCTGGTTGCGGGAGGAATGCTGTGTGTTTTTGGCGTGCATCCGGTAACCCTTGTTATCAGCGGTCCCCTGGGGACGGCGGCAGGAAGACTGGCGCTTGGCGGTATTACCGGTACAAATCCGCTGTTGATAATTGCCGCGGCAGTGCCGGGAATGGTGTTTACGGCAGTGGGCGCATCTGTTATGTATCCGGTTATGAAGCATCTGTGCAGAGGATACTCAGCCGCCGGAGCAGAAACGGGGAACACAGTAAGGGGGAAAAATGAATCGGTACAGCATCAAGATGAGGGCGTCGAATAAAGAGGAAGGGCATATTTCCGGCGCGGAAAAAATGATTCCGGAAGAAGAGCTGCAGCAGTACTGCTCAAGACTTCTGGAACGGGCGCTTAGGCACAGCAAGGGAAAACCGGATTTTATCAATTTAAAAATCGAGGCGGTAAATGAGGAGGAAATCATACACCTTCCCGCGCTTGCCGTAACGACTGTTGAAACAGAAAGCGTCAGCAAAGGGCAGCAGGTTGTCCTTGACTATCTGCGTAAGCTGAATCTTGGACGGGCGGAGGAAATTATGTCTGTCTGGAGCCAGAGCTATGCCATGCGCGGCGCGATACTTTTAGACGCGGACAGTCTGAAACGGCTGGAACCCGACAGAGAGCGGGGAATCCGCGCCACCTATATGGACATGGAAACAGAGGATGAAATAAAACGGTCTGCCTGCGGCGGCAAAAACCACTTTAATGAAGCGCTCGTTCTGGCAACCAAGGTGGTCAGCCATCCAAATATCGTGGCGGAGCTTTGCATTTCCGATGATCCGGATTATGTGACCGGATATATTGCGTCAAAGGAGTTTGGCTATGTGAGGATTACGACATTAAAGGAAATGGGAAGTCCGCATGGCGGACGCATTTTTTTGTTCCGTGGGAATGAAAAGGACAAAGAGGACTGCATCAGTTACCTCCAGAAACAGAAGGTGCTTGTCCATGTGGACAATGTGGCAGAAAGGTAAGGGATATCCGTGAATAAATGGAAACGAATGGAAGAGGAGCTGCGCACATTACAGGAAAATCATCTGTACCGCAGGATAAAAGTGATTGAAAGCCCGCAGAAATCCCATGTCCGTTATCAGGGAAGGGATATGCTGATGCTTGCCTCCAATTCCTATCTGGATTTATGTGACGAGGAATGCATCAAAACATATGTTGCAGATGTGCTCAGGGAATACGGCACCGGCTCCGGCGGCTCCAGGCTTACCACCGGAACAACGGTTTTACATACAAAGCTGGAAGAACGGCTCGCACAGTTTAAGGGCAGGGAGGCAGCAGTCGTGTTTAATACGGGATTTGCGGCAAACAGCGGAATTATCCCGGCGCTGTGCAAAAAAGGTGACATTATTTACAGTGATGAAAAAAACCATGCCAGCATCATTGACGGCTGCAGGCAGTCAGCTGCGGAAACGGTTATTTACAGGCATAACGATATGGAAGACCTGGAAAAGAAAATTCAGGAGCATCCGCCGAAATCCGGACTGATTGTCAGCGACGGGGTGTTCAGCATGGACGGGGATATTGTAAATCTGCCCGTGCTTGTAAAACTGGCAGATACCTACGGACTGCTGTCAATGATAGACGAGGCGCATGCCACAGGGGTAATCGGAGACAGTGGGCGGGGCTGTGAGGAATATTTTCATATGGAAGGGAAAACCGATATTCTGATGGGAACACTGAGCAAAGCCATCGGTGCGGAAGGCGGTTATGTCTGTGGTCCGCGTGTCCTGACAGAATATTTAAAAAATAAGGCGAGAAGCTATATTTTTTCCACCTCACCTGCCCCGGTGACTATGGCTGCGGCAGAGCGGGCGCTGAAACTGATTGAGGAGGAACCGTGGCGCGTGCGCAGGCTTCAGGAGAATACCAGGTGGTTCTGCGAAAAGCTTAAAGAGCATGGAATCAGTGCCAGCTCAGAGTCCGCAATTGTGCCGATACGAATCGGGGATGAGGAAAAGGCAGTGAGGGTATCCGAACGGCTGATGGAGTTTGGATATTTTATCCCGGCAATCCGTTATCCCACAGTGAAAAAGGGGGAGGCAATGCTGCGTGCTGCGCTGATGGCAACCCATACAAAAGAAGAGCTGGCGGCTGCGGCATATGCGGTGTCGTCTGCCATGAATTCTTGCGGTTTATAAGGGAAAATATAAACCGGATACTAAAGGAGTAACAAATGAGTAAAAAAATTTTTATTACAGGAACGGGAACCGATGTGGGGAAAACCTATGTGTCAGGGCTGATTGTAAAAAAATTGCTGGAAAGCGGCAGAAACGCGGGGTATTATAAGGCGGCCATGAGCGGAAACGAGCGCCGTGCAGACGGTTTGCTGATTCCGGGGGATGCCGTTCATGTGAAAAATATTTCAGGAACCGGACAGTCTGTCACGCAGATGTGCCCCTATGTTTATGAACATGCGGTATCGCCCCATCTGGCGTCAAGGCTGGAGGGAAATCCGGTCTGTATGGAGGTGGTGGAAAAGGGCTTTCAGGAAGTGTGCAGCCAGTACGACTACGTAACAATGGAGGGCAGCGGCGGTATCCTCTGCCCGGTCTGTTTTGATGAAGAAAAAATCTGGCTGGAGGATGTGATTAAAAAGCTGAAACTTTCCTGCCTGCTTGTTGCTGATGCGGGACTTGGTACTATAAACAGTGTGGTGCTGACAGTGGAATATATGAAAAGCCGCCAGATTCCGGTCAGGGGCATCATTTATAACCATTTTCATCCGGGAGACGTTATGGAAGAGGATAACGTTTTGATGTGCGAATATATGACGGGCCTGAAAACCCTTGCCTGCGTGCAGGATAAGGACACAGAGCTTGCCATGGACGGGGAGCTTTTAGCTTCCCTTTATGAAGAATAAGAAAGAGAAGGTGACTGTTATGATCTGGTATCCATACCAGCAGATGAAAACAATGAAAGAACCATATAAAATTACTGATGCCGAGGGCGTGTATCTTTATACAGAGGACCGGAAAATGATTGATTCGGTTTCCTCATGGTGGAGTGTGATTCACGGATACAGACACCCGGTTCTGACGGAAGCGATTAAAAGCCAGGCGGATAGGTTTTCACACGTTATGCTGGGCGGACTGACCCATGAACCGGTACAGAAGCTGGCGGACAAACTAAAGGAATGGCTTCCGGGTGACCTGGATTACTGTTTTTTTTCTGATTCAGGCAGTGTGGCGGTGGAAGTGGCGCTGAAAATGGCTTTGCAGTATTTTGTCAATAAAAAAGACTTAAAAAGGACAAAGGTTCTGTCACTTACCCATGCCTACCACGGAGATACCTTTAAGGCAATGGAGGTCGGGGATGACGAGGATTATCATTTTATTCTGGAAGCTTACGGCGAAAAGAAGGATGTGATACATATTCCAACACAGATTCAGGCGCTGGAAGAGGTTTTTGCCGCACGGCACGAGGAATTAAACTGCTTTATTGTTGAGCCGCTTCTGCAGGGTGCAGGCGGCATGCGGATGTATGATATTTCTTTTTTAAAACGTGCGAGGCAGCTGTGCGACCAGTACGGGGTTCTGCTTGTCTTTGATGAAGTGGCAACCGGGTTTGGAAGGACGGGAAACCGTTTTGTGGCGGACCTTGTGCAGCCGGATATCCTGGTACTTGGAAAGGCGCTGACCGGCGGATATATCGGACATGCAGTGACAGTTGCCAGCCATAAGGTATATGATGGCTTTTACGGGGATGAGCCGTGGAAGGCACTGATGCACGGTCCTACATTTATGGGAAATGCGCTTGCGTGCGCTGTGGCATTAAAATCCATTGAGCTGTTTGAAGAGGGGGACTATCTTTCACGGATACACCGCATCGAGGAGATTACAAGGCGTGAAATGCAGGGACTGGAACATCCGCAGATTCGCGAGGTACGGATTATGGGCGGATGTGTCTGTGTGGAGGTTAAGGATGCGGCAGACCTTCTGGGCTTCCAGCAGTTTGCCTTTGAGCGGGGGGTATTCAGCCGTCCGTTTTTGAATTACATGTATGCAATGGCGCCATATGTGATTACAGAGGAAGAACTGGTAAAAGTGCTGCATGTAATGAAAGAGTGGTTTAATAACCGGTAAACAGAAGGAATATACAGGTGTCTGAAAGGAGGAAATTTGAAAAATCACTTTTTCCCGGACCATTTTTGTGTTATGATAGGGAAAATATGATGAAAAATCAGATAGGAGCTGCAGAAAGAATGAACACAAAAGAGAAGAAGGGACTGGGGATTCTCGCAAAACTGACATTAATGTGTGCCTTGCCGATTATTTGTGCGGATGTGATTCTGTCAATTTACTCCATCAATGCCCTGCAGAAGGGGATGAAGGAAAAAGTAATAGAGGGGCTTGCACTTTTATGCCAGTCGGTTTCTGCTTCCTTTGATGCGGTTGACCAGGGGGATTACTGCATGAAAGGAGATTCGCTTTACAAAGGGGATTATAATATTGCGGAACACGAGGAGGTCATTGACAGTTTTACGGCAGGTAAAGAGGCGGCAGTCACACTTTTTTACGGGGATGTGAGGGTGGCCACTTCTTTATTCAACAAGTCAGGAGAACGGATACTTGGGACAAAGGCTCCGGATGTCGTTGTTGAAAAGGTTTTAAAAGGCGGGGAAGATTACAGTGCAGACAGCATCACGATTAATGATGAAAATTATTATGCCTATTATAAGCCGGTAAAGAACAGCGGGGGTTCTGTGGTAGGCATGGTCTTTGCCGGACAGCCGAGTAAGGATGTTGATACGACAATCCGCAATAAAACAGTCGTTATTGTGGGGATTTCCCTTGCCATTCTTGTGGTAGCGCTGGTTATCTGTATGTTTCTGGTAAAAGGAATTGCAGCCATCATTGTACGGACCGGCGGTATGCTTGTGAACATTTCTGACGGCAACCTGAAGCTTGAACTCAGCGAGGGAGCAAAAAAACTTGGCACGGCGGCAGGGAACAGGTCGGATGAAATCGGTGCAATGGTTTCTTCCATGTACAGGCTGGCGGAAAAGCTGCAGAGTATGGTTGGCAATATTAAGAAAAGAACGGACAATGTACTGAAATCAAGTAATTCCATGGAATCCATGGCGTCACAGACCAGTTCTGCGGCAAATGAAATCAGTCAGGCAGTCGGGGATATCACCAGGGGCGCTGTCACGCAGGCGGAGGATATTGAATCCGCCACTGCGGAGGTTGCAGCAATTGGTTCCATGATTGAAAATATTGTCAGGGGCGTGCAGGACCTGGATGATATTTCCATGTCCATGAAAGAGGCGGATAATGAATCCGGGCGGATTATGAACGAACTGAGCATGTATAATGACAGAACGCTTGGGGCATTCAAAAAAATCGACGCGTCCGTGCATACAACTAATAAATCTGTTGAGAAGATTCAGGATTTTGTAGACATGATTACAGAGATTGCCAGTGAAATCAGCATGTTATCGCTTAATGCAAATATTGAGGCTGCAAGGGCCGGCGAAGCCGGACGGGGATTTGCCGTTGTTGCTTCGCAGATTTCTAAACTGTCTGAAAATACTGATAATTCTGCAAAGGCAATCAGGGAAATTATCAGCCAGCTGACTGCCGATTCCGGGGCTTCTGTTGAAATTATAGAAGAGGTTGGGGAGATTATTGCAGAGCAAAAGAAAAAACTGGAAGAAACAAAGTGTAAATTTGCTGATGTCAGTGAGGGAATTGAAGCTTCCATTATGGAAACCAAACAGATTTATGAGCAGACAAAAGAATGTGACGAGGCAAGGGTTAAAGTTGTCGGTGTAATCCAGAATCTGTCCGCCGTTGCAGAAGAAAATACTGCGTCCATCGAGGGAACAAATTCATCAATGCAGGAGCTTAATGCAACGATTACCCTGCTTGCGGATACGGCAAAGGACTTAAAAGAGATTGCGGATGAGCTTGAGCATGATGTTGCATTCTTCAAGATTTAATTTTGACGGCACGGAGTTTGGAATGCAGGTATGATTGTAAGAAAACATTTCCGGTTTACGGGACGCGTACAGGGAGTCGGGTTCCGTTACCGGGCAAAATATGCAGCGGAAAATATGAAAATTACCGGATGGGTAAAAAATGAATATGACGGTTCTGTGGAAATGGAAGCCCAGGGGACGGAGGATGCGATTAACAGAATGCTTGTCATGATTCAAAAAGGCAGCTATGTTATGATTGATTCCATGGACGAAAAACAAATTCCGAAAGAGGAACAGGAAAGTTCATTTGTGATATTGTAAGGAGAAATTAAAAAATGAATGTAACCACACAAAAAGGAGATACTGTTTTAAGCAGTAAAGAAGAAATCAAAAAACTGATGGAAGCAGGCAAAACTCAGCCGGATGAAATCTGGTTAAACGGTGAAGAAGAGTATCCATGTCTTGTCATAATGATTTATGGAGATTATGTCTATCTGAATTATTTTGAGGATGAAGGGGATTGCCTGCAGCCATGCGGCGAATCGGACGAAGAAGTGACATTTAAGATTGGTGACAAGGAGTTTACGCCGGATGCTGTTGTATCTTTTGAAACAGCGGTCGCATGCATGGAGGAGTTTTACGATACAGGGGAATGCCCGGAATGTATCGAATGGGAGGAGCTGTAGCTTTATCTGGATTCCATAACAAAATAATGAATTATTTGTTTGATAATATCACATATTTGTAGTAGAATATAAAGGAGAGATTAGTTCGCAACACGCGAACTAAGATACTGGAGATGTGTGATATGATACTAATGGATGTTAAAATTGATAATTTTTTTTCGTTTACAGACTTTCATATGAATATGTCCTATCCAAAAAAAATAATCGGCTCATATATTCCTGTGGAATGGCTCGAACATTACCCTAATTTCCGCTATAAAAAAGTAAATGTGATTATGGGGGCAAACGCAACAGGGAAGACCACGTTCGGGCAGATGCTGCAGGATATTTTTAATTTTATGGATGACAAAAGATTTGAGGACATTGTTCAGGACATCTGTGAGACGGATAAGCCGGCTTCTTTTTCTGTGGACCTGGTGTTATTTGGTAAAATGCTGTACCGGGTTAAGACCTGTTTTGATGCAGTATATGGGAAAGATTATGAGCCTGAAGATATACATGTACAGATTTCCAGAACAAAAATACAGGCAAAAGACAGCTATGAAACTTGTGCCAGAAGGCTGGAGACTGACTGGGAGGAGCCTGAAGAGCTGTATACAGAGGAGCTGGAGAAAATAAAAGGATTAAGCTGGCAGTTTGTTTATCCGGATGATATGGCGGATTTTTCACTTGCATATAATAATGATCTGTATCTTAAAGTACTGGAACAGACCTTAAAGCTGCTGGATCCGGGTATTCGTAAGGTGGAACGTCTGAAAGAAGTGAAAAATTCACTGGTAATCCGGATGTTTGACCAGGATATTGTTTTGCAGAAAGGAAACCTGTCAAATATATCCCATTTATCCAGCGGTACAAAAAACGGACTTGCGATTGCGGAAATGCTTGCGGGCATTTTTACAGGGGAATATAAATTTTATTACTGTGATGAGAAATTTTCCTATGTTCATTCAGAAGTGGAAAAAACAATGCTTACTGTGATGATACAGCGTCTTCCGACAGACGGACAGTTGTTTTTTACAACGCATAATACAGATATTCTGGATCTGCCCCTGCCAAAACATTCATTTACATTTATGTGTAAAGAAATTACAGAAACAAATGCTGTGATTTCATGTGTATATGCATCGGATTTTCTGAAAAGAAATACAGATTCTTTGAGAAATGCATATGAAAACGATTTGTTTTCATCACTGCCGGATACAGAGGATATTTATCGTCTGGCTGAAATAACAGAGCAGGGGGACAAATGAGAAAAAACCAGAGGTATTTATATTTGGTTGAAGGGGAAGATGAAAAAAGGCTGATTGATGTGCTGAAAACAGAGTTTCAGGTGATTTATGCAGGCAAGACGCAGGTATTTAATGCAGTTGAAGAAAAAATTACGGATCTGCGTCTGATGAACATTTCAGAGAACACACTTGTGGTTCTTGTATTTGATACAGATATTCCCAAATCTGATATTTTGCTGGACAATATCAAAAAACTGGATTCTTGTCCACGCGTCACAAAAGTCTGCTGTATTCCCCAGGTAAAAAATATAGAGGATGAATTAATACGTTCATGCGATATTAAAACAATCAAAGAACTTACAAAAAGTAAAACAGACAGGGATTTTAAAAGGGACTGGCTGAACTGCAGTAATCCTGCAAAACGGTTGCAAAGCTGTGGGTTTCGGATTGGGCGTTTGTGGAACCAGAATCCACCGGCTCCGTTTCACATAATATCCAATGATTCCGGATTATTAAAAAAGTAACACATATCATACATGCACTTTTGTTGTATATTTCCAATGGAATGTTGCAATCCGAAGAAAGTATCTTGCAAACCGTTTCTGTTGCGTTATAATACTCATAACAAAAGCTGTAAAGACTTTTGCAGCAGGATGATAAATGAGGGTAAAGGAGAAGCGAAATGATTGAAAATGATGTATTGGCAAAATTCAAAGAGGTATTTGGGGATGGCGGTGAAACCGGAGTATATTTTGCACCGGGGCGGGTAAATATGATTGGTGAGCATACCGATTACAACGGGGGACATGTGTTTCCGTGCGCACTGACAATTGGTACCTACGGCGCCGTCAGAAAAAGAACAGATAAAAAGCTCCGGTTTTATTCCATGAATTTTGAAAAACTGGGTGTGATTGAATCTTCCATTGAGGAACTGAAACCGGAAAAAGAAGCAGGATGGACGAACTACCCGAAGGGGGTAATGTGGGCGTTTGCAGAAAAAGGAATGAAAATGGACTGCGGAATTGATTTACTCCTGTTTGGGAATATCCCAAACGGTTCCGGACTGTCTTCATCCGCGTCTGTTGAAGTGCTGACCGGATATATCTTAAAGGATTTGTTCGGATTTGATGTGACCAACCAGGACCTGGCATTAATCGGACAGTTCTCCGAGCGTAATTTCAACGGTGTCAACTGCGGAATTATGGACCAGTTTGCAATTGCAATGGGGAAAGAAGGACATGCAATTTACCTTGATACAGCAACCCTTGACTATACCTATGCGCCAATTGAGTTAAAGGATGCCAAAATCGTGATTTCCTGCAGCAATAAAAAGCGTGGTCTTGGGGATTCCAAATATAACGAAAGAAGAAGCGAGTGTGAAACTGCACTGGCAGAGCTGCAGAATGTAATAAAAATCAATGCCCTTGGAGAGCTGACCGGGGAGCAGTTTGAAGCCCACAAGGATGCAATTAAAGATGAAGTACGAAAAAAGAGGGCAAAACATGCCGTATATGAAAACCAGCGCACCATCCAGGCGGTAAATGCCCTTAAAAATAACGATGTTGCACTTTTTGGAAAACTGATGAATGAATCCCATGTTTCCCTCCGTGATGATTATGAGGTAACAGGCAAAGAGCTGGATACACTTGTAGAAAAGGCATGGGAAATTGACGGGGTAATCGGTTCCCGTATGACCGGCGCCGGATTTGGAGGATGTACCGTAAGTATCGTAAAGAATGATGCTGTGGATACCTTTATTAAAGAAGTAGGGGAAGCCTATAAAAAAGAAATCGGATACGCAGCAGATTTTTATGTAGTGGAAATCGGTGACGGACCTATTAGATTATTGTAATACCCGAAAATGTAAGGAGGAAAATTCATGATTCAGGAAAATATTTTGGCTCTGACTGCCTACGGACTGGAAACCGGATTAATTACGCCTGCGGACGAAACATATACCATAAACCGTCTGCTGGAATTATTTGAAGTGGACGAGATTGAAGACGTTTTGTTTGCTGAACAGAATGTAATGCCCCCGAAGGGGGTATTGCCTACGCAAAGCACTTCGCGAAGCGAATCTGAAATGTGCTTTGCTCCTTCGCTTGAGGACATTCTTTCCGAAATGATGGATTATGCATACGAACAGGGCATTATGAAGGAAAACAGTATTGTCTACAGGGATTTGTTTGACACAAAAATCATGGGATGCCTTGTAGCGCGGCCGAGTGAAATCCGTGCAAAATTTAAAGACCTGTATGAAAACGATTCTGCACAGGCGGCAACGGATTACTTCTATAAATTGAGCTGCGACAGCAATTATATCCGCAGGGACCGGATAAAAAAAGACCAGAAATGGACCGCTGATACAGAGTTTGGTACGCTTGACGTGACAATTAACCTTTCCAAGCCGGAGAAAGACCCGAAAGCAATTGCTGCTGCAAAAAATGCAAAGCAGAGCTCCTATCCAAAGTGCCAGCTTTGCAGCACCAACGAGGGATATGCCGGACGTGTGAACCATCCGGCAAGACAGAACCACCGTATTATTCCATTAACAATAAACGGCAGCGACTGGTTTTTCCAGTATTCTCCGTATGTGTACTATAATGAGCACTGTATCGTGTTTAATGCAGAGCACACCCCGATGAAAATAGACCGTGCTGCCTTTGCGAAGCTGTTTGATTTTGTGGCACAGTTTCCTCATTATTTTGTCGGTTCCAATGCCGACCTGCCAATTGTCGGAGGTTCCATTTTAACACACGACCATTTCCAGGGCGGACATTATACCTTTGCGATGGCAAAGGCGGAAATTGAAAAAGAAATCAGTTTTGAAGGTTTTGCTGATGTGAAAGCAGGAATCGTAAAATGGCCGATGTCTGTCATCCGTATCAGCGGACCGGATAAAGAAAGACTGATTGACCTTGCCGATAAAATTCTTCTGGCATGGAGAGGTTATACGGATGAAGCTGCTTTTGTCTTTGCTGAAACGGATGGCGAGCCGCATAATACCATTACACCGATTGCGAGAAGACGCGGGGATGATTTTGAACTGGATCTGGTGCTGCGCAACAACATTACCACAGAGGAGCACCCGCTTGGCGTTTACCACCCGCATGCAAACCTTCACCATATCAAAAAAGAAAATATCGGACTGATTGAGGTTATGGGACTTGCGGTTCTTCCGGCAAGGCTTAAGGATGAGATGGCGGAGCTTTCCGATGCACTGGTAACCGGAAAGGATTTAAGAAGTACGGATACCTTAAAAAGCCATGCAGAATGGGCCGAAGGGTTTGTTTCAAAATATGACAGTATCACAGAAGAAAATGTCATGGATATTATCAGAAATGAGATTGGAATTGTCTTTAAGGAAGTTCTGATGGATGCTGGCGTATACAAGTGTACGGAGGAAGGAAGGGCAGCGTTCCAGAGATTTATTGACGAAGTAAACAAAGACTGAAAGATTGTAAAAGAAAAGAAAAAGGATGATACGGCGGAGCCTGTCTGTACCCTTTCCAGGGTGCAGGCAGGCTTATCGTAGGTTGTGTCAAGTACAGGGTGAAGTAATGGCAAAAAAGAAATACTACGCAGTCCGAAAAGGAAAAAAAACAGGACTGTTTGAAACATGGGACGAATGCAGGGCACAGGTAAGCGGTTTTTCCGGTGCGGAATATAAAAGCTTTCCCACAAAAGAAGAAGCAGAAAGATACCTGGACCAGGACAGGCATGAGGCGTCAGGGGAAGAGGGAGAGGACTGTCTGAAAATTTATGTGGACGGAAGTTACTTTGAAGGGGAATTTTCCTACGGAATGGTGGTTTTAGAGGATGGAAAAGAATTTACCTTTTTTCAGAAGGTGGAGGACAAAGAGCTTGCAAAGATGCGTAATGTGGCAGGAGAGATAAAGGGAGCAGAGGCTGCCATGCAGTATGCCATCGACCACGGCGCAAAGAGGCTGGTTATTTACCACGACTATGAAGGAATTGCCAAGTGGTGCAATGGCGCATGGAAAGCAAACCTGCAGGGCACGCAGGCATACCGCGATTTTTACAACCAGGCAAAGGAACTGGTGGATATTTCGTTTGTAAAGGTTGCGGGCCATACGGGTGATAAATATAACGATATGGCGGATGAACTTGCAAAAAAGGCGCTTGGAATCGGAAACTGAACTTTACAATTATGGAAGAATGCGGTAAAGTAGTTTAAAAACAGATTATGAGGAGCAGCAGAAGATTGAAAGACTGGGAAGAAAATGTACGAAAGGTTGTGCCCTACGTTCCGGGGGAGCAGCCGAAAGAAAAAAATATCATAAAACTGAATACCAATGAGAATCCGTATCCGCCTGCGCCGGGCGTGGCAGAAGTGCTGCAGGCGTTTGACGCGGACAGTCTCAGATTATATCCGGATCAGCTGGTTGCGGATTTAACAGGCGCTCTTGCAGATTTTTACCATGTGGACAGAAGCCAGGTGTTTACCGGGGTGGGTTCGGATGATGTGCTCGCCATGATTTTTCTGACATTTTTTAATTCAAAAAAACCGGTTCTCTTTCCGGATATCACATACTCGTTTTATGATGTGTGGGCCGAAATGTTAAGGATTCCGTATGAGCAGATTCCGCTGGATGATGATTTTTTTATGATTCCGGGGGATTATAAAAAAGAAAACGGCGGAATTATTTTTCCAAATCCAAACGCACCGACCGGCAGGCTGATGGAGCTTTCACAGATAGAAGAAATCATTCAGGCAAATCCAGGTGTCATTGTGGTGGTCGACGAGGCATATATTGATTTTGGCGGGGTAAGTGCCCTGCCGCTCATTGATAAATATGACAATGTCATTGTTGTCCAGACATTTTCCAAATCCAGGAGCATGGCAGGTTCCAGGATTGGCTATGCCATCAGTAATCCAGAAGTGATTAAGTATTTAAATGATGTAAAATATTCCTTTAATTCCTACACCATGGATCAGGTTACCATTGCACTTGGCGTTGCAGCAGTTAAGGATAAAGAATATTTTGAAAATACAATACAAAAAATTATACAGACGCGGGAATGGACGAAAGAACAGCTCCTGGCGCTGGGATTTTTGTTTGCAGATTCCCAGTCCAACTTTATTTTTGCAAGGCATCCAAAGGTGTCAGGACTGCAGCTGTTTCAGGCACTGAGGGATGAAAAGATTTTTGTGCGCCGTTTCGGAAAACCGGAGCGGATTGCAGATTATCTGCGGATTACCATCGGAACAGACGAACAGATGCAAAAGCTTGTGAATTTTTTAAAAACATATCTTATGGAACAGGAGAAGTAATATGTTAAAGGATTATCTGCTTGTATTTTTCATTTCCATGGTGCCCCTGGTGGAACTGAGAGGGGCGATTCCATGGTCGCAGCTTCGCCATCTGCCCATTGTGCCGTCCTATATTATATGTATTATCGGAAATATGCTTCCGGTTCCGGTCATTTATCTGTTTGCCCGCAAGGTGCTTGTGTGGGGAAAAGATAAACCGGTGATTGGAGGTTTTTTTTCGTGGTGTCTGGAAAAAGGGGAAAAAGGCGGGAAAAAACTGCAGGAGAAAGCAGGAAGGGGACTGTTTCTTGCCCTGCTTTTATTTGTCGGGATTCCGATTCCCGGAACCGGTGCATGGACGGGGACACTGGCAGCAAGTATTCTGGACATGGACTTTAAATCCGCAGTCGCGGCGTGTATGCTGGGGGTACTGCTTGCAGGTGTCATTATGATGGTGGTCAGCTTTGCAGGAGTAAGCCTTTTTTAGTAAGTTTCTGGAGAAATCATAAATGGAAAAAAACAAACAGCAAAAACCGAAAAAAGAAAAGAAAAGGCACCGTGATATCCGCTGGGACAAACTGGATAATACTGCAAATCTTTTTCCGTCCATCGCAGGGGAAAGCCGGACGAATGTTTACCGGATCAGTGTGATTTTAAAAGAAGAAATTAAAAGAGAATTATTGCAGCAGGCGCTTGATATGGTGCTTCCGAAATTTGACGGTTTTAACGTGCGGATGCGGACCGGGGTTTTCTGGTATTATTTTGAGGAAAATGGGAAAAAAGCGCCGCGGGTGACGGAGGAGAGCATGTTTCCGTGCCGTTATATCCAGGCAAACCGTAACCACAGCTATCTGTTTCGGGTTACGTATTATAAATGCCGGATTAACCTGGAGGTATTTCATGTACTGACAGACGGTATGGGGGGGATTAATTTTCTGCGTGAGCTGACCTACCAGTATCTTAGGCTTTTACATCCGCAGCTTCAGGCAAGGGACGCCCTGAGTGTGGATACTTCTTTAAGCACGGAGGACAGTTTTGTCAGAAATTACAGAAAGAGCATGCCGAGCGGATTTAATAAAGAAAGGGCATATCTGCTGAAAGGGGACAGGCTTCCGGCAGGGGAATTTGGTGTGATGCATGCATATATGCCGATTACAGCCTTAAAAGAGGTGGCCCACCGGTACAATGCCTCTTTAAATGAATATCTCGTGTCGGTATTCGTATGGAGCATTTATACGGAGCTTTTGCACGGGATGCCGCCCGAACGTCCCATCCGTGTGGCAGTGCCGGTGAATCTGCGGCCGTATTTTGATTCGGATACGACAAAGAATTTTTTTGTCATGGTGTCGGCGGAATTTCATCCGGAAAAAGAAAACTGCTCCTTTGATGAGGTTGTAAAAAGTATACAGGACAGCCTGAATTCCCAGATTAATAAAGAGCATCTGGAGGAACTTTTTTCCTACAGTGTATCCAACCAGATGAACAAACTGATGCGTCCGGTTCCGTTGTTTCTCAAAAATATAGCAATGCGTGTTATTTACGAAAAATCGGCGGTGGCAAATACAACTACGGTTACCAATATCGGAAATATTAAAATTGACGAGAGTTATAAGCCATATGTGGAAGGGTTTCATGCGTTTATTGCCATGTCAAAGGGACAGAACCTGAAAGGAACCATCTGCTCGTATGAAAACACACTGGTGTTTACCTTTAGTTCCGTTTTTTCGGAGGCGCATGTGCAGCGTGCCTTTTTCAGAAAGATTGCAAATGACGGTGTGGAAATCAAAGTCGAGACGAACGGGGTATATTATGAATAGATGTCAGAAATGTAATATTATTATTCTGGATGACACGGACCGCTGTCCTCTGTGCCAGCATGTGTCAGAATCCGATGGGGAAAAAGTGGAAAACAGGTATCCGAATGCAATAGAGGTGACGAGAAAATTCCGTTTTGTGGAGAATCTGGTTTTATTTCTGTCCATCCTCGTGGAATGCCTGCTGCTTTTTATTAATTATAATATCCATACAAGGGTACAGTGGGCGTTCATTACAGGACTGGTGCTTGTTTATGTCAATGTGGTACTGAGGATGACCCTGATTGGAAAAAACGGATACCTGTTCCAGGCGTTAAGTTTTGTGGTACTGGCAATTTTTTTAATGCTTGGAATCGATTATCTTACCGGATACAAAAAATGGTCGCTGGATTATGTGCTTCCGGGTGGAATTCTTGTTCTTGATGTGGCGCTTTTTGTCCTGACGCTCGCCAACCGAAACGGCTGGCAGAGTTATCTAATGCCGCAGATTCTTTTGATCATACTGAGTCTGGTGCCGGTAGTACTTTCAGAAACAGGGGTTATCCAGTTTCCGTATCTGGCATGGACTGCTCTGGCAGCATCGGTTTTTTTGTTTCTTGGGACGCTGATTCTCGGTGACAGAAGGGCAAGGACGGAGCTGAAACGGAGATTTCATATATGATGGAAAAAGAGACAAGTATCCAGGGGCGTGTCATTGCGGATTTAATTTCGCATCTGACGAATGACCTTGCGATTGGAAAAAAGATTAAGACCGGAGAGCTCAGAAAGCGGCTGAAGGAGCCTGCATGGATTGTTCCGGACTGTTTTAACATGACAGATATTGATATGGAGAATTTTTCCATGAAGCTGCTTTCCCTGAAGGAAAATCCAAATCCTGACTACATGATTTTACAGCTTCACGGCGGCGGCTATATCAGTCCGGTGCGCAATGCCTATTATGTGTTTGCAGGACTTTATAACGAGGTGAGCCGCGGCTGCAGTGTGCTGACGCCGGATTACCGTGTGGCGCCGGAAAATCCGTATCCTGCGGCTCTTGTTGATGCGCTGGCCTCCTACCAGTGGATACTGGACCAGGGCTATTACGGGGAGCAGATTATTGTGGCAGGGGATTCGGCAGGCGGCGGTCTTGCAATGGCACTTTGTATGTATTTACGCGACCACGGCATGCCACTGCCGCGCGGGCTTGTTGCGATGTCCCCGTGGACAGACCAGACGGCAGGCGGGGAGTCCTACGAAACGAATTTTGAGAAAGACCCTCTTTTTGGAAATACGCGTGAAAGCATGATCTATCTCAATGATTATGCGGGAAACCACGATAAAATGGACAGCTATATTTCCCCGCTGTTTGGGGATTTCAGGAATTTTCCGCCGATGCTGATTCAGGTCGGTTCCCTGGAAATGCTTTTAAGCGATTCCACGATGACAGCGGCGAAGGCAAGGCAGCAGGGCGTAAAAGTACGGCTGTCCGTATATGAGGGAATGTTCCATGTGTTTCAGATGGCATATTTAAATATCCCCGAATCCAAAAAAGCCTGGGCGGAGGTCGGGAAGTTTATTGATGTACTGCGCAGCGACAGCCGGCTGTAGCATAAAACATATCTATTACCAGATTCAGGTACCGAAAGGAGAAAGATTGAAAATGAATAACTACAAAATTAATACAAAATGTGTTCAGGCGGGATATACGCCGAAAAACGGGGAACCAAGACAGATTCCGATTATACAGTCCACCACTTTTAAGTATGACACCAGCGAAGATATGGGAAAGCTGTTCGACCTGGAGGCAAGCGGGTATTTTTACACGAGACTTCAGAACCCGACAAATGATTCCGTGGCAGCAAAGATTGCACAGCTGGAGGGCGGTACGGCGGCAATGCTGACTTCCTCCGGGCAGGCGGCAAACTTTTTTGCCCTGTTTAATATCTGTGAGGCGGGAAGCCATATCGTGTCTTCTTCCTCCATATACGGAGGAACCTTTAACCTGATTTCCGTTACCATGAAAAAAATGGGAATTGATGTGACATTTGTATCGCCTGACTGTTCCGTGGAAGAATTAAACGCGGCATTTAAAGAGAACACCAGGGCAGTGTTCGGAGAAACCATTGCTAATCCTGCGCTTACGGTACTTGATATTGAAAAATTTGCAAAGGCAGCCCACGGGCACGGCGTACCGTTTATTGTGGACAATACGTTCCCGACACCGGTGAACTGCCGGCCGATTGAGTGGGGAGCGGATATTGTTACCCATTCCACCACTAAATATATGGATGGTCACGGGGCAGCAGTCGGCGGCGCTATTGTGGATTCCGGCAATTTTGACTGGATGGCGCACGCGGACAAATATCCGGGACTCTGTACGCCGGATGAATCCTACCATGGCATTACCTATGCGGAGAAATTCGGGAAAGAGGGTGCGTTTATTACAAAGGCAACCTCACAGCTTATGAGGGACTTAGGCTGTATCCAGTCACCGCAGAATGCATTTATTTTAAATCTCGGACTGGAGTCTTTGCATGTGCGTATGCCTCGTCATGTGGAAAACGGACAGGCGGTTGCAGAATTTCTGGCAGGACATCCTAAAGTAGCTTCGGTAAATTATCCGGGACTGCCGGGGGACAAATATTATGATATTGCAAAAAAATACCTGCCGAACGGCGGCTGTGGGGTTGTTTCCTTTGAGTTGGAAGGCGGACGTCCAGCTGCAGAAACATTTATGAAGCATCTGAAGCTTGCCGCCATTGAAACCCATGTGGCGGATGCCAGAACCTGCTGTCTGAACCCGGCTACCTCCACGCACCGCCAGATGAATGACGAACAGCTTCTGGCAGCGGGAATCCCGGCAGGGCTTGTGAGGATTTCATGCGGACTGGAGGATAAGGAGGATTTAATTGCAGACCTGGAACAGGCGCTTGCTGAAGTATAGTAGGTAGTACCCCTGAAGGGGTACTACAATACTCCCCTCATTTTCAAAGGTAGTATAGACGAAAGAACCGTCTCCGTGTTACATTTTTTATGTAACATAAAGGAGGCGGTTTTTTTGAAAGAATCAGGGAAAAGAATGATTGCTGCCGGACTGTTTAAAATTCTCCTGCGACTGGCCAGGTGGAATGGATTTTTAGGAAAGAGAGGTAATAAGTTATGAAAAGAAAAACATCAGGATTTGTCATTTTATTTGAAGGGTGCATGATTTTGCTGACGTACTGCGTGATAGTATTATTCAGCGGAGGGACTGAAATATTAAGCACTGTCAGCAACTTTATTGATCTGCCAAGTCTGGCGATACTTCTGCTTTTTACAGTGCCTGTTCTGGTTGCCTCAGGAATGGGGAATGATTTTCTTATGGCGTTTCAGATGGGAAAGAAACAGAGCTCCCTTATGCAGATGAAAAAAACACTGGAGGCAGTGAGACTGCTGCAGAGGCTGGTACTCTGTGGTGCGGGATTTGCAGCAATGATCAGTATCGTGCTTATTTTACGCGGACTGGATGAACCGTCAGCGATTGGTCCAAACCTTGCGGTTGCTATTCTTGCGGTTCTTTATGGAATCATTATTGAATCCCTTTTAATTCCGCTCAGTGCATATGTACAGAACCATATTACAGATGCAATGAATGTGGAAGAAGAGGAATTTGCCCTTACTGTGGAGGAAGAAACAGAAAGGAACATTGTTAGTAAAAAAGGGGAAGATTCTGCAGCCGTGGAGGAGATGAATGAAAAAGTGTAGGATTATATTTCTGGTTCTGCTCTATATTTTTCTGCTTCTTTTTACACTGGTTATGGAGTGGCTGGCAATTCAGGAAATTCTGGTGCGTGCTGTTGTAAACCTGTGTACGCTGGGAATGACGGTGGTTGGTTCCGCTGTATTCATACAGGTGTACAAAAGAGGTGTAAATAAGGAGGAAGAACCGGATAAGCCTAAGGAAATGGCGCAGCCTGTCTTTGACCGGGAAATTTACCTGGCATTTGCAAAGGAAAAGATGCTTACCAGAAGGGAGACGGAAATCGGACTTCTGGCGGCGAACGGGTATTCCAACCAGAGGATAGCAGAGGAACTATTCATCTCGGAAACCACTGTAAAAAAGCATCTGACACATATTTATGAAAAAACCGGTGCCTGCGGGCGGAAAGAACTGCAGAAAGCCTGCTGCAGAAATCCGCAGGAGGAGAGAGCGGATTCGTAAAGCCGGGAAAGGAACAGCCCTGCCATATCATTTGGTATGCAGGGCTGTTTTGTATTATGCTTCAATTGTATTTCCGGTATAGAGCTGGTAATATTTTCCTTTTTTTGCAATCAGCTGCTCATGGTTTCCGCGTTCGATGACGCGTCCCTGTTCAAGTACAATAATGCAGTCGCTGTTTTTGACAGTTGACAGCCGGTGGGCGATGACAAAGGTCGTACGGCCTGCCATTAATTTATCCATGCCGTCCTGCACAATGCGTTCGGTACGGGTATCAATGGAACTGGTTGCTTCATCAAGAATCAGTACCGGAGGGTCTGCGATAGCGGCCCTTGCGATGGCAAGAAGCTGCCTTTGTCCCTGGCTTAAATTAGCCCCGTCCCCGGAAAGAACTGTGTCATAGCCATCCGGAAGCTGCTGGATAAAGGTATCAGCATTTGCAAGCTTTGCGGCAGCATACACTTCTTCATCTGTTGCGTCCAGCTTGCCATAGCGGATATTTTCCATGACAGAGGCAGTAAACAAGTGAGTATCCTGCAGTACAATTCCAAGGGAATGGCGTAAATCAGCTTTTTTAATTTTGTTGATATTGATGCCGTCATAACGGATTTTTCCGTCCTGGATATCATAAAAACGGTTAATCAGGTTGGTAATGGTTGTTTTTCCTGCGCCGGTAGAACCGACAAATGCAATTTTCTGTCCCGGAGTGGCGTATAAATCCACATTGTGCAGGACAATTTTTTCCGGTACATATCCAAAATCCACATCATCAAAAACCACATCCCCCGTGAGCTTTACATAATCCACGGAGCCGTCTGCCTGGTGTGTGTGCTTCCATGCCCATGTTCCGGTACGAGTATCGCTTTCTGTGAGAACGCCGTTTTCCTCTTTCGCATTTACCAGGTTTACATAGCCGTTGTCCTTCTCAGGTTCGGCATCCAGAAGGGAAAAAATACGTTCACATCCGGCAAGTGCCATGACAATGCTGTTGAACTGCTGGCTGACCTGGGAAATCGGCATGTTAAAGCTCTTGTTAAAATTAAGGAAGCTTGCCAGTCTGCCGAGTGTCAGTCCAAAAGATCCGGCAAGCGCCATAATTCCGCCTGTCATGGCGCAGAGTACATAGCTTAGATTTCCAATCTGGGCATTTACCGGTCCAAGGCATCCGCTGTAGAAATTGGCATTATTGGCGCTGTGAAACAGCTGTTCGTTTATTTCGTCAAAGGCTTCCATATTTTCTTTCTCATGGGTGAAAACCTTTACCACCTTCTGACCGTTTAACATTTCCTCAATAAAGCCGTTTACCTTTCCAAGGTCTTTCTGCTGGGCAAGGAAGTAACGGCCGGAGGAACCCGTAAAATATTTTGTGACAAGCAGGGTAACAAATACCATAAAAAGGGTAAGTCCTGTCAGGGGTATATTCAGTTTGACCATGCAGACGAATACACTTGCTATATTTACGGCACTTTGTAACAGCTGCGGGATACTCTGGCTGATTAACTGGCGCAGAGTATCCATGTCGTTGGTATAAACCGACATGATATCCCCGTGGGAATGGGTGTCGAAATAGCTTACCGGAAGCTCCTGCATATGTGCAAACAGCTCGTCGCGCATGGCGCGGATGGTTCCCTGGGTGACGTAAATCATAATCTTCTGGTAGGCGAAGGTGCTGATTACGCCGATGCCGTAAAAGCATGCAACCCCTGCAATGGCGGAAAGCAGCGGGCCATAGTCAGCAACCGGTTGTTTTACCATGGGAAGAATATAGTCGTCAATCAGTGTCTGGATAAACATTGTCCCCTGCACGCTTGCAAGCACGCTTACAAAGATACAGATGATTACGATGGTAAGCTGCAGTGCATATTTTTTAAATATAAACCGCATCAGACGGGCAAGCAGTCTGCCCGGATTTTTTATTTTGGGTCTTGGCCCCTGAGGCCTTCTTGGTCCCGGCATCAGGAAACACCTCCTTCATCAAAATCACCGCCGCCCTGGGTCTGCGATTCATAGACATCACGGTAGATTTCATTATTTTTTAAAAGATTTTCATGGGTATCAAAACCGCTTACTTTTCCGTCTTCCATAACAATGATGCGGTCAGCATCACAGACAGAGGAAATACGCTGGGCGATGATCAGCTTGGTGGTACCTGGTATTTCTTCACGGAAAGCACGGCGGATTCTGGCATCTGTCGCTGTGTCCACGGCACTTGTGCTGTCATCCAAAATCAGTATTTTTGGCTTTTTCAAAAGAGCGCGTGCAATGCAGAGACGCTGTTTCTGACCGCCGGAAACATTGGTTCCGCCCTGTTCAATATGAGTCTGGTATCCGTCCGGAAATGCGCTTATAAATTCATCTGCACATGCAAGCTCACACGCGTGTTTACATTCTTCTTCGGATGCACCGGCATCACCCCACCGCAGGTTGTCAAGGATGGTTCCGGAAAACAGCACATTCTGCTGGAGCACTACCGCAACCTGGTTTCGCAGGCTGTCCATATCATATTCCCTGACATCATGCCCGCCTACGGTTACCAGACCGCTGTCTACATCATACAGTCGGCTGACCAGACTGACAAGTGAAGTTTTGGAGCTTCCGGTTCCGCCGATAATGCCGATGGTTTCACCGGATTTTATGGACAGGCTGATGTCGTCCAGAACCGGCTTTTTAGAGCTTTTGGAGTAGCGGAAGCTTACATGGTCAAAACAGATGCTTCCGTCCGGTACATCGTAAATCGGCTGTGCGGGGTTATGTAAGGTGCTTTCTTCATTTAATACCTCGCAGATTCGTTTCGCACTTGCCACAGACATGGAAATCATGACAAAAATCATGGAGAGTATCATAAGGTTCATAAGAATATTCATGCAGTAGGTAAGCAGAAGCATCAGGTCACCGATTTCCAGTGTGCTGCTTACGACCATATGCGCACCGAACCAGCTTACCAGAAGGATACATGCATATACGGTAAACGTCATCAGCGGTGCGTTTAAAACCACAAGACTTTCTGCTTTTGTAAATACATTATAGATGTTTTTGCTTGCGCTGCGGAACCGGTTTTTTTCATGTTCTTCACGAACGTAAGCCTTTACCACCCGGATGGCGGATACATTTTCCTGTACGCTTTCATTTAACTCGTCATATTTTTCAAATGCCCTGCCAAAATAGCGCATGGCAAAGGTTGCAATTACCACGAGCGCGGTTCCTAAAAAAATGACCGCTGCAAGGTAAATGCTGGCAAGCTTGGGGCTTACAAAAAAGGACATGACCATTGCACAGATAATGGTGGACGGTGCACGCATTGCCATACGCAGAATCATCTGGTATGCGTTCTGGATATTTGTGACATCGGTTGTCAGACGCGTAACCAGTCCGGCGGTACTGAATTTGTCAATGTTTGCAAAGGAGTAGGTCTGAATCTGCGCAAACATTGCCCCGCGCAGGTTTTTGCCAAGTCCCATGGACGCCTTTGCACCGTATTTTGCACCCATGCATCCGCAGAACAGGGAAAAAAGCGCTGCAAGAATCATCCATGCACCTGTTACATAAATATGGCGGGTATCGCCTTTTTCCACGCCGTCATTTACAATTGATGCCATCAGAAGGGGAATAATTGTTTCCATTATTACTTCCAGTATCATAAAAACCGGAGTGGCAATGGAAGCCTTTGTGTATTCCTTTATATGGGCTCCAATCGTCTTTAACATAGTATCATCCCTTTCTTATATTTATTATTAGTGGAATAGTTATAATATCATCTCATATGGAATTTATATTGTCAACCGGAGAAATTCCAGATTTTCCTGTGTAAAAGTTAAACTTTTTATGGTAATTTTTTCCTGTTTTTCCAGGCTGTCTGGAACAAAAAACCATGGAAAACCAAGGTTCCCGGCATGGTCTGCATTTTTTTTGACGTAAACACACCACACAATATAGAAGTTGCATGTTGACAAAGCTACAAGATATAGTGTATCCTTATATCTAGCCAGAATTTGCCGTATGACATGCAAAAATATGCGGCAGAAAATATATACATAAAAACGAGGGGGATATAATGAAGATTATTAAGCGGAGCGGAAGCGAAATGTTGTTTGATGCAGAAAAGATTACTGCAGCAGTAAGAAAGGCAAATGCATCCGTTATCGACTATGAAAAGCTGACGGAAAAACAGATTAAGGAAATTGTGGCAAATGTGGAAAATGCATGTGAGTATATGAAGCATTCACCAAGTGTGGAGGAAATACAGGATATGGTGGAAAACCAGCTGATGAACCAGCATGCCTTCACTGTTGCCCGCAATTATATTACCTACCGTTATAAACGTGCGCTGGTGCGTAAATCAAATTCGACCGATGAACAGATTTTAAGTCTGCTGGAGTGCAATAATGAAGAGGTAAAGCAGGAAAATTCCAACAAGAACCCGACGGTCAACAGTGTACAGCGCGATTATATGGCGGGAGAGGTCAGCAAGGATATTACCAAGCGTTTCCTGCTTCCGGATGATATTGTGGAAGCGCATGAAAAAGGACTGATCCATTTTCATGATGCGGACTATTTTGCGCAGCATATGCATAACTGCTGTCTGGTGAATTTAGAGGATATGCTGCAGAACGGAACGGTTATCAGCGAAACAATGATAGATTCCCCGAAAAGTTTTTCCACGGCATGCAATATTGCCACGCAGGCGATTGCACAGATTGCAAGTTCCCAGTACGGCGGACAGAGTATCTCCCTGTCCCATCTTGCCCCGTTTGTGCAGGTCAGCCGGATGAAGTTCCGCAGGCAGGTGAGAAAAGAATTCGAAAAAATCGGACTGGACCTGGATGAGGAAAAAATTAATGAAGTGGCAGAGATGCGCGTAAGGAAAGAGATCAGCAGCGGCGTGCAGATGATTCAGTACCAGGTGATTACACTTATGACTACGAACGGACAGGCTCCGTTTGTTACGGTCTTTATGTATCTTGATGAGGTGCCGGCGGGACAGACAAGGGATGACCTTGCTACAATTATAGAGGAAATGTTAAACCAGAGAATTCTGGGTGTAAAAAATGAACAGGGCGTGTATATCACACCGGCTTTTCCGAAGCTGATTTATGTACTGGAGGAAGATAATATCCATGAGGATTCCAAGTACTGGGAGCTGACGAAGCTTGCAGCAAAGTGTTCGGCAAAGCGTCTGGTTCCGGATTATATTTCCGAGAAAAAAATGCTCGAATTAAAGAAGGATAAAAATGGTGAGGGACACTGTTATACCTGTATGGGATGCCGGAGTTTCCTGACGCCGTATGTGGACCCGGAAACGAATAAACCGAAATATTACGGCAGATTCAACCAGGGTGTTGTAACGATTAACCTTGTGGATGCGGCATGTTCTTCAGAGGGGGATATGGACAAATTCTGGGAGATAATGGATGAGCGTCTGGAGCTTTGTTACCGTGCCCTGATGTGCCGGCATAAGAGGCTTTTGGGTACGCCGTCCGATGTGGCGCCGATTTTATGGCAGAACGGTGCGCTGGGACGCCTGGAAAAGGGAGAGCCGATAGACAAATTATTATTTGGAGGATATTCCACCATTTCCCTTGGGTATGCAGGGCTTTGTGAGTGTACCAGGTACATGACGGGACAGTCACATACGGACCCGGACAAGGGTACACCGTTTGCCCTTGAGGTAATGAAGAAGTTAAACGATGCATGTGCAAAGTGGAAGGCAAAGGAAAATATTGATTTCAGTATTTACGGAACACCGCTGGAGTCCACGACCTACAAGTTTGCAAAATGCCTGCAGAAGCGTTTCGGACTGATTAAAGGGGTGACGGACCGCAATTATATTACGAACAGTTATCATGTCCATGTTACGGAAGAAATCAATGCATTTGATAAACTGAAATTTGAAGCACAGTTCCAGTCACTGTCACCGGGAGGAGCCATCAGTTATGTGGAAGTTCCGAACATGCAGAACAATATTGAAGCCGTGCTGTCTGTTATGAAATATATTTATGACAATATCATGTATGCAGAGCTGAATACAAAAAGTGATTTCTGCATGGAATGCGGTTATGACGGTGAAATTAAAATTGTGGAAGAAGAGGGAAGCGGCAAGCTTGTCTGGGAATGCCCGAAATGCGGTAACCGTGACCAGGATAAGATGAGCGTTGCCAGAAGAACCTGCGGCTATATCGGTACCCAGTTCTGGAACCAGGGGCGGACGCAGGAAATCAAGGAGAGGGTGCTGCATTTATAAACAGCTGTCCGACAATATACATAAAAAGACAGGGAAGAAGCGATTGCTTTTTTCCTGTCTTTTTTATTGCAGTTAAAAATCTTAAATCCCTAACTGGCGGGTTGACGATACTAATTATATTAGTTATAATACTAATTAAATTAGTTTATTGGAGGTGCAGTATGGCGCGGGCAGGTCTGGACAAGGAAACAATCATAAGGAAGGCGGCTGACCTGGCAAATGAAGCAGGTTTTGAAAGGATTACCCTGAAACTGCTTGCGGACAGTCTGAATGTCCAGCCACCGTCGCTTTACAATCACATTAAAGGGATTGACGACTTACAGAGGGAACTCATGCTTTATGGATGGAGGCAGCTCGATGAAAAAATGACGCAGGCGGCAGTATGCGTCAGCGGGTATGATGCACTGGAAGCAGTCTGCCGCTCGTTTTATGAATATGCAACGGAAAATTCCGGTATTTTTAACGCCATGCTCTGGTACAATAAATTCCAGAATGACGAGGCAGACAAAGCAACGGAAAAGCTGTTTTCGCTGATTTACAGGATTTTTTCCACGTTAAATATTTCAAAGGAGAACTGCGACCATCTGATACGGACGTACCGCAGTTTTCTGGAAGGCTTTGCCCTGCTTGTGAACAATAGGGCGTTTGGAAATCCGGTATCAATTGAAGAGAGTTTTCAGATTTCATTGCAGGTTTTAATCGCGGGAACAAAAACATTTGAAGGGAAAGATTGAAAAACGGCAGGGCTAAAGCGGGATTTAAGGAGAAAAGTTTTATGGGGGAAGAAATAATAATTAAAGAAGAACGGATATCCGCAGAGGAATATACGGATTTCCTGAAAAGGACAGACCTGAGGTCGCAGTATCCAAAGGAACGGTTTGAGGAAAGGATATCCAGGCTTGTAAACAATGTTTCGGTAAGTCTTACTACAAGAAATGAAGCAGGCCTGATTACCGGTGTTTTATTTGGGTTAACAGATTTTGCATACTGGCTCTATGTGACGGATTTAGGAGTTGTCAGGGATTATGAAGGGCAGGGGATTGGAAGACGGCTGATGAAGGCTGCGCATGATATAGCAGGCGGTAAAAAGGATATTGCTGTATACCTGATAGCAAATGAAAACGCAGTCCCGTTTTATGAAAAACTTGGAATGAAAAAAGCAGAGGACGTAATGCAGTATAACCATATTGAATGGACAGAATTTACGGTGCGGTAGAAGAGTATAAATTCATATTTATGCTTTGACTTGGGAGAGGAAGGAATCAAATGGAACATATTACAGTAAGACCGTTTCGCGTGTTGGCAGACTGTGGCAGAATATACCAGTTTCTTGTGGACATCTATGAAAAAGACTGGAAAAATGGTGTATGTGCGCCTTTTTTTGAATATGCTTATTCATCGTTTTCTGACTGGATGGATATATCGTATTCGTTTAAAAACCGAATCTGGGAGAAGGACGGTGAAATTGTCGCGTTCTGCTTTTATGAGAATCCGCGGACGGATATTTATTTTTGTCTCATGCCTGGATATGAAGAACTGGCATTAGAGATGGTAACATATGCAGATAAGAATATGAAAAATAACGGAAAAGAAACGCAGTTCATTTTCTTTGGCGGACAGACTGCCCTTATGAAAGCAGCAGAACAGCTGGGATACAAACAGCAATCGGAATACTGGGATATGCAGTACGACTTTACGGACGAACTGGACTATCCGCTGCCGGAAGGATTTCATTTTGTAAAGCCGCAGGAAGTGGATATATACGCTGTCGGGGAGTGCTGCTGGAAAGGTTTTGACCATGAGCAGAGCGAAGGTCCGTGGAACCACCAGCATGAGCAGAATAACTATTTACTGCAGACAGCGCCGCATGCCACGATGGATCTTTCGGTGGCAGTTGCAAATGAAAATGGAGAATATGTATGCTGGGCGGGAATGTGGTGGACGCCCGAAAACAGACTGGCTTATCTGGAACCGCTCTGTACCGTTCCTAAGTACCGGAACAGGGGAATTGCCGCTGCGGCTTTGTCAGAGTTGTATCGGAGAACAAAAGTCTTAGGCGCAACGCATATGACAGGCGGCGGAAATGAATTTTATCAGAAAATTGGCTACAAACCGGCAGTAAAGTGGACGTACTGGAAGAGGAGATAAATTATGAAAATTGAAAGATGTATAAAGGAATCTTTTGTTGTAATGAGCAATGTCTGATTTTTCTCGTTCCTTTCATCCCTGGGAGGACTTTAGCAAAGGGTTATATCTTGCAGGGGTAGAATGCAGTGATGATGCAGAGGCGCCTGACGGCTGCACGACAAACGCATGAATGAATAAATTATGAACATTTCATCTTTTTTGATATAATCAAAGAAAAAAGGATGGATTTGTTTATGAAAGCACTTTTAGACTATGTAAGTACAGTGGTAGATATGAGACAGGAAAAAAAGGTCCTGCATAAGATGATGGATATTATTATGCTTGTCTTTTTTGCAATGCTTGCAAATGCAGACGACTGGGTAGAAATGGAGGTATTCGGGAAGGAACATGAAAAGTTTCTGCGGAATTATCTGGAACTCCCAAACGGGATACCATCTCATGACACCATCCAAAGAGTCTTTGCAATGGTGCCATCGGAATTTCTGGAAAATTTTCAGAAACAGTGGAATGAAATGCTAAACAGTGACGAGGGGAATAAAATAAAAAGACTGCTTGCAATTGACGGGAAAACCCAGAGAGGAAACGGCAGTAAAAACCAGAAGGCCAATCATATTGTCAGCGCTGTAGATGAGAAAGGGTTTTGTCTGGGACAGAAACGCGTGGAAGAAAAGACCAACGAAATTAAGGCGATACCGGAACTGCTTGACTGTCTGAACATAAAAGGAACCATAATCACAACGGATGCAATGGGAACGCAGACAGCAATCGTAAAGAAAATCCGTCAGAAACGGGCGGATTATGTACTGGCGCTAAAGGCAAACCAGGGGAATCTGCTGGAGGACGTCAGGCTGTATTTTTCAGAGGATGAATTTCTGAAAAAATGCGCTTATAAAAAGACAGTAGAAAAAGCAAGGGGAAAGACAGAAAAGAGGGAATACTGGCAGACAGATGACATTTCATGGTTAAGCCAGAAGAAAGGGTGGGCAGGGCTGAAGACGGTCATCCTGACGCGCAACACAGTAACGGGGAAGGAAGGCGAAACAAGTACAGAGGAAAGGTATTTTATAAGCAGCCTGCCTGCAGGGATTGAGGAGGCGGCGCGTGCAGTGCGTGGGCACTGGATGGTAGAAAGCTGCCACTGGCATTTGGATGTGACGTTTCGGGAAGACGGGAACCATACGATAGAGAAACAGGCAGCTTATAACCTAAATATCATGAGGAAACTGTCACTGAATATATTAAAGCTGATAGAGGTGGGAAGCAAGTCTTTAAGTCTGAAAAAGAAGCGGTATGCAATCGGAACGAATCCAGAAAAACATCTGGAGCAGATTATAAATTTATAAAAATTTCTTGGTTGTATGGGTTTGGTTGTGAAACACATTCATGCGTTTGTCGTGTGACGGCTGGATTATTTTATTGTAAAAGTAATTTTATCATGCTATACTGTAAAAAAAGAGGGGATAATACATGGGACAGTTGGATAAGGCTGAGAAAATGCTTGCTGATTACAATGATGTGTTTGCTGACATCGTAAATGTACTGCTGTTTGATGGCGAGCAGGTTATAAGCAGAGATTCTCTGCAGGATACAAGGGCCAGAAGCCAGTATAAGGCGGATGACAGTAAGCTGCATGAGCAGGAAAGAGATGTGGTGAAGTTTGTGGCAGATAAAGGTGTGAAAATCGCACTTGTAGGATTTGAGCACCAGACGACAGCGGATGCTGATATGCCTTTCAGGATTATGGGATATGACGGTGCAGCATACAGAAATCAGATGCTTGGTGAATCACCGGAACGCTATCCGGTTGTTACACTGGTTTTGTATTTCGGTAATAGGCACTGGAATCAGGGACGTAATTTGCATGAGGCTTTGAATATTCCTGACAGACTGAAACCGTATGTCAGTAATTATGAAATCAATGTGTTTGAAATTGCTTTTTTAAAACCGGAACAGATTGCAAAGTTTACAAGTGACTTTAAAATTGTAGCGGATTATTTTGTGCAGCGAAGAATGAATGGGGATTATAAACCGGACCATAATACAATAAAGCATGTGGATGAAATGTTAAAACTTATGGCTGTTTTAACTGCTGACCATCGTTTTGAAGAAGCTATTGAATCGGTAAAAAAGGAGGATGTTACTATGTGTGAGGTTCTTGATAAGGTTGAGGCGAGGGGCATAGAAAAAGGCATAGAAAAAGGCATAGAAAAAGGCATGGAAAAAGGCAGGGCAGAAGGCAGGAAAGAGGGCAGGGAAGAAATTCTCAGGGAGTTAAAGTCCCTTGGCATAAACCTGGAAGAACTGAGAGCTAAAAAAGCATCAGATGCTGCGCCGGGGAAAGAAGTAAAATAACTGTTACACCAGACGTATATGGAGGTTCCTAATGAGAAAAGTTTTATCAAAGTGTTTATCCGTTGCCATTACTTGTATTCTGTTTGCATCCTGCGGCACCGGGGCAGGTGAATCTGTAAACGGTGGCATTCCGACAACAGAACAGCTTTCGGCCGCAGCAGATGAATTAGGAGATGACATGAAAAGCCTGAAGTTTTCCGTTGATGGTGTGGTCTGCCAGTTTCCGGTGGATACGAAAGATATGCTTGACGCAGGCTGGTATTTTGACAGTGATGTAAAGTCGGACCTGAAAAGTATTCCGGCAAATACGCTTGTAGCGCCTGCAGTTGCCATGAGAAAAAACAAAACGGACGGATACGGCGCAACATCATGTTCTGTGCAGCCGGTCAATAATGGCGTATCAGAGGCTGACCTTGAAGACACATTACTTTATAATGTTGCCTTTTCAAAAGATAAAGGCACTACTGTTATACTTCCGGGAGGTATTACATGGAACAGTACATTTGATGAGGTGAAAGAGGCTTACAAACCGGAACAGGCCGTGGACCAAAACGGCATAAAGTATATCATAATCAGCGGTGAGGATTACCACTATTCCGTGCAGCTGAATTTTAACAGTACAGACAATATGCTTGAAAGGATTGGATTCAACGGACGTTTGTAATATTTTGGAAAACACTGGACACTTCACATGAGGAAGTGTCCTTTTTAGATTTTTAAATAAAAGATTTTATGGAGGAAATTCTGATGCAGGAAAGCAGATTATTTAAGATAGTGTACTACCTGCTTGACAAAGGACAGGCTACGGCTCCGGAACTGGCAGAAAAATTAGAGGTATCGGTCAGGACAGTTTACAGGGATATAGATGCTTTAGGTGAGGCGGGAATTCCCGTTTATGCAGAAGCCGGAAGAAACGGCGGGATACACCTGATGAAAGGTTTTGTTCTGGATAAATCGCTGCTGTCCAGGGAGGAAAAGCAGGATATTTTAGCAGCAGTACAAAGTATAAATGTTACAGAAAATATTGACAGCAGCGAAACACTGCAGAAGCTTTCCGCCATGTTTTATGATACCCCGGAAAACTGGTTTGAGGTGGATTTTTCCAGATGGGGAAATAAAAGGGCTGACAATGAAAAATTTGAACTTTTGAAATCAGCGGTCATTCATCGTAAACACATTAAAATAAATTATGCAGGTGCCGGCGGTGAAGTAAGTGAAAGAATCGTACAGCCGTTAAAGCTTGCCTATAAAGCGAAGGCATGGTATTTAAAAGCATTCTGCATACAAAAACAGGATTACCGGATATTCAAATTAAACCGCATTTTGAAATTAGAGGTTTTATCTGAAGAGTTTCCATACCGTACTTTTCCGGAAGAGGATGAAGGTTCAGAAGGAGAATACCAGCAGGTCAAACTCCGGTTTCCGAAGGAAATGGCATACCGTGTTTATGATGAGTTTGACGAAACGCAGGTAGAAAGACTGGAAAACGGGGATTTTATTGTTTCTGCAGGAATCCCGGAGGGGACGTGGCTGATAAGTTTTTTACTGTCGTTTGGAACGCAGGCTGAGATAATTTCACCTGCATGGCTGAAAGAAGTTCTGGCAGAACAGGCGTTATTAATTTATAAAAAATATAAAACCTGACACAGGGTGTCAGCATTTGTTCGGTATACTTACAGCAGAAGTTAGAAATATAGCCTGCAGGAGGAAATGAACATGGCAAGACCACAGACGAAATCAGATTTAATTACCGCAGCGACAGAAAATTTTGAACAGCTGAATGCTCTTATTGAAGGATTAACAGAAAAAGAACTGTCAGTACCGTTTGATTTTTCAGATACAGCAAAAAAGGAGGCGCACTGGAAAAGGGATAAAAATCTCCGGGATGTAATAATCCATCTTTATGAGTGGCATCAGCTTCTGCTAAACTGGGTGAAGGCAAATCAAAACGGTGAAAACCAGCCGTTTATTCCCAAACCCTATAACTGGAAAACCTATGGGATTATGAATGTGGAATTCTGGAGAAAGCACCAGAATACACCGCATGAGGAAGCAAAGGAGATGCTGGAAAAATCCCATTGTGAAGTTATGAAACTGGCCGAAACTTTTTCAAATGATGAACTGTTTTCAAAAGGTGTGTTTTCATGGACCAAAGGAAGTACACTGGGTTCTTATTTTGTCAGCAATACAGCAAGCCATTACAACTGGGCTGTGAAAAAACTGAAGGCACACAAAAAAACTGTGCCAAAATGCAGTAATTTTAATTAATGATGGGACAGACAGTATATAAAAACTGCTTCGTAAAGTTCGTTTACGAAGCAGCTTTTTATGTGTTGATAAACAATCTGTATATTACAAAATCTGAATGCCGTGTTTCCTGCATTCTTCCAGAACTTCCTCCGGCCAGAGGGAGCTCTGTACTTCACCGATATGTGCCTTGCGTAAAAAGAACATACAGATTCTGGACTGCCCGATTCCTCCGCCAATGGTAAATGGCACTTCTTCATTAATGACGGCTTTCTGGAACGGAAGGTTTTTGCGTTCCGGGCAGCCTGCCTTGTCAAGCTGTGAAAGCAGTGCGTCTTTATTCACGCGGATACCCATGGACGATAATTCCAGTGCAATATCCAGTACCGGGTAGTAAACTAAAATATCAGCGTTTAAGGCCCAGTCATCATAATCCGGTGCGCGGCCGTCATGCGGCTTGCCAGAGGCAAGTTTGTCACCGATCTGCATGATACAGACAGCCCCCTTTTCTTTTGTAATTGCATACTCACGTTCTTTCGGAGACTGGTCAGGATACAGGTTTTCCAGTTCCTGTGAAGTGATAAAAAAGATTTCCTTTGGAAGAATCAGGTCAATATAGTCATACTGGATTGCCATATACTGTTCCGTTTTGCGCAGGCATTTGTAAACCGTGCGCACCGTATCCTTCAGGAAATCAGTATTGCGGTCTTCTTTTTGTATAATTTTTTCCCAGTCCCACTGGTCGACAAAAACAGAGTGGATATTGTCCGTGTTTTCGTCCCTGCGGATGGCATTCATGTCGGTATAAATTCCTTCACCAAGGGAAAAGCCGTATTTGTGCAGAGCATAACGTTTCCATTTGGCAAGGGAATGGACAACTTCCGCAAGTTTATCCTTCTGCTCTAAAATATCAAAAGCAACCGGACGCTCATATCCGTTTAAGTTGTCATTTAATCCGGTGGTGGAATCAACGAAAAGCGGTGCAGAAACCCTTGTTAAATTCAGCCGCTGTGCAAGCAGTGCCTGAAAAAAATCCTTGACAGTTTTAATTGCAAGCTGGGTGTCGTGAAGATCCAGCTCAGACTTATAGTCTTTTGGTAAAATAAGTTGTTCCATAGGTTCTCCTTTCAACATCCCTTTGGGACATTATAAAGTCTGTAATATTTCCACACGGTGGGAATATTGCCTGCGCAAAGCGAATTATCATGTGCTTTGGTCCTCTATAAGTATAGCATACAAAACATGAATTTCAACAGAAACCCCGCCAAAAAAATGTAAAGTGTGGTATAATCTGTCGTAAGGAGGGACCCGGCCTGCCGGGAGGATGCCTTACGACCCCCTTGTTGTAAGGAGGGACCCGGCCTGCCGGGAGGATGCCTTACGACCTTTGTAATCCAATGGCAATTAAGGAGGATTTTAATTATGCGAAAAGAAGACCTTACAGTTCCCGCAATATTTGCAGAGGCAGCAGTACTGATACTTGGAATTGCCTATATCGGGATGCAGGTTTACTACGGTATCACCTATCATATTGCACCTGTGCAGTTTATCTGCAATATTCTGGGAATTGTTCTGGTTTATACGGGACTGTCCGTTTTAAGCTGTTATCCGGAAAAAATCAACCGGCTTTCAAAAGAAATGTGTACCGGAAAAATAAGAACCTGGTCCATCCGTATGGTACGCCTTGTAAAGATTATTTTTGTATCAGGTCTGATGGTACCATGTGTGGCAGATGTGGCTGGGACGGAACTTAAGGATGAATTTAGCCTGGTTGTTATTTTTGCCATTCTTCTGACTGTTGTTTATTATGAAATCAGAATTATATATGAAGCAAAAAATAACGGAAACGGTACATAACCGTTTCCGCAGATATCAGGCGTTGTCCGTAACTGTCCGGGCAGCGCGTTCTTTTTTATTCATACCGAAGACAAACAAAAGGCTGCCGATGGTGATGGAAACAATCATGGATACCAGC
This sequence comes from uncultured Lachnospiraceae bacterium, assembly GCA_947566705.1. Taxonomy (GTDB): domain Bacteria; phylum Bacillota; class Clostridia; order Lachnospirales; family Lachnospiraceae; genus Roseburia. The sequence goes on along the minus strand of CANOLA010000015.1, from coordinate 6,674 downwards.
ATGATGATTCCGGCGACGGCTTTATTTTCCACGTTTCCCAGAAGCTGTCCGATTACGGTACCCCAGAAGTTAAACAGAATGTGGAAGAAGATGGAATAATAAATACTGCCGCCTTTTTCACAGACATATCCAAGCACAAGTCCGAGTGCAAAGGCGTAAATGCCCTGAATCCAGTTCATATGGAACAGACCGAAAAGCGCCGCCTGCAGGAAATTGGCAAGCCAGAACGGCAGGGCAAGCTTTGCCTGTGACATGGTTACCCCGCGGAAAATCAGTTCTTCACAGACAGGCCCTAAAAGGACTGCATAGCAGAACATCAAAGGACCGATTTTTTCAGAACCAAGTCCTGCTGTTTCCATCAGTTTTTCATACTGTTCCATCCATGTCGGTACAAGCCAGGCAACAAAGGAGGTCAGGTACCCGGAAAAAAACTGCATGCCCGGTACAAGTAGAACCACACCGGCAAGCCCCATGACATTAAAGGTCTTTGACGGTTTTGGCAGATAATCCCCGCCGCATCTGCTGTAATACCATATTCCCATCAGGGCAATACAGATAAAGGTGTATAAAATCATGATGCAGGTACTGAAGTCCATATTTGTAAGCAGATTTAATAATTCGTCTGTCCCTCCTTTGTGTGAACTGAACATAAATAAGCCTGCAACACCAATCATAAAGGCAATGGCAAGAAACTGTGAGCACATGGCAATGATGATTGGCAGGAAGCTTGAAAAAAAGTATGCGACTTTCTTCATAAAACAATATTCTCCATTCGTGTAAATTTTCGTAAAGATGTAAATATTATACCATGTCGTCAATCCCTGATTGACGACATTATATGCACGATGTTCATTCGCGCAGTATAATAAGCGTCTTTTGCTTATTATACCACATGAAAAAATTAATGCAATCCAAGAAATCTGTTTACTTTAAAACTTTAATATGCTAAAATGACTTCAGACAGAAAAACCGGATATCCAGACAGTGGAAAACGGGTGAGGAGAGGAAATAACATGAACAAAAAACTAAAAACCGAAGCTGTGGACCAGTTATTTGATGCAATTTTATGCCTGGAAAACAGAGAAGAGTGTTATACATTTTTTGAGGATGTGTGTACAGTCAATGAGCTGCTTTCCCTGTCACAGAGATTTGAAGTGGCCGGAATGCTCAGGGACCATAAAACCTACCTGGATATTGCAGAAAAGACCGGGGCTTCAACTGCGACCATCAGCAGGGTGAACCGTTCGCTGAATTACGGGAATGACGGATATGACATGGTATTTACGCGGCTGGAACAAAAAAAAGAAGTCTAGGCTTCTTTTTTTGTTTCTTCCTGCTCTTTTTTTTCTTCAGCAGCGCGTGCGGCGACAAGTTCGTCAATAACGCTTTCAATCATCATTTTTTTGATGTAAACATCATAACTTAACAGGCAGATAAAACTGAAACTGTGTAAAAAGGACTGGTCGTCTTCGGGAAAGGCAGAAAATGTCTGCTGGGCAATGGCATATTTTTTGCCCAGGTCCTTTAAGAGCTTACTGGATTCCTCGGTCTCAAGGCGAAAGACTTCGTTATAAACATCCTCCATGGTAAAGCCGTCCTTGTTGCCAAAATAATGGTCGGTTAAAGGATTCAGAATGGACTGGATATCACTGATACTGAGCAGGTTTTTAAAATAATAGATAAACAGCAGTGTCAGCACATGCTCCTTGGAATATTTTTTCTTTTCCGGGGGAGGGAGCAGGTTGTTTTTTGCATAATTATTAATCATCGTCTTGGTTAGAATCTTGTCATCTTCATAGCGTTTGCACGCCTGAAGCTGCTCGTCCATAAAAGTCGTAATCTGATCCATGTACAGCCCGATGTTTGGAATGTCCTCGGTTTTGATATAATCGATGGATTTTAATTTTTTTTGAAGTTCCGTTAAAAATTCCCTGATATCATTTGCCATAACCTCTACCTTTTCCCTTCTGTTATTTATTCGTCTTCTGCCCCATGTTGTATTGCATAGATTACATTATATAGTATTGAAAACTAGATATCAAGATTTTTCTTTGTATTTTAAAAAAACCAAAGAATGTATGTTCTGTTTTGTGAATGTGTGATAGAATATGTCGTAAGGGGGACCAGCGGAGCCGGTGGATGCCTTACGACCACACTGCTACAAGGGGGACCGGCGAGGCTGGGGGCCTTGTGACTAAAGGGGAAAGAATGGAGAAAGCTATGACTTTACTGGATACACTGAATGAACCGCAGCGTGAAGCTGTACAGACAACCGAGGGACCGCTTCTTATACTGGCAGGGGCAGGCTCCGGTAAAACAAGGGTGCTGACACACAGAACCGCTTTCCTGATTGAGGAAAAGGGAGTAAACCCGTACAATATTATGGCGATTACCTTTACAAACAAAGCGGCGGCAGAGATGCGGGAGCGTATTGACAGGATGGTGGGATTTGGCTCGGAAAGCATCTGGGTAACCACGTTTCATTCCACATGCGTGCGGATTTTAAGGCGTTACATAGACAGGCTCGGTTACAGCAGCAGTTTTACCATATATGATGCGGAGGACCAGAAAACCCTTGTCAGGGATATCTGCAGAAGACTTGAGATTGATACAAAAATATATAAGGAAAAAATGTTTCTTGCAGCTATTTCCTCTGCAAAGGATGAGCTGACGGATCCGGTGGAGTTTGAGACAAATGCGGCAGGGGATTACATGAAACAGAAACAGGCACTGGTTTACCGTGAATACCAGCAGGCACTGAAGCAGAATAATGCGCTTGATTTTGACGATCTGATTATGAAAACGGTGGAGCTGTTCCGGCTGGATAAGGAAGTGTTAAATTCCTACCAGGAGCGGTTCCGCTATATTATGGTGGATGAGTACCAGGACACGAATACGGCACAGTTTGAGCTGGTCCGTCTGCTTGCCAGCAAATACCGGAATTTATGTGTGGTGGGGGATGACGACCAGTCCATTTATAAATTCCGCGGGGCAAATATCTACAATATTTTAAATTTTGAAACGCATTTTCCCGACGCCTGCGTCATCCGGCTGGAGCAGAATTACCGTAGTACGCAGAATATTCTGGATGCGGCAAATGCAGTGATTGCCAACAATGTGGGGCGCAAGGAAAAAAGTCTCTGGACAGATAACGGCAGCGGCGACATGCTTGTGTTTAAACAGACAGACACGGCGCAGGAGGAAGCATTTTATGTGGCAGCGGATATTGCAAAGCGCGTAAGAAACGGCGACTATACCTATAAGGACTGCGCGGTTCTTTACCGGACAAACGCCCAGTCGCGTCTGTTCGAGGAACGGTTTATTGTGGGAAATATTCCTTATAAAATTGTGGGCGGAGTAAACTTCTATTCACGAAAGGAAATCAAGGATATCCTTGCTTATTTAAAGACTGTAGACAACGGAATGGACGACCTTGCGGTGCGCCGTATTATCAATGTGCCGAAACGTGGGATTGGCGCAACGTCGGTCAGTAAGGTGGAAATGTATGCGCAGGAGAATGGAATTTCTTTTTTCTCCGCACTTGCTATGGCAGAAGAAATTCCGGGACTGGGCAGGGCTGCGGCATCAAAAATCAGGGATTTTGTTCTGCTGATCCAGGGAATGAAGGCAAAGTCGCAGATACTTTCCGTGTCAGAGCTTTTAGGGCATATTCTGGAAGCCACCGGATATGTGGCAGAGCTTGAAGCGGAAGGAACCGATGAGGCGGAAGCAAGGGTTGAAAATATTTACGAATTAGTCAGCAAGGCGGAGGATTATTCGAGGGGAGAGGAAGCGCCGACGCTTGGAGGATTCCTGGAAAATGTGGCGTTGGTTGCGGATATCGACAGCCTGGACGAAAACTCGGATTATGTGGTGCTTATGACACTGCACAGTGCAAAGGGACTGGAATTTTCCAATGTGTATCTTGCCGGTATGGAGGACGGTCTGTTTCCAAGCTATATGTCCATTACAAGCGACCAGGCGCAGACGGAAATCGAGGAGGAGCGCAGGCTTGCATATGTCGGAATCACGCGGGCAAAAAAGAACCTGACGATTACATCTGCGCGGATGCGCATGGTCCGCGGACAGACACAGTATGGAAAGGTTTCGCGTTTTGTTAAGGAAATCCCGCCGGAGCTTCTTGCAGGCGAGATTTATGAGCCGAAGTTCAGTGATGAGCCGGGGGAGCAGAGTACGTTCCAGAAAGCAAGGAAAGCATTTAACAGTGTTCCTGACTATGGAACCGGAGGTTACGGAAGTGAAACGGGGGAGGGGTACGGCTCCACGTTTTCACGTAAAAAGCCAAAAGAGGTGACCTATACAAAGGTGCAGAACCAGAGGGATTTTGGTTCCGGGGCAGCTGCGCTGTCCTACCAGACCGGGGACCGGGTGCGCCATATCAAGTTCGGGGACGGTGAGGTGACTGCAATCGTTTCCGGCGGCAGGGACTATGAGGTAACGGTGGATTTTGATAAAATGGGAACCAAAAAGATGTTTGCCAGCTTTGCCAAATTAAAAAAATTATAAAAATTACATAATTTTTCGTAGGAAAACGGGAAAACATATGTTATAATGAATATAATTTAAAATGTAAGAAGGAGAGGTGCCTATTATGAGTAAGGTTGAAGATGTTTTAGCATCCGCAAAGGCAGGTGAGATTTTGAGCGCAGCAAAGCTTAGTAACTTACTGAAAAAAGATGAGGAAGAAAAGAAGAAACCTTCGAAATTTGTAATCGCATTTGCTGTAATCGGAATCATTGTTGCAGTTGCGGCTGCTATTTACGGAATCTATCGTTTCTTTACACCGGATTATCTGGATGATTTTGAGGACGATTTTGAGGATGAATTTGACAACGACTTTTTTGAGGATGAAGATGATGAGCCTGTAGCAGAGCCGAAGCCTGCACCTGCTGCGTCTGCAGCTTCAACAGCCAGCAGTACAACGACATTATAATCAGCTGGTTAAAGTTAAGGTTTATGAAGCAAAAGAATGGTGAATTATTTTATGGAAAGGGACTGCATCAGGTAGTCCCTTTCTCCAGTTATATGATAATTAAGCCTCTGGAGAAATGTAAAAACATGTAATGCCCTATAAGGGGTGTTGCCTTATTATTTTTAAGAAAGGATATGCCGTAGTTTTTAGTCCTGGCATGAAACATGGGACAGGATGGCAGATAATCTTTACAGCAGATTGCATAATATATACGGCATAAGGGTACGGATGAAAAAGGGACAGGTGGCAGAAGGAACAGTAACGAGAGTGGAGTTTCCCAATAAGGGGATTGTGGTGACTGCAGACGGGGACAGGGCAGTGGTTAAAAATACGATTCCCGGACAGAAGGTGTCCTTTCTGGTGAATAAGGTAAGAAGGGGAAAAGCGCAGGGGCGGCTGGTTTCCGTTCTGGAGAAATCACCGCTTGAAACAGAAAGTCCCTGCCCGCATTTTGGAGAGTGCGGCGGCTGCACTTACCAGAGTCTGCCTTATGAGGAACAGCTTAAAATTAAGGAAGGCCAGGTCCGGGCACTGCTGAACGATTTCATCGGTGATGTGGAGTTTGGAGCTATCAGGAAAAGTCCGAAAGAGAAGGAATACCGCAATAAGATGGAGTTTTCTTTTGGTGATTTATATAAGGACGGGCCTCTTTCCCTTGGTATGCACAAAAGGGGGAGTTTTTATGATATTGTGACGGTAAAGGACTGTCAGATTGTGGATTCGGATTTCCGTGAAATCCTGACAGCAACGCTTTATTATTTCAGGGAGGAAAATATCAGGTATTTCCACAGAATGCAGCATACGGGGTATCTGCGTCACCTGCTTGTGCGAAAGGCGGTTAAAACCGGAGAAATTCTGGTGGATCTGGTGACAACCACGCAGGACTGGCAGTGTACATCAGAACAGAAGCCGCCTGTGCCGCAAGAAAAAGGGACATGCCCGTTTGCCCGGACGATAAATACACAGGAGGAAGAGCGGCTTTTGCACGGGTGGACAGAGTGTCTGGCTGCCCTTCGTTTAAAAGGAAGCATCCGGGGAATTTTACATACGAAAAATGACAGTGTTGCGGATATGATAAAAAACGAGGGGACAGATATTCTGTACGGGGAGGACTTCTTTTATGAGGAGCTTCTGGGACTGCGTTTTAAAATATCGCCGTTTTCTTTTTTCCAGACAAATTCACTTGGGGCGGAGGTGCTTTACTCCACGGTCAGGGATTATATTTTGGGGGATAACCCTGACTGCCTGAATGACAAGGTGGTCTACGACCTGTACAGTGGCACTGGTACGATTGCGCAGATTCTTGCCCCGGTCAGCCTCAAGGTGGTTGGTGTGGAAATTGTGGAGGAAGCCGTGCAGGCGGCAAGGGAGAATGCTGCGTTGAACAGACTGGATAACTGTGAGTTTCTGGCGGGGGATGTGCTGAAAACTCTGGACGAAATCGAGGCAAAGCCGGATTACATTGTGCTGGACCCGCCGCGGGACGGGATTCACCCGAAGGCGCTGGGGAAGATTCTGGCGTACGGGGTGGATCGGATGATTTATATTTCGTGTAAGCCGACGAGCCTGGCGAGGGATTTGGAGGGATTTCGGGAAGCCGGGTATGAGGTGGTGAGAGGGTGCTGTGTGGATATGTTTCCGGGGACGGGGCATGTTGAGACGGTATGTGTTTTGGGCAACA
>CANOLA010000014.1 GCA_947566705.1 uncultured Lachnospiraceae bacterium | reverse complement strand
CGGGATCTGGAATCCGGAAAAGTTTATATTTTAAGTATGAAAGATGCAGGAGGATATCTTGAGGGTAAGCCGGGAACGGAAGAGCTGTGGAAAATTTTAAGGAACCACCAGACCTATTTTTCCAAGGCGGCGATGTTTTCGGAAAGTATCGTCGGGGTTCTGGTGGTAGCACCGCGGATGGTGATGCGGGAAACGGAACTGCCCCAAACTGTGAAACGCCGCCAGCTGCAGATTACGGTTCCTTATTATCTGGGAAAAGAGGAGCTGGTTTTTCCGGTTCAGGAGGAAGACCATCTTTTTATTGAAAAGATGGTACTGAAAATTGAACATGAGGGAGCCGGGACTCCGGAGCAGTTTTTCTGCCGTTTTCTGGAGTCCATGCTTTCGCATGACATGGAACAGCTGCAGGAAATTGAAGCAGTCTGCTATGATATGGAGGAGAAGCTTACTGAGAAAAAGGAACGGCTTGAGCCGATGCCGGATATTCTGCGTTACAGGAAGCGGCTGCTTGTGCGTAATTTTTATTACCAGCAGCTGGCTGATTTATGTGATATTCTGGTGAGCAACGATCAGGACTTTTTAACGGCAAAAACAGTTTCCAGTATTGCGGAACTTGGCAAGCGGGCAGACAGGCTGTATGACTATTCCCAGATGCTGCGGGAGTATATGGTTCAGATCCGGGAACTTTACCAGCAGCAGATTGATATCCAGCAGAATAATACCATGCGGATGCTTACCATGGTAACCACGATGTTTTTTCCGCTGACACTTGTAACCGGGTGGTATGGGATGAATTTTGTGAATATGCCGGAGCTGAAAACTCCTCATGGATACGGGGTTGTGGCTTTAATCTGTGTTCTGATTATTGTTGCAGAGCTGTTTTTCTTTAAAAGGAAAAAGTTTCTGTAGATTTGGAAAACAGGTACATTTTAGAATGTCAGGTGGGAGCGTTTATGGCAAAAGTAATTATGGTGCAGGGAACGATGTCAAATGCGGGAAAAAGCCTGCTGGTTGCCGGTCTGTGCCGGATTTTTAAGCAGGACGGATACCGGGCGGCACCTTTTAAATCGCAGAATATGGCACTTAATTCCTTTGTTACGGATGAGGGACTGGAAATGGGACGGGCGCAGGTGATGCAGGCCATGGCGGCAGGAGTCACGCCGTCGGTACTGATGAATCCGGTTCTTTTAAAGCCGACAAACGATACCGGATCACAGGTAATTGTAAATGGCAGGGTGCTTGGCAATATGAGCGCAAAGGACTATTTTGCCTATAAGAAAAAACTGGTGCCGGATATTTTAAATGCATACCATGAGCTGGAAAAGCAGGCGGATATTATTGTTGTGGAAGGAGCGGGAAGTCCGGCCGAGATTAACCTGAAAGCAGATGATATTGTGAATATGGGGCTTGCAAAGCTTCTGGATGCCCCCGTGCTTCTTGTGGGGGATATTGACCGGGGCGGTGTGTTTGCACAGCTTTACGGGACAGTGATGCTGTTGGAAGATGATGAGAAGGAACGGATTAAGGGATTGGTTATTAACAAATTCCGTGGGGACAGGTCAATACTCGATTCCGGTGTTGCGATGCTTCAGGAAAAATGCGGTATTCCCGTTGCCGGGGTGGTGCCGTACATGGAATTGTCACTTGAGGATGAGGACGGTCTTGGCGTGGAGCAAAAACAAAAAGAAACCGGACTGGTAGACCTTGCTGTTATCCGGTTTCCGCGAATTTCCAACTTTACTGATTTTCATGTATTTGAGCAGCTTCCGGGAGTATCCGTGCGGTATGCAGGCAGTGTTGAAGAGCTGAAAAATCCGGACATGATACTGCTTCCTGGAAGTAAAAATACGATGGCTGATTTACTGTGGATGCGTCAGAACGGGCTGGAGGCAGCCATTAAAAAGCGGGCGGGGCGTATACCTGTCTGGGGTATCTGCGGCGGATACCAGATGCTTGGGAAAAGGATTTATGATCCGGATTATATGGAAAATGGTGGTGAAATACGCGGTATGGAGCTTTTGTCGGAGGAAACCGTATTAAAGACACAGAAAATACGGACGCAGGTCCGGGGAAGCTTTGGAAAACTGGAAGGAATTTTTGCAGAATTGTCAGGCATGAAGCTGTCGGGATATGAAATACATATGGGGGAAACAAAAAAGACGGAATGTGAAAACCTGCCGCGCGTTGTTACCGGAATGCAGGAACAGGGAAAAGAAGACGGGGCGTATCTGAATAATGTTTATGGAAGTTATGTGCATGGTATTTTTGATGAGGGTGATATTGCGGTCCGTATCATAGAAATTCTTGCCAGGCGTAAGGGGGTTTGCTGGAGTTCGGGGTATGAAAGTGATTATGCCATGTTTAGAGAAAGCCAGTATGACAAACTCGCGCAGGGACTTCGGGAGCATATGGACATGGAGTTTGTGTATGGGCTGCTGTAGTGTTGCCGAATGAATAAAGTTAAAAAGCGAAAGAAGTAGAATAGGTACAGGAAAACAGTTATGCAGGAAGAAAGATGGACGAGGGAAAAGCTGGTGCAGTTAAAACCAGCGCCGGCAGATAACAGGATTTATTGTCAGGTAAAGGAAATATGGGACAAGGTTGCAAAACCACTGGACGGACTGGGGAGATTTGAGGAATTTATTGCCCAGATTGGCGCAGTTACCGGAAGTACAGAAATTGATATACGAAAGAAAGCCGTGATAACCATGTGTGCAGATAATGGTATTGTGGAGGAAGGCGTGAGCCAGTCCGGGCAGGAAGTGACAAGGCTGGTTGCTGTCAGTATGGGGAGGCAGGAAAGTTCCGTGGGGAAAATGGCAGCGTGTGCCGGAGCGGATGTGATACCAGTGGATATTGGAATTAATTCTGATGAGAGGATTTCCGGAGTCAGGGACTGTAAAGTCAGAAAAGGAACACGCAATTTTCTGAAGGAACCTGCCATGACGGAAGCGGAAACACTGGAAGCGGTTTCTGTTGGAATCCGGCTTTGCAGGGAGTGTAAGGAAAAAGGGTATGGTCTGCTTGGAACCGGGGAAATGGGAATTGGTAATACGACAACGGGCAGTGCTGTTACTGCTGCACTGACAGGCTGTGATGTTCAGACTGTGACCGGACGAGGCGCAGGGCTGAGTGACGTGGGACTGGAACGCAAGCGGGAGGTGATTGCGCAGGCACTTGCAAAATATCCGGCTAAAACGATGGATGCCCTGCAGATTCTGTCTGTATTTGGAGGCCTGGATATTGCAGGAATGGCAGGCGTGTGCATCGGCGGGGCCATTTACCATATTCCGGTGGTACTGGACGGCGTAATCAGCATGGCGGCGGCACTTGCAGCGGAGCGGTTGGTACCCGGTGTCAGGGCATATCTGCTTCCTTCCCATATGAGCAGGGAGCCGGCAGCAGAAAAAATTGCAGCAGAGCTTGGTCTGCATCCGGTCATTGATGCAGGTCTGGCACTTGGGGAAGGTACGGGTGCAGTGATGATGTTTCAGCTTCTGGATACGGCGCTTGCGCTTTACCAGAGCCGGACAACATTTGATAAAATAGAACTGGAACAGTATCAGAGACTGTCATAGCAAAGGATTATATATGATTACACTGGTAATTGGCGGAAGCGGCAGCGGAAAATCTGCATATGCAGAAAGCCTGCTTGAGGATTATGCCGGAACAAAATATTATCTGGCAACCATGCAGGTCTTTGATGAGGAAGGCAGGCAGAAGGTACAAAGACACCGGAAGCTGCGGGAAGGCAAAGGGTTTTGTACCATAGAGCAGCCATATGACCTTGACGGAGTAAAGGAGCGTTTGGCGGGGAAAACATGCGCACTGCTTTTAGAATGCGTATCCAATCTGGCAGCAAATGAAATGTTTCGCGGAAATCAACCATATCCTCCGGAAATCGTGGCGGAGAAAATAATCGCGGATATTATTTCTTTATCAAAGGAAGCGGAGGAACTTGTTATTGTAACGGTGAATGTTTTTGAGGACGGAATCGATTATGATGATTCAACTATGCAGTATATGCAAGCACTTGCGCAGGTGAACTGCGGACTTGCCAAAATGGCGGATACAGTTACAGAGGTTGTTGTTGGAATTCCGGTTTCAGTTAAGTCAGAGGGGAAAAGCAAAGGAGAATAAAGTGAGGATTTTAAAAGCATTTGCAATCGCATTTTCTACATATTCAAAAATCCCAATGCCGCAGTTTCCGTGGGAGAAAGAGGATATGAAATACAGCCTGTGTTTTTTTCCATGGGTTGGGGCGGTGACCGGAGCGATGATCTGGCTGTGGTTTCGGATTTCACTGGCGCTTGAACTTAGCACGTTTACTTATGTGCTGGTTGCGGCGGCAATTCCGATTCTTGTAACAGGGGGATTTCACATGGACGGGTATATGGATACAATGGACGCATTTCACTCCTATCAGCCGAAAGAAAAGAAACTTGAAATATTAAAGGATTCCCATATCGGGGCGTTTTCTGTGATTATGCTGGTGGTTTATGTGTTAATTTATCTGGCTGGATTTGCGCAGATTATGGACAGTGGTTCGCTGAAAGTATTTTGCTGCGGCTTTTTTCTTTCCAGGTGTTTAAGCGGACTGGGTGTTGTGACTTTGAAAGCGGCGAAAAAAGAAGGAATTCTGTATACATTTGCGGATTCGGCAGGGAGAAAAATTGTGATTTGTGTACTGTGTCTGCAAATGCTGCTTTGCGTACTGCTGATGGTATATTTTTCGTGGAAAGCAGCAGCAGCAGTAGTGATTGCAGCAATACTCAGCTTCGTGTATTACCGCTACCGGAGTTATAAAGAGTTTGGGGGAATTACCGGAGATACTGCAGGATATTTTCTGACAATTTGTGAAATGGTTATGGTAATTGCGGCTGCGGCTGCAACTGTGTGTTAATTTTTTGAAGGGGACTTGTACTGGTATATGCTGCATGTTATAATATGTCGCAAGGGCAACTGTGTTGCAAGGTGGTAGCCTCCCGGTTTTCTGAAGGTAACAATCGTTATCAATGCCATCCGGCATATCCCATCAGGGGAAATACGGAAAAAGGGAGGTGATGCTTATGAGTACATACGAAGTTCTTACTTTGTTGTTTCTTTTTGGAACGTTTCTCATTGCATTGCTTACCTATATTGATAGGAAGAATAAGCGAAAATAAATAAGCCTACCTTGTTTCTTAGCCGACTCAAGTAGGCTTATCTTAAGCTACACGGAGGCTAACCATTTTGTGGACGGTTGCTCCTTTTTTCTAATATACCATATAATCAGAAAAGAATCAAGCTCTATCATGTGAAATAAGTTCTTGCATGGATTAAGACTTGTTACTAAACCGAGTGAATAGTAACAACGCTGGAAAGATGGTAATGTATGGAATTATATATTGGCGGAAGAGAACAAGATAAATTAAATTATGTTTTAAAAAATAGAAATATAGGGAAAGAACAAGTATGGAACAAACTGCATTTATGGTTTCTTGAAAAGATGAAAGCAGGAGAACAGCCGGAGGAGGAACTCAGGGAGTATATCAGACAGCATCCGGATACTGTGTTTATCAGTGACGAGGTCGGAAACGGAATTGTACCGCTGGATCCGTTTGAACGGGAATACAGGGAGAGGCTTGGCCGGATGCTGACAGAGATTGCGGCAGAAGCAGAAAGAGTGGAGCGTGTGATATGCGGAATCGGACAGAGAATCAAATGAAATGGCAGATTGATTTTTTCCTGGTCCGGCATGGATTAACACTGGCAAACGAAGAGCACCGCTATCTGGGAAAGACGGACGAGCCGCTGTCAGAAAGGGGAATCTGTGAAATCAGGCAGAAGACCCGGCGCATAGGTAAAGATATGCCGGAACTTGTTTTTACAAGTCCTATGCAGCGCTGTGTGCAGAGTGCCCGGATTCTGTTTCCGGATGTGAACATAGTGGAAATTTCCCAGTGGGGGGAGATAGATTTCGGAATATTTGAATATAAAACCCATGCACAGCTTGACGGGAATCCCCGGTATCAGGCTTGGATAGACAGCGGGGGAACAATTCCGTTTCCGGACGGGGAAAGCCGGGAGGAATTTGTACTGCGCTGTGTACAGGGGATGGAACAGGCGGTGAAAATTCTCTGCCAAAGGGAGTTTAAAGGGATAACAAAAGTGGCAGCAGTGGTGCATGGGGGAACCATTATGGCGCTGCTCTCCAGTTACTGTGGCGGTGATTACTTTGATTACCAGGTGGAAAATGCAGATGGGTATCACGTTGGGTTATTCTTTGATTCTGTAAAACAAGGAAAGGAGATTGAAATTAAATTATGATTTATCATATTATCTCCTTTGCCACCGGGTTTGTACTGGATTTTTTTCTGGGTGACCCGCACTGGCTGTGGCATCCGGTCTGCCTGATTGGCAAACTGGTTTCGGCATTTGAAACGTGGAACAAAACAGAACTTTCTGATTGTAAAAAGCTGTGGAGGGGCGCGGCTATGGTATTTTTTGTTCTTGTGCTCACATGCGGTGCGGCACTGGGACTTCTTGTATTTGCTTACAGGATTCATCCGTGGGCGGGCTGTGCGCTGGAAACTGTAATGACGTACCAGCTTCTGGCGGCAAGATGTCTGGAAACCGAAAGTATGAAGGTCTGCCGCTGTCTGGCGGAAAATAATCTGGCAGCGGCAAGAACTGCGGTATCCATGATTGTTGGGCGTGACACTGATGTGCTGGACGAAACGGGAGTAGCGAAAGCCGCCGTGGAAACTGTTGCGGAAAACACCTCGGACGGAGTGATTGCGCCGATGCTGTATCTTGCCATTGGCGGCCCGGCAGCAGGTTTTTTGTACAAGGCGGTTAACACGATGGATTCCATGGTGGGGTATAAAAATGAAAAGTATTTGTATTTTGGGAGATGTGCAGCAGGACTTGATGATGTTCTGAATTTTATACCGGCGAGAATCAGCGCACTGCTTATGATTGCTACCAGCTTTTTGTCTGGAAAGGATTATAATGGAAAAAATGCGTGGCGTGTCTGGAAAAGAGACAGAAGAAACCATGCCAGTCCCAATTCAGCACAGACAGAGAGTGTCTGTGCGGGAAGCATGGGGATTTGTCTGGCGGGGAATGCAAGTTACTTTGGGAAAACCGTGGAAAAACCAACAATAGGGGATACAGAACGGGCAGTGGAATACGAAGATATTAAACGTGCAAACATGCTGATGTACCGTGCGTCTTTTCTGTGTTACGTACTATGTCTGCTGGTTATGGTACTGTCATATTGGCAATGAGCACTGATTATGACACTGTCATTTTTGCAGTGAATGGGGATATTTCCTGCCTGGCAGATGTGGGAAGTACGACGGATGCGTTCAGGGACGGTTTGCGCAGAAAATTTTATGATATGTCAGGAGTCAGTCATGAAGCTGGAAAATTCAAAATTACAGCGTCCCCGTCATGGCGGGGATATATATACAAAAAAAGTTCAGTCCGATTTCTCCGTTAATGTAAATCCGCTTGGTATTCCGCAGCCAGTGAAACAGGCTTTAACGGCTGCTGTTTTACAGACTGCGGCATACCCGGAGTATGAGAACCGCCTGTTGCGGGAGACGATAGCGCGGGATATGGGGCTTCGTATGGAAAATGTTTTGTGCGGAAACGGGGCGTCGGAGCTGTTTGCAGCAGTTGTCCATGCCTTAAAACCTAAAAAAGCTGTGATTCCATTGCCTTCATTTTATGGTTATGAGTGGGCGTGTGGCATGGAACATGCAGACGTTCATTATGTACGGCTGCAGGAATCCGAAGGTTTTGCTGTTACAGAAAGTTTATGGGACAGCCTGACTGCGGAAACAGACATGCTTTTTCTGGCTAATCCTGCCAATCCGGTCGGAAACGGTATTTCGGAGGACCTGCTTTATGAGCTTTTCGTGCATTGCAGAACATGTGGGATTACCGTTTTGCTTGATGAATGCTTTATTGAATTTACCGGACAGGACAGTGCGGTGAAATGGCTTAATGAGTTTCCCAATCTGGTTGTTGTGCGGGCATTTACTAAAATATATGCGGTTCCAGGGATTCGGCTGGGCTATCTGCTGGCGCAGGAAAGCATCTGCAGAAAAATTGCCAGACAGCTTCCGGAATGGAATGTATCTGTTCTGGCGCAGGCTGCGGGGATTGCTGTTTACAGCGCGCAGTGGGAGAAGGACGAATATATCAGGCAGACCGTCCGCTTCACCAGAAAAGAAAGGGCATATCTGGAAAGCGGGCTTAAAAAAATCTTTGGGGACGGGATAACCATTTTTTTGTCTGACGCAAATTTTCTGCTGCTGAAAACGGAATTACCGCTGTATGAGCTGCTGCTGGAACAGGGAATCCTGATTCGTGACTGCAGCAATTACCAGGGACTGGGAAACGGGTATTACCGGATTGCGGTGAAAGGGCATGGAGAGAACCGGAGACTGATTAGTGAAATGCGGAATATATGGAGGTAAATCATGATTTTAGAAACCAAACGGCTGTATCTGCGGGAGATGAACCAGGCGGATTTTACATCCCTATGCAGGATTTTAAAGGATGAAGAGACGATGTATGCCTATGAAGGTGCATTTAATGACACGGAAGTGCAGGAATGGCTTGACAGGCAGCTTATGCGTTATAAAAAATGGGGTTTTGGCCTGTGGGCAGTGGTTTTAAAAGAAACAGAAGAGATGATCGGGCAGTGCGGTCTGACCATGCAGCCATGGAAAGACAGTGAGCAGCTTGAGATCGGGTATCTGTTTGAACGGTCACACTGGCACAAAGGCTATGCAGCAGAAGCAGCGGCTGCGTGCAAAAAGTATGCCTTTGAAGTGCTGGATGCCGATGAGGTCTGCTCCATCATCCGGGATACCAATGCGGCGTCCCAAAAAGTGGCGCTTGGAAATGGTATGACCCCTGCAGACACGTGGACGAAACATTACCGGGGCGTGGACATGCCGCATACCAGGTATGTGGTTCAAAGATAAAAGTGTATGCTTCTGTCCCTTTTGCGGGTATTCTTCTATAAAAATGATTGTAGTATCTGCCGAAAAAGAATATAATGATATCAGGCTGAAACGGAAAACAGGACAGCAGACAGCTGAATGAAAATATACACGATGAAATATAACCAGGGGAGAAAACAATGCCGGATAACGAGATAGAATACATACAGCCGGGGGAAATTGAAAAGAGGAGCTTTGAAATCATTGAGCGTGAGCTTCGTGAACGGGGAATTACACTGCCGAGGGAACAGGCGTCCGTGACAAAGCGGGTCATCCATACCAGTGCGGATTTTGATTATGCTGTCACGATGACGTATTCAAAAGATGCGGTGTCGATTGCTAAGAAGCTGATTTTAGACGGTGCGAATATTGTGACAGATACCCGCATGGCACTTTCCGGTATTAATAAGAGGATACTGGAAAGCCACGGCGGACAGGTACACTGTTTCATGGCAGATGCGGATGTGCGGAAAGAAGCTGAAAAACGGCAGGTGACAAGGGCTGCTGTCAGCATGGAACGTGCCATGCTGATTCCGGATCCGGTAATTGTGGTCGTTGGAAATGCGCCGACAGCACTGCTTTCTTTATATGACCTGATACAGAAAAAGAAATGGAAACCAGCATTTGTCATTGGGGTTCCGGTCGGTTTCGTGAATGTGGTGACGTCAAAAGAGCTGATTTTAAAAACAGATGTGCCGTATATTGTGAACCGCGGAAGAAAAGGCGGAAGCACTGTGGCGGCAGCAATTGTCAATGCGATTCTTTACGGGCTGGAGCGCTGATTTTTATGCGGTATGGATTTACCACCGGAAGCTGTGCGGCAGCTGCGGCAAAAGCGGCGGCATATATGCTTCTGACTGGACATGAGAAAAATGACATTACGGTTCAAACGCCGAAAGGGATTTTGTACCGGGCGCAGCTTGTTGATATCAGACGAAACGGGCAGGAATGCACCTGTGCTGTTATTAAGGACAGCGGGGATGACCCGGATGTGACAAACGGCATCCGGATTTATGCAAGAGTGTCGTTTTCTCCGGAATCTGTGCAGCAGGCAGGAGACGGGCAGCCGCTGATTACGATTGACGGCGGAGAGGGAATCGGGCGCGTGACGCTTGCCGGACTGGACCAGCCTGTGGGAGCTGCAGCCATTAACCGTGTTCCGCGTGAAATGATTGAAAAGGAAGTCAGACAGGTCTGTGAGCTATGTGATTACCACGGGAACCTGTCTGTCATTATTTATGCGCCGGAAGGCGTATACCTTGCCCCAAAGACCTTTAACCCACGGCTTGGAATAGAAGGGGGGATATCCATTCTTGGGACAAGCGGAATCGTGGAGCCGATGAGTTCACGTGCGCTTCTGGAAACGATTCGTGTGGAGCTGCGGCAGCAGCGGGTGCTTGGGGCGTGTGTTGCGGCGGTTGCTCCGGGAAATTACGGACTGGAATTTATGAAGCGTACTTATGGGTATGACCTGGAAAAAAGCATCAAGTGCAGTAATTATATCGGGGAAACCATTGACATGGCAGTTGAGCTTGGGTTTTCCGGACTGCTTCTGACCGGGCATATTGGTAAATTAGTAAAACTCTCCGGCGGGGTAATGAATACCCATTCAAGAGAGGGGGACTGCAGGATGGAACTTCTGACAGCGGCAGCAGTCCGTGTGCAGGCTCCGGCAGAGTGTTTACCCAAACTGCTTTCATGTGCAACAACAGAGGAGGCGTTAAAGGTACTGGATAACACAGGATTCCGGCAGCGTGTGATGGACGATGTAATGGAGCATATTGCGTTTTATCTGGACAAACGGACAGCAGGAAAGCTTACGGCAGAATGCATTATGTATTCCATGGAATACGGGGAGCTTGCAGCCACGGCCGGGGCAAAACAGCTGATAGAAGGATTGTGCAATGATGGCTGAACAGCCAGAAAAACTAAGTCAGGAGGATAAGCCGGGAAATGGTTTATTTTGTAGGTGCAGGACCGGGGGCAGCCGACTTGATTACAGTACGGGGTATGCGTCTTCTGCAGAAAGCGGATGTCATTATCTATGCAGGTTCACTTGTGAACCCTGCGCTGCTGGAATATGCCGGGGAAGGCTGTCAGATTCATAACAGTGCAGAAATGACGCTGGAAGAAGTCATAGACGTGATGGAACAAGCTGAAAGAGAAAATTTAATCACGGTTAGACTTCATACAGGAGATCAGAGTATTTATGGTGCAGTCCGTGAGCAGATGGATATTCTGGAAGAAAAAGAGATAAGTTACGAAAGCTGTCCGGGTGTCAGTGCCTGCTTCGGTGCAGCAGCATCCTTAAATCTGGAATATACATTGCCGGGGATATCACAGTCGCTTATTATTACAAGGCTTGCCGGAAAAACAGCAGTACCGGAACAGGAAAGTATTGAAAGTTTTGCGGCGCACCATGCATCAATGGCAGTTTACTTAAGTACAGGGATGCTAAAGGAATTAGGTGAGCGTCTTCTTGCAGGCGGATATGAAGCAGATACGCCCGCCGCACTGGTTTACAGGGCGACGTGGAATGAGGAGGAAGCATATCTTTGTACCGTGGAAACATTGTATGAAACGGCGGAGGTGCATGGGATTAAAAAAACAGCAGTCGTACTTGTGGGACCGGCAGTGGCACAACGGAATTACCTGAAATCACGTTTGTATGCAGCCGATTTTGAGACCGGATTCCGGAAAGCAAAAAGGAGTGAAGAATGAAGCTGTACGTGACGGTCTTTTCACCAGAGGGGGAAAAACTTGCAGATAAGATAGCAGGACTTACCCTGGAAATCTGCTATGGACAGCCGTTTTCCACCGGCCGTTTTGTGGCTCCGCGTCTGGAATGTCATTTGCGCCATGGGGAAAAACTTGGCAAATGGGTACGTCAGGCATTTGCAGAGCATGCGCCGATTTTATTTATCGGTGCCATGGGAATTGCCGTGCGTGTTATGGCGCCTTTCGTATCGGATAAAGCAGTGGACAGCCCGGTACTTGTGGCAGACGAGGCAGGACGGTATGTCATTCCGGTGCTTTCCGGGCATCTGGGAGGAGCAAATGAGCTTGCAGAACAGCTTGCAGGGGGAATCGGGGCAGATGCCGTACTGACAACCGCAACTGATGTGCACCATGTGTGGTCTGCAGATGTATTTGCCAGGCGAAACGGACTTCATATTGTGAATAAAGCAGGTATTGCGGAAATTTCCAGCAGACTTCTTTTGGGAAAAGAAATTTCACTTGCCGTTGAGGGGGTAACGGGAAGCGGAGTGGAAAACTGGAGAAAATTCCTTCCCGCCGGATTGCAGATGGTTTCTTATAGCATGAAAGCCCAAAAATGCAATAAAAATTTAAATATAGATTTAATAATATCGACTGATGAAACAGTACTGGCGTCTGCTGTTCTTGGCATGAAGCCGAAACAGTACGTTATGGGAATCGGGTGCAGGCGCGGCACTGCTTATGAACAGATTCAGGATTTTGTGGAAAAACAGTTAAACGGATTACAGACAGTCAGGCTTACCGATCTGGCGGCAGTTTCTTCCATTGACTGCAAAGAAAGAGAAGACGGGATTGTGGCTTTTTCGGACCGGAACAGGATTCCGTTTTATGTGTTTACGAAAGAGGAACTTGGTGCGGTGGAGGGAAAGTTCCATGCATCTGAGTTTGTAAAAAAGACGGTCGGTGTGGATAATGTCTGTGAGCGGGCGGCAGCTGCGGCAGCGAAGGGGGAGCTTGTGCTGCAGAAGCAGGCAGGAGATGGCGTAACACTGGCACTTGCAAGGATTCCGAAGGAAATTCTGTATCAAAGGCTGCTGGATGGATTTGCAGAACCAGCCTATGGTAATGAACACTGAAAGGGTAAGATTGAAAAATCATAAATGGTAAGAAAATTATGCATGAACCTATTTATATAGTGGGAATGGGACCGGGGGCGGAAGAAATGATGACGGCAGAGGCGGTTGCTGTGCTGGAACAGAGCGATGTGATTGTCGGCTATCCCCTGTATCTGGATTTACTGGGTGCGCGTTTTAAAGACAAGGAATTTCTGTCCACCCCGATGCGGCAGGAAACCGCACGGTGCCGGATGTGTTTTGAACAGGCCGAAAAAGGAAAAAAAGTAGCCATGGTCTGCAGCGGGGATGCGGGAATCTATGGCATGGCGTCCCTTATGCTGGAGCTTAAGCCCGGATACCCCGGATGTGAGGTGCGGGTGGTTTCGGGGGTGACCGCAGCAGGCAGCGGGGCAGCAGTTCTTGGCGCACCGCTGGGACATGACTTCTGTGTCATCAGTTTAAGCGACCTGCTGACGCCGTGGGAGCAGATAGAAAAACGTCTGAAAGCAGCGGCGGCGGGGGATTTTGCCATTGCGGTTTATAATCCGGCGAGCCGTAAGCGGGCGGATTATCTGAAACGCGCCTGCGAAATATTAATGGAAAACGGGGCAGAACCGGAACGAGCCTGCGGATATGTGGAAAATATAGGAAGAAAGGGCGAACATGCTGTTACCTGCAGCCTGAAAGAACTGGCAGAGGCAAAAGTCAATATGTTTACGACGGTATTCATTGGCAATTCCCAGTCTGAAATCATAGACGGGAAACTAGTGACTAAGAGAGGATACATTTTATGAAGGCAGTTTTAATTTTTGCCGGAACTACGGAAGGAAGGGAACTTGCACAGCTTTTATCTGCATCAGGCATTTGCTGTCTGGTCTGCGTTGCAACGGAATACGGAAAAATTGTCATGCCGGAACTGGATGGTGTGCAGGTATCCGTGGGACGGCTGGATGAGGAGCAGATGCGTGGACTCACAGAGGAAGGATATCGGACAGACAGCGGCGGGGTGTTGGAATATGGGGCGGTAGTGGATGCCACGCATCCCTATGCCACTGAGGTTTCTGATAATATTAAAAGAAGCTTGAACAATTTGAATATTCCGTATCTGCGTCTGAAACGGGATGGGAATCCGGGCGTCTGCCAAAATGAAAAATCCATCCGCTGTTTTGACAGTCATGAAGACTGTGCAAAGGCACTTGCAGGAACAGAAGGAAACATTCTTCTGACAACCGGAAGCAGTGCGCTTTCTGTTTACTGTTCGGATGCATTAAAAGAGCGTTTGTATGTACGGACTCTTCCTTCACAGGAAAACATTGCGGCATGTGAAGCGCAGGGAATTTGCGGGAAACAGATGATTGCCATGCAGGGACCGTTTTCCGCGGAATTGAACCTTGCCATGGTCCGGCAGTTTGATATCCGCCATATTGTGACAAAAGAGAGTGGTACAAATGGGGGCTTTGCGGAAAAAATGCGTGCGGCGGAAGAAGCTGAAATCCAGGCGTGGGTGATTGGACAGCCGAAAGAAAGCGGGCTGCCATTTTCGGAGGTCGTAAAACAGCTGCAGAAGCTGCTTGGCACAGATATGATGAAAGAAGCAAAGGTGGAAGTTTCACTGATTGGAATCGGAATGGGAGTGGACACCATGAGTATTGCTGCATGCCGGGCAATGGAAAATGCAGATTTTATATTTGGTGCAGAACGGATGCTTGCCTGCGCGCCCGCCGGGAAAGAAAAGTATCCGTATTACCAGGCGGATGATATTGTTTCCGTACTATTGGAAAAGAAAAAAGAAAACTTTGGAAAAACAATAAAAGCAGTTGTTTTACTGTCAGGGGATGTTGGGTTTTACAGTGGTGCAAAGAAAATAAAAGAAGGATTAAATAAAAACGGATTTCATGACATCTGTCTTTATGCCGGAACCTCATCCGTTTCCTATCTGGCAGCAGCTGCTGGTGAAAGCTGGGAGGATGCAAAGATATTAAGTATTCATGGCAGGAAGGACGTGCTGCGGTGGCGTGCAGAACTGGTGGATTTTGTGATGTACAATCCCAGGACCTTTGTACTGGTTTCGGGAGTGGAGGATATCCCCAGAATCGGAGAGATGCTCACAGATGCCGGACTGGGAACCTGTATTCTGGTCTGCGGATACCAGCTTTCCTATAAAGAAGAAAGGATTCAGACACTTCCGGCAAAGGAGGCAGCGTCTGTTACCAGGCAGGGGCTGTATACCCTTCTGGTAAAAAACCCTGCACCGCAGAAAAAAATGCTGACACCTATGCTTGCTGATGCAGATTTTATCCGGGAAAAAGTGCCGATGACCAAAGAGGAAATCCGGCAGGTGGCTGTCTGCAAACTGGGACTGACGGGGCAGGCGGTAGTATACGACATAGGCAGCGGAACCGGCTCCATTGCAGTGGAATGTGCCAGATGTTCCCCGGACATACGGGTATACGCGGTGGACAAAAAGCAGGAGGCAGTGGAACTGGTAAAGAAAAACCGGGCGAAATTTCATTTGCAGAATGTGATTCCCGTGCTGGGGGATGCGGTGGATGTGCTGCAGAATCTGGTTCCGCCGACACACGTATTTATCGGCGGAAGCGGGGGGAAAATGCGTAAGATTATAGAGACAGTCTGGGAAAAAAATGCCGGGGCCTGTATTGTTGCCACAGCGGTATCTTTGGAAACCGTTGCAGAAATCTCAAAAGCAGAAACGGATTTTACCCTGCCAGAGGGATACCGGCTGGATATGGAAACGGTACAGCTTCAGGTAAGCCGCAGCAAAAAAGCCGGAAACAGCCACCTGATGCTTGCGGAAAATCCGGTGTATATTTTTCGGCTTCGGCTGAAACGGCAGATAATAGATAAAACTGAAGGCGTAACAAAAAACCAGGAAAGATAAAACACAGGAAACGAGGGGAAAACATTGGTTCATGCGGGAATTATGCTGGCTGCACCGTCAAGCGGCAGCGGAAAAACAACGATAGTCTGTGCGCTGCTTGCTGCATTGAAAAAACAAAACAGAAAAGTAAGGAGTTTTAAGTGCGGGCCTGACTATATTGATCCCATGTTCCATGAACGGGTGCTTCATGTGCCGTCGCGGAATCTGGATACTTTTTTTTCAGACGGGGAACAGCTTCAAAAGCTGTACCGCCGGGGAGAGGAAGAAGTGGAGTTTTCCATTATCGAGGGTGCGATGGGACTGTATGACGGACTGGGAGGAGTGAAAAAAGAAGGTTCTGCCTATCATCTGGCTGAAATTTTAAATCTTCCTATAATTTTGGTGATGGATGCACATGGAATGGGAAGAACTATGGTATCCGTGCTTGCTGGAATCAGGCAGTATGATAAAAGCGGGCTGATTGCAGGCGTGATTTTAAACCGGACTGGTGAAGGCGTTTACCAGTCAGTCCGCGGCGTGATTGAGGAAGAACTGAAACTTCCGGTGCTTGGATATTTTCCGCAGCAAAAGGAGTTTCATATGGAGAGCCGTCATCTGGGCCTGAAAATGCCGCAGGAGATGGAAGATCTTCAAAATCAGGTGGAAGCTGCCGCCGGACAGCTTGAGAAGACTGTTAATATTGAAAAACTTTTGGAGATTGCTGCGGAGTTTGCAGCAGATTCCGGTAAAAAAGAGGAAAACAGACCGGAAAAAAGCATCCGGGAAAAAGAGGGAATAGACGGGACAAAGCCGGAAGAAACTGTCAGGATTGCCATGGCGGCTGATGCAGCATTCTGTTTTTATTATGAGGATAATCTGCAGATGCTGCGTGAAATGGGGGCAAAACTGGTTCCGTTTTCCCCGCTTGCGGATAAGATGCTTCCTGAAAATATTGACGGGATACTGTTGGGCGGCGGATATCCGGAGCTGTATGCAAAAGAACTGTCTGAAAATGTATCCATGCGCCGCAGTATATGGCAGGCTGTTTCAGGCGGGATGCCGTCCCTTGCAGAATGCGGCGGATTTATGTACCTCCATGACAGTATAACAGTGGAAAACGGGACATTTCCAATGGCCGGTGTTGTGGCGGGAAACTGCAGGAATACCGGAAAACTGGTGCGTTTTGGTTATGTGGAGATTCGGGAAAAAGAGCCCGTATTTTTACAGGGCGGTATCATAAAAGGACACGAATTTCATTATTATGACAGCGACTGCAACGGGGATTTTGCTGTGGCAAAAAAGCCGGTATCCGAAAAAAGCTGGGACTGCGTTCATAAGGGAAAAAACCACTGGTGGGGGTATCCGCATCTGTACTATCCGTCAAATCCTGCTTTTGCAGAGCATTTTATCCATTGTGCCAGGGAGTGGAAGAAAAAGAGGGCAGAACAGACACGGGAATCAGCTTGTGAATACAGTGAAGAAAAATTAAATACAGAAATAATAAATCAAAAACATAATGGGAAGCTTTATGGAATCGGAGTCGGACCGGGGGAGCCGGAGCTGATGACAATAAAGGCGGTACAGGCTGTTAAGGCCTGCGATGTGCTGGTTCTTCCGGCAGCTTCAAAGGATGCATGTTATTCCTACCGGATTGTGGAGCAGATTTGTCCGGAGGCTGGAAAAATGCCTGTGCTGTGCCTGCCGTTTCCCATGACGCGGGATGAAAAAAAACTTGCAGCAGCCCATGCTGAAATTTATGCGAAAATCGAAAACGCCCTGAAAACGGGGCATAAGGTGGGGCTTCTTACGATTGGGGACCCGTCGGTTTATTCCACATACATGTATATGCACAGGCGGGCGCTGGAAGCAGGATGGCAGGCGCAGATGATAAGCGGTGTGCCGTCTTTTTGCGCTGCCGCTGCAAGACTTGGGATTTCCCTTGGTGAAAATGCAGATGAAATCCATATTATTCCTGCCGCCTATGATATTTTGGATTCTCTTGCTTTTACAGGAACACGCGTATACATGAAATCCGGGAGAAAACTGGAGGAGCTGATTTTGCTGCTTCAAAAAGAAGAGCGGACAAAACACAGTGAAATTTACGGCATCAGCAACTGCGGGATGGGGAATGAGAAGGTTTATTACGGACTGGAGGAATTAAAGTCAGCATCAGGATACCTGACAACCGTAATTGTGAAAGAATGTTAAATTGTAATTTATTTTGTTGTGCGAAAGGGAATGGGGATACAAATGGAAAACTCTTACCGTTTTTTCGAAAACCGGGACTGTAAATATTTTCCGTGCCATAAGGGCACGGGGGATTTTAACTGTCTGTTCTGTTACTGTCCGCTGTATCATCTGGATTGTCCGGGAGCACCGGAATATAAAGAAAAAAACGGAAAACTGCTGAAGGTATGTACCAGCTGCAGTTTCCCGCATAAGCCTGAAAACTATGATAAAATCATGGAAATCTTAAGAAACGGATAAATGCCGTTATATTGTAATATTTATATGAAGGTTTTTAGTGTTAATCTGTGCCAGAATATCATTATATGCAGCATTGTTCAGCCGGGAGGCAATTGTAAGGGATTTTTTCACATATTCCTCTTCCGGGGAGAACAGTTTGCTGACGGCTGTATTGTCCGCCATGGAAAGAAGCTCTGAATTAACAGAAAGCTTACCGTCGTTTTCGATTGTGATGCCGATTTCTTCCAGCTCCTCGGCGTGTTTTTTGGTCAGGGTTTTCAGCTGTTTGACGTAGCGTTTTGTTTCGGAGTCATCCGATTCTTTTCCTGACTCAATCATATTGTTATATGTGCTTGCAAAAGCTTCAATGGAGGCTTTTACGGATTCCGTGATATCCCCGTCGTCTGCACTTGCAGTGTAATCGTTGCGTTTCAGACGTTTTGCGGCACGGGTAAGTGCACGGCTGTCTTCAAATGCCAGCTCCACATTGCTAAAATTACCGCGTGTGGTTTTTTTGCTGGCATCCCGGTTATTTGTATAAAATGTGCCTAAAAAATAATCACTTGTAAAATTTATTCCGGATGATATTTTTGCCATAGGAAACCTCCCTGTTTTTTATGGTTTTGTCCGCGTCGGCCATAAAGGCGCAAGTTGTTATAATATATATCGTCAAGTCATTCTTTTTCTTTACATCTTTTCCAAAAAGAAGTAAAATTACTGTAGCTGTCGGCGTTATATCCGGCAGTTATAAATAAAAAGGATTTTAATCAGGAGGCTGCTTATGGAAAAAAAACAGTTTGGAAGGACTGCCCAGGGGGCTGCAACACTGTATGCAATTGCAAATACTAAGGGAATGAGGGTTCTGGTGACAGATTTTGGTGCAACACTGGTTTCCATATTTGTGAAGGACAAAAACGGAGCGGATACAGATGTAATCCTTGGTTATGAGGATGCATCAGAATACGAGAAGCAGACCTGTTATTTCGGGGCAACAGTCGGAAGGAACTGCAACCGTATTTCGGACGCAAAGATCATGATTGATGATACGCAGTACATACTGGACGCAAACGACAATGAAAACAATCTGCACAGCGGTGCAAACGGGTTGTCCGAACGTATCTGGGAAGTGAAGGAATATCAGGAAAATAAAATCACGCTGACGGCTGAGGATGCTGATATGCAGCAGGGATTTCCCGGAAATGCAGCTGTGGCGGTGACATATGAGGTAACAGAAGAAAACGGGCTGAAAATCACGTATCATGCAACTGCGGACAAGAAGACTCTGTTTAACTTTACAAACCATTCTTATTTTAATCTGAACGGGGAAGGAACCGCAATGGATCATGTTCTGCAGATTAAGGCATCACACTATACACCGGTGAAGAGCGAAAAAGCTATTCCGACCGGCGAGATTGCATCTGTGGAGGGAACACCGTTTGATTTCCGCACGCCGAAGATAATTGGACAGGATATTGATGCAGACAACGAGCAGCTGCGGTATGGCAATGGCTACGACCATAACTATGCCATTGACAAAGAGCAGGCAGGCATGGAAACGGTTGCAGGCGTTTACAGTGAGAAGACCGGCATACGAATGGATGTCAGCACGGACTGTATCGGAATCCAGCTTTACACTGCAAATTTCATCCGCGGACAGAAGGGAAAAGGCGGTGTGGTTTATGACAACCGTGACGCATTCTGTCTGGAAACACAGTATTTCCCGAATTCCATCAATGAGCCAAACTTTACCACCCCGCTTACAGAGGCAGGAGAAGCATACCATTCAGAAACGGTATATACATTCAGTCTGATATAAACGGAGAAATAAAATGAAGATTGTATTTCTGGATGCAAAAACGATTGGGGATGACATTGACCTGTCAGGGTTTGACGGGCTTGGAACCGTTGTAAAGTACGGCTTTTCAACGGCGGATGAAGCACGGGAGAGAACAAGGGACGCGGATGTGGTTATCTTAAATAAAGTAGAAATCAATGAAGCGTCAGTCGGGAAAGCTGAAAACCTGAAACTGGTCTGTGTTACTGCGACAGGGACGAACAACCTGGATAAGGAATATCTGGACAGGAGAGGGATTGCATGGCGCAACGTCGCGGGATATTCGACGGAAAGCGTTGCGCAGCATACATTTGCCATGCTTTTTTACCTGCTGGAAAAACTGCGGTATTATGATGATTATGTAAAGACAGAAAAATATGTGAATGATGTGACCTTTACCCATTTTGCGAAAGCATTTCATGAGTTAAACGGTATGACCTATGGGATTGTAGGGCTTGGAAATATTGGAAAAAGAGTGGCGGACATTGCGCAGCTGTTTGGCTGCCGGGTTATCTATTATTCAACGTCGAAAAAGAACTGCCAGCCGGAATATGAGAGGGTGGAGTTTGATGAACTCCTGGCACAGTCGGATATTGTGTCCGTGCATGCGCCGTTAAATGAAAACACCCGCGGTCTGATGGATGCTGCGGCGTTTTCAAAAATGAAACCGTCGGCAGTCTTTTTAAACCTTGGGCGCGGTCCCATAGTTGTGGAACAGGATCTTGCTGATGCGCTGGCACAGGGGCGGATTGCGGCGGCGGGACTGGATGTGCTGGATACGGAGCCGATGCGGGAGGATAATCCCCTGCGTGGGATTAAGGACAGCGAAAAGCTTCTGATTACACCGCATATTGCATGGGCAAGTATTGAAGCAAGAAACCGGCTGATGCAGATTATTTTAAACCAGATTAAAGAATTCTTTCATCTGTAGGGAATACCTTGTCGCAGGGCTGCCCGTTTAAAAAGGAAAGGTTTCCGTATTCCTGCAGAAATGCCTGCACCTGTGATTCCGGAAAGCCGTTGCTGCGGAGTCTGTAGTAGTTTTTGACGCGGCTGCAGTACTGGTCTAAGGCATTCTGGTAAAGTTCCGGAAATGATGTATTTACGGTTTCTTTCGTCCAGGGATGCATCCAGTTTCTGTGGCAGAGATTAAGCGGGTCTTTCACAAAGCAGTACTTATCACTGGCAATCATCGGTGAGATGAACGCCCTGCCGATAAACAGCCGCTCAAAAAAGCGCAGAATTACTTTTTTCCTGCCGGACGGGTCGTGGAAAAAACGGGTGCCAAGCTGCATCCATTCCGGAGCGCTGCCCGGAAGCATTTTTCCCGCCTTGTAATCAGGATAGGCAGTCCGGTATGCGTATGCAAGCATCCGGCGGATAACCCTGCGTTGTACTGGAGTGAGACGAATCGTGGCACTCTGGCGGAAACGGGACGGGGACAGATTTTTTTTCTGTCTCAGAAGTTCCTTGTCGATTTCCGTTTCAAAATAGGAATGCCTGCCGAAATACTCCAGGTTGGTCAGAGGATGCTCCGGTTCGTATCCGGTAAATGCATAAACATAAGGGTGGAGGGCGCAGTCTAATGTGTAATGCCCGATAAATCCGGTAATATAGGCATCCGCGATGTTAAGGTCACGCTTGTTTCCAGTAAAGAGCATGCGGCTATCCAGAAGACTGGAAAAGAATGCTCCGGTATCCTTACTGTGTGCAAGTGCCCCCGGATTTTCCGGGGATACCAGATACACTGGAAGATAATAAAAAAACAGGTCCGGTCCCTGCAGGCCGAGTCCGAAAGCCGCATGGTTCTGTTTTAAGTTTTTGCGAATCCGTTCGGATGTAAGATGCTGGTGCAGATCTGTTCCGAACAAATAGTGTGTTGTAAAGCCTGGCATGGTTTTTCCTCGATTCTGTGTAATTATTTGGTTTATTCATATTATAATATATCCATAAAGCGGAATAAAGATTTATTTTATTTGGTGTAAGTAAAACATAATTGGTTCCAGGGTGAAATGAAAGTTAAATTAAGATTTAAGGTAATATTTGAGTATGAAAAGAAAAACTTTATATGGGTCGGGGCTGCGATGCTTCTGGCATTTGCCATGTTTCTGGCGGTCGGATACCATCCGCTCGCATTGGTTCTGTTCGGGCTTCTGCTGTTTTTCATCCGCAGTATCCGTCTGGAACTGGATGAACGCACGCCGTGGCTGTGGACTGCCATCATGTTTGCCGCAGGTGCGGTATTTACTGTTTATTCCATCCAGTACCTGCTTCTGGATGCGGAGCTTTTTGCAAAGACCAGCAGTCATATGCTGCGTATGAATATTCTCTGTGTTCTTCTGGTGTATCTTTTTGTTCAGGTTTTCACAAACAACAGCGGGCTGACCT
Organism: uncultured Lachnospiraceae bacterium; assembly: GCA_947566705.1. GTDB lineage: Bacteria > Bacillota > Clostridia > Lachnospirales > Lachnospiraceae > Roseburia. Next base: position 26,807 of record CANOLA010000014.1, on the reverse strand, counting down.
GCATTATAGCCCATTCGGGACTTCTGCTGCTTGGGTTTATCAATTATTTTGTATATATGTTCCGTGGGAATGAATTCAGCTTTTCTGACCTGCGTTCCATAGGAACCGGACTCAGCGTGGCGGATAATTACCGTCTGCGGCTGGAGGACAGGGGGGCATATGTGCTTCTTGCAACAACGCTTTTTTTTGCACTGGTGTGCAGGTGCCGTGTCAGTTTTGTACACCGTGTGCATATGCGGATCATGGCAGTTATGGGGGCTGTTCTCTGCGGAATTATTGTTGCCGCCAATGTATACAATGTGAATACTGAAACATGGGAACAGAAGGGCAGTTACCGCAACGGCTATATCTTAAATTATGTGCTGGGAATCCGTGACAGCTTTATTTCTGCACCGGAAGGATATTCTGCGGAGGCGGTTGCAAAGCTGGAAGAAACCTATAAAGTGAAAGAAACATCTGCTTCCCTGACGGACAGGGAACCCACGATTATTGTAATTATGAATGAATCTTTTGCGGACCTTGGAGTGCTTGGGGAGCTGCGTACCAATATGCCGCTGACACCTTTTTATGATTCCCTTTACGAGAATACAACGAAGGGATACGCATTGTCTTCTGTATTCGGCGCAAAAACACCTAATTCCGAGTGGGAGTTTATGACGGGAAATTCGATGGCGTTTCTGCCGGAAGGGTCTGTGGTGTACCAGCAGTACATTAACAGTACCCCGACTTCCATTGTGTCAGGCTTAAAGGGCAGGGGGTATACCTGTGTGGCGATGCACCCGTATTATGCCAGCGGATGGAGCAGGAACCAGGTTTATCCGGACCTTGGCTATGATGAAATGCACTTTATTGAAGATTTTGACCAGACAAAGCTCATAAGGGAATATATTTCGGACAGGGAACTGTACGAAAAGGTGATTGAACGCTATGAAAACCGGAAAGTGAATGAAAAGCTGTACCTGATGGGGATTACGATGCAGAATCATGGCGGGTATACGGAAACCCACGAGAACTTTCCGGAAAATTATTATAAGATCGGGCGTTCCTATACGGATGCAAACCAGTATTTTTCCCTTGTTCATGAAAGTGATGAAGCACTGGAATATTTAATCAGTTATTTTTCAGAGGTGGATGAGCCGGTGGAAATCGTGTTTTTCGGGGACCACCAGCCGAGCCTGAACAGCAGTTTTTACCCTATTCTGAATGGAAAGGGGCTTTCGGGACTGACGGAGGATGAGCTGGAAAAACTGTATATGGTGCCGTTTTTTATCTGGACTAATTATGATACGCCGGAGGAAACGGTGGAAATCACAAGCCTGAATTATCTGTCCACACTGACACTGGAAAAAGCGGGAATGGAGCTGTTTCCTTATAATAAGTTTTTGTCGGAGATGATGGAGGTCGTTCCTGCGCTGAACTCCCGCGGATATTATTCCAGGACACAGGGGAGGTATCTGCATCTGGATGAGGCAGCAGGGGAAGAAGCGGCATGGCTCAGACGGTATGAGCAGCTGCAGTACAATTCGATGTTTGACAAAAAAGGAAGAAGCGATGTGTTTTTCCCGTATTAGCGGACCGCAGAATCCGCTGTAAAGAATGACATTATTTTATGAGATAAAGATTGAAAAATAATAAAAAATAAAGAATGGATAATGCTGAAATGGCATCACGCCTGCGGCATGGTACAAAAAATGAGACTGAGAGATTTGCTGGAATTTGATGAAATTGTGATACAGGCACATGACAACCCGGATGCAGATGCGATTGCAAGCGGCTTTGCGGTATACCGTTATCTGAAGGACAATGGGAAGGAGCCGGAGTTTATTTATGGCGGAAGAAATTTTATCCGCAAAACAAACCTTGTTATGATGATCGAGGATTTAAATATTCCCATCCATCATGTGGAAAATATGAAACCGCCGCAGCTTCTTTTGATGGTGGACTGCCAGTATGACGGGGGGAATTCCGCGGTTTTTCCGGCTGAAAATGTAGCGGTTATAGACCATCACCGTATCAGTACCGAGCTTCCGGAGCTTTCAAGGGTACAGACACACCTTGGGGCATGTTCCACACTGGTCTGGAGTATGTTAAAAGCGGAAGGGTATGATATCCGGCATAACAGGGAAATGGTTACGGCGCTTTACTACGGGCTGTATACAGATACCAGTGGTTTTACGGAAATTGTGCATCCGCTTGACAAGGATCTGCGGGATGAGACAGAATATGACAAGCTTCTGATGCAGAAATACCGGAATGCAAATATGACGCTGGAGGATCTGGAAGTGGCGGGCGCGGCACTGCTGCACAGCGATTATCTGGATGCCTACAGGGTTGCGATTGTGAAATCAGCGCCGTGTGACCCGAATGTGCTGGGGATTATCAGTGATTTAATACTTGAAGTGGACGCGGTGGATTTATGTATTGTATTTAATGTGCAAAAGGGCGGCGTAAAGATTTCCGTGCGCAGCTGTGTGGAGGAAGTCAAGGCAAGTGAGCTTGCGGCGGAGCTTTGCAAGGGAATCGGGTCAGGCGGCGGACATGTGGGAAAGGCGGGCGGTTTTATCCAGATGGATCTTCTGACGAAGGAATACCTTGCTTTTTGTGAACAGCAGAACTTTTCCCCGCGCATGGAATATGACGAGGAAGGCATAAACAAACAGCCGACGGCATCAGGAATCAAGGCAGTGATTGAGCAGCGTTTCCGTGAATACATGGATGATACGGATATTTTATATGCTGATGAATGCCGTCTGAATGTCCTGAATGCGAAGAGCTTCTGTCCGCGGATGATTCCGTGGGGGTATGTTCCGCTGACAGACCTTCTGCCGGAGGGGACGCCGGTTACGGTGCGGACGGTACACGGGGATGTGAATGCGACGGTGCAGGAGGGAATTATCCTGACGGTCGGTCCGAGAGGGGAAATTTATTTCCGCAGGGAGACGGAGTTCCGGAAACAGTACCGTATTTATCCGGAATGGGATTTTCACCTTGCCGATGCAGAATATGAACCGATTATTAAGGCAAGCGGGTCAGAAACTGTGATTATACCGCTGGATTTTGCGAAAGTCTGTGTACCGAAAGGAAACAAGGTCGTTTATGCAAAGCAGCTGGACCGCAAGGTAAAACTGTTTAAGGAAGGCGATGCAAAGCTGTACAGTCTGGGAAGAGTCGGGGATTATCTGCTTGACAGTACGGACCAGCTCAACGGAATCCATATTATGAAAAAAGAACGGTTTGAAAAAACATACCGGATGGCAAAGGAACAGGAGGAGATTAAGGCAGTTATTTTTGACCTGGACGGAACGCTTCTGGACACTTTGGAGGATTTGAAGGAAGCGGTCAATGCGGCGCTTTTGTCCATGAATATGCCGGTCTGTACCCTGGAGCAGGTGCGTCATTATGTGGGGAACGGGGTGCGCAGGCTGATGCAGCGCGCTGTGCCTGATGGTGAAAATAATCCGAAATTTGAGGAAACATTTGCAGCATTTAAGGAATTCTACGGCGGGCACTGTCTGGACCATACGAAGCCGTATCCGAATGTCCTGGAGCTTCTGCAGGAGTTAAAGGAGCGCGGGGTAAAGACGGCAATTGTATCCAACAAGCTGGATTCGGCAGTAAAGGAACTGGATAAACGGTTTTTTGGGGGCTATACGACGACTGCCATCGGGGAACGTGAGAATGTGGCAAGAAAGCCGGCTCCCGATATGGTAAATGAGGCAGTTGCGGTGCTTGGAACGGAAAGGAGCAAAACGCTTTATGTGGGAGATTCCGAGGTGGATATTATGACCGCTGAAAATGCGGGACTTTCGTGTATATCAGTGACATGGGGCTTCCGCAGTGAAAAGTTTTTAAAGAAAAACGGTGCAAAAACGCTGATTCAAACTCCGCTTGACCTATTGTATCTTATATAGGTTTCGTGGTAAAATATGATGGCAGTCCGGCATCTGCGGGACTGTTACTATAAAAAAGGAGAATCATACAGGTGGAAAAAAGAATTTCAGGGACAACCGGACTGCTTGCGCTGATTGGTTCGCCGGTCGGACATTCCGGTTCGCCTGCAATGTACAACTATAGTTTTGAGAAGCTGGGACTGGATTACGCATATGTTGCATTTGATATTAAGGAAAACCAGGTAAAGGAAGCGCTGGATGCCATGCGGCTTTTCCATATGAAGGGATGCAACGTAACGATGCCTGACAAAACAGAGGCGGCAAAGCATGTGGATGAACTGTCGCCGGCAGCAGAAATTATCGGTGCAGTCAATACCATTGTCAACGAAGACGGGAAACTTAAGGGATACATTACAGACGGTGAGGGATTTGTAAATAATTTAAAGGATCATGGCATTGATATCTGCGGGAAAAAAATTACCGTTGCCGGGGGCGGCGGCGCAGCAACTGCGATTCAGGTGCAGTGCGCCCTTGACGGTGCGTCAGAAATTACTATTTTTAATATGAAAGACGCTTTTTTTGAACGCACGCTGGAAACTGCGGAAAAGATACGTACTGCGACTTCCGCCGCGGTAAATGTCTATGATATTGCGGATACAGCTAAAATGACAGAAGAAATACAGAGCAGCGGTATTTTTGTAAATGCGACCATTGTCGGAATGAAGCCGATGGAAGACCAGAGCGTTGTAAAAGACCTTTCGGCATTTCATGAAAACCTGGTCGTATGCGATGCCGTGTACAATCCGGAAGAAACAAAACTGTTACGTGATGCGAAAGCCGCCGGATGTACCTGCGTTGGCGGAAAGGGAATGCTTTTGTGGCAGGGGGTTGCAGCATTTAAATTATATACAGGCATGGACATGCCGGTCGGGGAAGTAAAGGAGAAATTTTTTTCATGAGTACAAAAAGGGAAATTGATTTTAATATTTTTCTGATTGGATTTATGGGAACCGGAAAAAGTACGGTTGCGCAGGCACTTCAGGAGGAACTGCAGTTTCCGCTGGTGGAAATGGATGAGCGGATTGTAAAAGAACAGGGCATGGCAATCACGGAAATCTTTGAAAGATACGGGGAAGAGTATTTCCGGGACATAGAAAGCCAGCTGGTTTTAAGCCTTGGCATGGAGGAATCCGCTGTCATTTCCTGCGGGGGCGGCGTGGTCCTGCGTCCGCAGAATGTTTCCAATATGAAAAAAAGCGGAAGGATTGTACTGCTGACGGCAGCTCCGGAGACAATATATGAGCGTGTAAAAAACAGTAACGACCGTCCGGTGTTAAACGGACACATGAATGTGGAATACATCGCCGGACTGATGGAACAGAGGCGGGCGCTTTATGAGGAGGCAGCCGATGTAACGGTTGCAACGGACGGCAGGACGCGGGAGGATATCTGTCAGGAGATACTGGATAAACTGGAGGAATAGGATATGCTGAAGTATGATAACAAGTTTTTTACCGGGCTTGGGAAACTGGTGGACTGTGTGTGGCTGAGCCTGCTGTGGTTTATCTGCAGTATTCCGGTTATTACCATGGGCGCTGCAAGCACTGCGTTATATTATGCGGTGCACAAGTCCATACGCGGAAACCGCGGGTATACAACCAGGAACTTTTTTTCTGCCTTTAAGGACAATTTTAAACAGTCAACACTCGTGCATCTGGTCTGGCTGGTTGTGATGGTGGTGCTGGTCGGGGATATTTATATTACGAGGGCAGTGTTACTGTCCGGAAGCAGCCTGGGTCTGTTTTTTTACTTTTTTCTGGTGCTGACTGCGGTTGCCATCGGCTGGGCGTGTTATATGTTTCCATATATTGCCCGTTTTGAAAACACGGTTATGGCAACGCTGAAAAACGGCATTCTGCTTGAAATCAGGCATCTGCCATGGTCGCTGCTTTTAATTGTGCTGATGCTGGGATTCATGCTGCTTTCTTATATGATACCGCTTTTTCTGTTTATTGTTCCGTCAGTTGTTGCGCTTGCATTTGATTTTATTCTTGAGCGGCTGTTCCGTAAATATATGAGCAAAGAGGATTTAGAGCGGGAGCTGGAGAATGACAAAATAGATAATATGGGATAAGTTTGATTAAAATTTAGAAAAGGAGAAAAGATAAAATGGAAGTAAAGATTTCAAATGATGTAAAGTACATTGGAGTGGATGACAGAACGATTGACCTGTTTGAGAGCCAGTATGTTGTGCCGGAGGGCGTGACCTATAACTCATATCTGATTCTGGATGAGAAAGTGGCGTTAATGGATACTGTGGATGCCCGCGGCATGGAGGAGTGGGAGAAGAACCTGATGGCGGAGCTTGGCGGACGCAAAGTGGATTATCTTGTGGTTTCCCACCTGGAGCCTGACCATGCAGGAAGCATCGGCAGACTGGTGGAACTGTTTCCGGAGGTGACACTTGTCGGCAATGCAAAGACTTTTGCCATGCTGCCGCAGTTTTTCGATGTTTCCGGGATTAAGCAGCAGACGGTTGCAGAGGGAGAGTCCCTTTCACTTGGCAGGCACACGCTGAATTTTTATATGGCGCCGATGGTTCACTGGCCGGAGGTTATGGTGACCTATGAAAGTACAGAAAAGATTCTGTTTTCTGCAGACGGGTTTGGAAAATTCGGGGCAATGGATGCTGAGGATGATGAAGGCTGGGCATGCGAGGCAAGAAGATATTATTTTAATATTGTAGGAAAATACGGCGCTCCGGTGCAGGCGCTTCTTAAAAAAGCTGCCACGCTGGATATCGAAAAAATCTGTCCGCTGCACGGACCAGTTCTGGATGAAAACCTGGGATATTATATCGGGTTATATGATACATGGAGCAGCTATCAGCCGGAGAACAAAGGTGTGCTGGTTGCCTATGCATCCATTCATGGCAATACAGGAAAGGCAGCAGAGAAGTTTGCAGAAATGCTGCGTGAAAAGGGCGTTGAAAAAGTGGTTGTCAGTGACCTTGCCAGGGAGGATATGGCAGAGGTTATTGAAGATGCATTCCGGTATGACCGCATGGTTGTTGCGGGTGCAAGCTATGACGGAGGCGTGTTCCCGTGTATGCAGGACTTTTTGCACCATTTACAGTCCAAGGCATACCAGAATCGTACAGTGGGCATCATAGAAAACGGTTCATGGGCGCCGTGTGCGGCAAAGGCTATGAAAGCAGTTCTGGAAACCATGAAGAATGTAACAATTGTGGAGCCGTCAGTGACAATAAAATCAACCATGAAGGAAACAGACATTCCGGCAATGGAAGCTCTGGCGGAGATAATAGCGAAAGCATAACAAGCTGATGTTCCTGTTATTGTGCTCTGGAAGGAAGTAGGAGGGGTGGTATGAGAAAAACAAAAATTATCTGTACAATTGGACCGGCGAGTGAAAAGGAAGACGTATTAACGAAGATGTGCCAGGTGGGCATGGATGTTGCCCGTCTGAATTTTTCACATGGAAGCCATGAAGAACACCAGAAAAAGATTGATCTGATAAAAAAAGTCAGAAAGCAGCTGAATCTCCCGATTGCCATCATGCTGGATACCAAGGGACCGGAATACCGTATTAAAACGTTTGAAAACGGCAGGGTTACCTTAAAAGAGGGAGATACGTTCATACTGACAACAGAAGATGTTGTGGGAAATGAAGAGCGTGTGTCAGTGACATATAAAAAACTGGTTGAGAATCTCAAGGTGGGTGACAGGGTACTGATTAATAACGGCCTTATCATCCTGGAGGTGGAAAAACTGGAAGCACCGAATGCCATCTGCCGGATACTGGCAGGCGGGGAGCTTTCTGACCGCAAGAGCATGAACTTTCCGAACAAGGTCATGGACAATGAATACCTGAGTGAACAGGATAAACAAGATTTGCTTTTTGGTATAAAAAATGACGTTGACTTTGTGGCGGCTTCGTTTGTATCGGTAAAGCAGGATGTTGTGGACCTGCGGGAATTTCTGGATGCCAACGGCGGCGAAAGCATTGATATTGTCGCTAAAATTGAGAACCGATCCGGTGTGGACCATGTGGAGGAAATCTGTGAAATTGCCGACGGAATTATGATTGCACGCGGGGATTTGGGAGTTGAAATTCCGGGCATGGAGGTTCCGGCAATCCAGAAATACCTGATTAACAAATGCCGTATGCTGGGAACCCGTGTGATTACGGCAACGGAAATGCTTGAATCCATGATTCACAATCCCCGTCCGACCCGTGCGGAGCTTTCGGATGTGGCAAATGCCGTGTATGACGGTTCCTCTGCCATTATGCTTTCCGGGGAATCGGCGGCAGGCAAGTATCCGGTGGATGCTGTCCGTAATATGGCTGATATTGCAGAATATACGGAAAAGCAGATTAATTATACCAGACGTTTCCAGAATACAGAGTTTGAAACGGAAAGCGTTCTGGACGCCATTTCCCATTCGACCTGCGCAATGGCGATTGATGTGCAGGCAAGATGTATTATTGTCAGTTCCTTAAGCGGAAAAACCGTGCGGATGGTCAGCCGTTTCCGCTGTCCGGTTGATATTATCGGAATGACGACATCTGAAAAGGCATGGCGCAAACTAAACTTAAGCTGGGGCGTAAAACCGGTGTTAAGCGAGGAGTTCAGCTCCATGGAGGTTATGTTTTACAATGCCATGATACGTGCCAAGGAGGTGTTTGACTTAAAGAAAGGGGACCATGTTGTTCTGACAGGAGGCCTGATGAACGGCCAGACGGGAAATACGAATCTGATTAAGGTGGAACATGTGAAATAAAGGTGTCTGTAACGTACGTTTTGATAAAGGTGGGTAAATATTATGGAAAATAATAAGAAGGCTTTAACAGCGCTGGATGTCTATATTAACAGGGCATACAAACTTGTTTTGCTGCTGGTGCCGCTTACCTGTCTGCTGGCAGGTATGGGGTATACTTCTCAGAAGTTCCAGGGGAATTTTGCAGATGTCAGCTGGATTACACTGATTATTTTTGACTGTACAGATCTGGTATATCTGGCAATTGCTGTTTACTTTATTAAAACCGGGGTTAAAGATGGTATTGTTGATGCACAGAAACTGAAATACAGTAAGGTATTTCTGGTTGTCATCATGTTTATACAGTTTAATTTTATTCTGTATGCAGTGCCGACAAAGGAATTCTGGGCATTTTCATTTTTATTTACTGTAGTTACGGGGCTTCTTCTTGACCGGAAAATGGTTATGGCAACAATTGTGGAAATCAGTCTGTCGCTTATTGTGTCATGGATTATTAAGGGTGATGCCCTGCTTCCGGTTAAGGATGAGATGTTTATGCCGAATCTAATCGGAAGGGTTGTCTGTATTGCACTGTCGATGTTTTATATCTATCTTAATATTTTCATGGTTTCACATTATCTCGTGGATGCAAAGAAAGACGAGATGGAACACAATAATGAAAATGTCAGGAAGGTACTGGATTCCGTGCAGAATATGGCGGAAAAACTGTATTCTGCCGGGACAAACCTCTCCAAAATTTCCGAGAATGAAAGTGTTTCATCAGAAGAGCTTGCAGCAACAAGCGAGCATCTGCTGGAAAGCAGCAACCGTCTGGAAGAAAAAACAGAAGAAAGCATGACGAATCTGAATGAACTGAACCAGTGGGTATCACTTGTTGCGGAAAATGTTCAGAAGGTGGAGCAGGCTTCCGGTGACCTGCTGGAAAAATCAAGGGACAATGAGGAACTGCTGAACGGTTTGCAGGCAATTAATAATGAAGTTTCCGAGTCCATGGGGACCACAATTGATGTGACCCGCAAGCTTTCGGATGCGGTGGAGGAAATTGGAGTTACTTTAAACCTGATTAATGAAATTTCATCATCCACAAATCTGCTGGCATTAAATGCTTCCATAGAAGCCGCCAGGGCTGGTGAAGCAGGCCGGGGATTTGCAGTTGTTGCTGCGGAAGTGGGAAACCTTGCCAGCAGCACGCAGGATACATTAAAAGAAGTGGAGACGGTTATTGAGCGTGTGCAGAATAATGTAAGTGATATCACACTGCAGGTTGAGGAAAATTCCCATAAGATGGAGAAGCAGAATGAGCAGTTCCACAGTGTATTTGAAGGCATGAAGGATATGACAAGACTGCTTGACATTTCCGGGGAAGCTGTAAATACGATGGGAGATGTACATAGTAAACAGGCTGAGGTAATTATGAATACTGTTTCAATCAATAAAGATATTGCAGACAGTATCAAAACTGAAAATGAGCAGTTTATGTCCATTAATAAGATGGTTGAAAGTAATTCGGACGATATTGTGGAGATGACTGAGCAGGTAAATCAAATTAATGAGATGGTAGAGGACATTAACAGTCTGCTGAAAGAGACAGAATAAAAAAGGGATGCCGTTCGTTACATTATTCCTGAAAGGGGATATGGCGGACGGTGTTTTTATTTATGGAATAATAGTCTGACAGGTCCGTTGAAGAAAAAGGAAATGGGGGATATGCTTTGATCAGAAAATTTCACAGGAATGATTTAAGTGCGGTTATGGAAATATGGTTTGAGACAAATATCCAGGCCCACAGCTTCATCCCGCAGAAATACTGGATGGATAATTTTGAGATGGTGAAAGATATGCTGCCGGAAGCAGAATTATATGTGTATGAAGATAATAATACACATCAGGCCGACGGTTTTATTGGACTGACGGATAATTATATTGCAGGTATTTTTGTAAGGGAACATGTTCAGTCAAACGGGGCTGGAAAACAATTAATGGATTATGTGAAAAAACGCAAAACAAATCTGAGTTTAAGTGTGTATCAGAAAAATATACGTGCAGTACGCTTTTACCAGAGGGAATCTTTTGTGATTCAGTCTGAAAATTATGATGAGGATACCGGGGAAAAGGAATTTGTTATGGTATGGAAAAGGTGAATAGATGATGGCATATTGAAGCAGGAAACCAGGAAAAGGTTTCCTGCTTTTTTTCTGCAGTTTTTTGGGCTGTACAAAAGGGAGTAAATTTTCCCAGGAAGTAGGAAAAAACGACCGTTCGTTACAAATATCGACCGCTCGTTACATTTTACTTGCATAGGAATGAGGTGGGCGTTATGTTAGGAATATAGGGAAAGATTCAGGATACGTGATATAGGAATGTAATGGAGGTTTACAGTTGGGGACTTTTAGTACTGCGGTTTTTATCCGCAACGGGAAGCAGATGACAAAGGAAGAGTTTGCAGAGGAATTCTGTAAGAGCATGGAAAAGCGTGGGTACAAGCGTGCAACGGAGAAAAGTGGGAGTAAATATGCACTTGCTTTTTCAGAAGGCAGTGACTGGGTGATGCTCAGAAGAACAGCATATGGAGATGGCGGTTTTACCCATGCAGAGGATGCGGGATGGTTTTCTGAAGCCATGCAGACGCACTGTGTCAGCGCTGAACTTGTGGACAGTGACTTTGCAGTCCTTGAACTGTACAGCCGGTCAAAGGAACAGACGGACATGGCAGTGCTGGGGGATGCATCGGGTTACTGGGGGGACGGGGAACCGTCAAGGGGACTGAAAAAATGCTGGGAACCGCTTTTGAAGGAAGGGTATACGTGGGAGGATTTTCAGAAGGTACTGACCGCAGAGTATGTATATGCGGAAGACGGACTGGAGGAAATGGCACCGCTTCTGGGGATTGGAGCAGGAGGTCAGGACAGGGACGGAAACGGGCAGGATACGGTGAACTTGTATTTTCAGAAAGGGAAACGGATGCCGTCATTAAATACGGTGTTTAAGCAGGTGTTTGGGGAAGGGCTGAAAGAACGTGGATTTGTTAAGATTAAAGGAAAACAGCCGTATCTCGTCAGGGTAATCGGGGATGAGATCGTTCATGTGATTGCCTGCAAGAGTGAATGGTGCGGGGAGAAGGGATATAAATCATTTTCCGTATGGGGTGGTGTGGCTACGGTATACAGGCGGGCAATCAATTTGACATGTAGTCCGGGAGATAATACAAACTGGCTTTTGCTGCTTAGTGATTATTATTCAACATTACATAAAAGTGAAAAAGATTATAATTATGAGTATTGTATGTCAATGTTTAGATATTCTTATCAGGAGGGTAATGGGGAGGATTTGTATGAAAAAATGAAGAATGCCATGGACGCAACAAAACGGGAAATGATACCTAAACTAGACAAAGTAACAGATTTAGATGCCTGCATTGACTATTTTAGAGTTTTTTATGGGTCAGTTCTGAACGTGCCAGTATACAATGGGGAACAGGATGATTTCGGAAAGCTTGATGAGAATGAAGGGCTTTTATATATACAGACGGATAATCATGATAATCTTGTAGAGAAATACAAAAGATTTTTTAATGAACTGGAGCAACAGGAGAAAAACGGAATCAAGTTAATGTGGTCTTATGAGAAAGAGCGCAGGGGATTGGAGAGCTGGAGGGCTGGGACTGTAAGAAGGAGGGATGAAATCTATAATAATCCTGAAATCTATAGAAAGGCACTTGCCGAGCTTGCACGGAGGAAAAAGAAAAACCAGGAAATGTTGCGGGGTTATGGGCTGGAAATATGAAAAAATATAATAAATATTTTAAATATGGTAAGAAAGTTTCTAATTTTAAACATGAAATATAATATAAGGAGGTTTTCAATTGGGCAATTTTAGCACTGCAGTTTTTATTCGCAACGAAAAACAGATGACAAAAGAAGAGTTTACCGAGGATTTTTCTATGAGCATGGAGAAGCGTGGGTACAAGCGCGCAACGGAAAAAAACGGAAGCGGCTATGTGCTTGTTTTTTCTGAAAACAGCGACTGGGTGACTCTGGAAAGGGATGCCTACGAAAGCGACCGGGACGCCCTGATGGAGGATGCGGGCTGGTTTTCGGAAAGCCTGCAGACAAGCTGCATTGGCATGGAACTGGTGGACAGTGATTTTGCGACGCTTGCACTTTATGCCAGAAGCAGGGAGGAGACGGACATGGTGGCGCTGGGGGACGTTTCGGGATACCTGGGGGATGAAGATGCGCCCAGGGGAATGAAAAAATACTGGGAACCCCTGCTGAAAAAAGGCTGTACCTGGGAGCGGTTCCAGGAAACGCTTGCAGGCTCCCATACCTATGCGGAGGACGGACTGAGGGAGCTGGGACCGCTTCTTGGGATGGACGCGGGCAGCGCCGGGGAGGACGGAAACGGATTCTGCACTGCCCTTTATTTTAGAAAGGGGAAACGGACGCCGTCCTTTGACGCGGCGTTCAAGCGGCTGTATGCAGAGAAACTGGCGCCTTATGGGTTTCAGAAAATCAAGGGAAAAAGACCGTATTTTGTGCGGATGGAAGGGGATGAAATTGCCCATGTAATCGCATATGCAAACAGCTGGGCATGCAGGCCGTACAAAAGCTTTATTGTAAGATATGGTGTGGCAACGGTTTACCGCAAAAAGATAGACCTGGAGGAAAATCCGCGGGATGCCAACTGGATGGATGGCATGGGAGACCCCGGAAACGGTCCGTATTTCGAATACCGGAATGAATATGTAATGGAACCGGGGGTTTCCTACCAGGTTGGCGGAAATGATGTGGGCATGATGGAGGAACTGGAGTGGTCCGTGGAGGTGGTAAAGCAGGAAATACTGCCAAAACTGGACCAGGTAAAAACCCTGGAGGATCGTATGGAAATACTGGGACCGACGGCGGCTTATGTGTATGACCTTGATTTTGAGCATGAATGTGATGAAAATGAGGGGATGCTGAATTACAAGCTGTATACTCTGGAGGAATTTGAGGCACGAAAAAAGAAATCTGTGGAGAGTGTAGAAGCCAGGTACAAAGAGAGACGTACCCAAATTATGAAAGAGCAGGTTGCCATATTTCGAAAGTATACAGAGGATGAGAGATACCACCAGAAGGTGCTGGAGGAAATGGAGAGACGAAAGGTGGCTAATCAGGAAATTTTGCGGGGGTATGGACTGAAGTTTTAAAGTGATGGAGGAAAATAAAAATGACATTTAACACAGCATTCAAGCACGTGTATGCAGAGAAACTGGCGCCTTACGGGTTCCGGAAAATCAAGGGAAGGAGACCCTATCTGGTGCGGATGGTGGGGGATGAAATACTTCAAGCGGTTTCGTATGCGGATGCCGGTACATCTGTCAGACCATATAAGGATTTCAATGTAGTATGGGGAGTGGCGACGGTTTACCGTCCAAAGATTAATCTGGAGGGAAACCCACGGTATGAGATCTGGATGAAGAATTATGTCGGGGATGCGTCAGGACACGTGACATTCCAGTACCGGGATGACAGCCCGCTGAAACCGGGAATTCATTACAGTGTTGGAGGAAATGACGTGGACATGATGGAAGAACTGGAACGGTCTGCAGAAGCTGTCATACTAGATGCCCTGCCACGGCTGGACCAGGTGAAAACCCTAAAGGACTGCAGGGAAATATTGGGTTCAGATGCAGCTTATGTCCGTGATTATGATCTTGGGGGAGAATACGATAGTGATGAGGGGATGCTGAATTACAAACTGTATACTCTTGAAGAATTTACAGCACGAAAGAAAAAAACTGTGGATAGTGTAGAAGCCAGGGACAAAGAGAGACGTACCCGAATAATGAAAGAGCAGGTTGCCATATTCCGAAAGTACACGGAGGATGAAAGATACCACCGGAAGGTGCAGGAGGAAATGGAGAGACGCAAGGCGGCTAACCAGGAAATTTTACGGGGCTATGGTCTGGAATTTTAAAGTGATGAAGGAGAACAAAAATGACATTTAATACAGCATTTAAGCATCTTTATGCAGAGAAACTGGCGCCCTACGGGTTCCGGAAGATTAAAGGAAAGAGACCATATCTGGTACGGATGGTGGGGGATGAAATTATCCATGCGGTATCGTATGCAGACGCCGGCACGTCTGTCAGGCCGTACAAAGACTTTAATGTAGTGTGGGGACTGGCGACGGTCTACCGCCCAAAAATAAATTTGGATGGAAACCCGCGGTATGAGATTTGGATGAAGAATTACGTCTGGGATGCGTCAGGACACGTGACATTCCAGTACCGGGATGACAGCACGCTGAAACCGGGACTCCATTATCGGGTCGGTGGAAATGACGTGGACATGATGGAGGAGCTGGAACGGTCCGCAGAGGCTGTGATACAAAATGCCCTGCCACGGATGGACCAGGTGAAAACTCTAAAGGATTGTATGGAGATACTGGGGGCGATTTCATTTTATGTGTATGACCTTGATTTTGAGTATGAATGTGATGAAAAGGAGGGGATGCTGAATTACAAACTGTATACTCTGGAAAAGTTTGAGGAACGGTGGAGAAAATCCGTGGAAAGGATAGAGAGTAGGTATAAAGAGAAACATGCACAGCTTATGAAGGAGCAGGTTGCCATATTCCGAAAGTACACGGAGGATGAAAGATACCACCAGAAGGTGCTGGAGGAAATGGAAAGACGAAAGGCAGCGAATCAGGCAATTTTACGGGGTTACGGACTGGAATTTTAAAATTATGAATGAGAACAAGGAGGAAGAACCATGAGGATAAAACAGAGATGGAAACAGTGGATTGCCATGATACTGGTAATCGCATTAAGCGTGACGTCAGTACCAGTGTCACAGGTGCAGGCAGAAACAGACAGCAGTGTGAAGGCAGTGGAGTTTCTGTCAGATTTAGCTGCAGCTGCGGAAAGCCGGGCGAAAGCGTCAGCGGAAGCGAGGGAAGATGCTAAATCTTCGTCAGTATTAAAACAACAATGGTATGTTGCACACCATGTGGATGGTCTTGCATGGAATTTTTTCCATAACAAGGTGCAGGATGATATAGTTTTTAATTATAAGGAAAAGGGTGTGAGAAAAGAGATTCCCATCATATATAAGGATAAAAATGGAAAACCGACAGGAAAGCAGGGCAGGGCAGATATCGGTATGGAAATTGATGGAAAAATATATTTATGGGAGGTAAAACCGGTTTCCTACTGGAAAGATGCAGGTAAGAAAGCCAAAGCGGAAGTCCAGCTGAAGGGATATGTGGATTCTGATAAGAACTTTGATACTGGCGGAAACCAGATTAACGGCGGAGAAATTACATATTCAGATACATATGACCGAGGAGAATACTATGAGGATGTCACCTATTTAATTACATATACTGTAGAAAACAACGGATTAATTATCTATGAATTTGAACGCACCGCCAAAAAGCGCGAGAAACAAAAGCAGGAGGAAGCAGAGCGTGCTCCGGCTACCCTTCCGGAAAAAGATAAGGCAGTCGCAGATGTGACAGGAAATATTGATCCGAAAACTGTAGTGTGTATTACCACAGCAGGGGCAACCACAATTGTTGGAATAGTGGCTGCATGGATGGCTTACCATGAAAAACTAATCGAAAAAAAGGCTGCAAATTCCTTATCCATCACAATTGTGGCTGTAGGTACATCAATTATAGCTAGATTAACGGAATACATCGCCAGCCCGGAAACCGTAGAAGCGGCAGAAGTAAATGCAGCCGTTGATGACTTTTTGCTGTTGATGGAGATGTTTGGTTCGGACGAAGCAGTAGAGCAGATCATGCATGAGCTTACCGAAAATGACGAAGAGGCTGTAGACGATATTATCCGGCTGATTCAGGAAGAAAATGATGATTATGAGAAAGCGGGAGAGGCGCAGCCACCGCGAGATCCACTGATTATCGATCTGGGGGAAAAGGGCATTAAGCTGCACAACGTAAAAAACGGGGTATACTTTGACCTGGATAACAACGGATTTGCGGAAAGGACCGCGTGGATTGACACTGAGGATGGATTTCTTGCGCTGGACAGGAATGAAAATGGAAAAATTGATAACGGAGGGGAACTGTTTGGAGACCAGGTAATCCTGCAGGATGGAACAATCTCTGCATCCGGTTTTGAGGCGCTCGGGGAACTGGATGAAAACCATGACAAATTAATTGATTCGGAGGATTCCGCCTTTACCAGTCTTCTGGTATGGACTGACACGGACCATAACGGGAAATCAAAGGCGGGTGAACTGCATACGCTGGATGAGCTGGGAATCATATCCATCAGCCTGGAGCATGAGGAAAACAATGTGGTTGATGAAGAAACGGGAGCCCGCATTGCAGAGAGTGCAAAGGTAATTATTCAAAAGGCAGGAAATAAGAAGGTAACTAAAATTAGTGAGTTCTGGTTCCCGGTCAATTCCTCAGATACAACGCATGGAGACACCGTTACGGCTGGGGATGTACCGGATCTTGCAACTGCGATAGAACGGGATGAAAGCGGAACACTTTACTCCCTTTGCTGCGAATTTGCAGAATCGGATGATATCGCACACAAACGGTTCTGTACAAAAGAGATTTTATATTATCTGACCGGTGCAACAGATTTAAAACAAAACAGCCGCGGCGGAAACATTGACGCAAGAGACTTAAAAGTAATTGAAAAATTCATGGGCCGGAAATTTGAAGGTGTCGGCGGCACTAATCCGAATGTTAATGCCGCCCGGATGTTAAAAGAAATTTATGGCCGTATAGAGGATGATTATTTCAATGTCCTGAATCTTTATTCCAAGTTTGGAACTTATTTAAAGTTTGTATTTGAATACCAGGATGAAAAGGGGGATACAAAACTAAACTACCTTACACTGAGTACCCTGATCCAGTCAAAACTGGAAAGCGGCAAAAACGCAGATGCCCTGCTTTATGACCTTGGAATGTATCTGCGTGCTTATGACAGTATCCATGACACGGATTATTATAAGGAATTCAGCAGGGAATTTTCAGAACTGTCAGAGCACTGCCGCGATATTGTCAGCCTTTCAGGTTCGGGAACCACCTATGTGGGAACGGACGGTAATGATAATTACCAGGGGACGAATGCGAATGAGTTCATATCCGGCAAAGGGGGAGATGACACCTTAAGCGGAGGCGGCGGTAATGACCGTCTTTCCGGCGGGGACGGGAATGATACCTATATATTTGCAAAGGGATTCGGGCATGATACAGTTACTGACAGCAGCGGAACAAATACCATCCGTTTTCAGGGTCTAAAACCAGAGGATTTACTGGTAAACGGTACGGGGGACTATGATGTGACCGTATATATAAGGGGAACAAATGACTCCCTTGTAATCCAGGATTTCTGCAGGGGAGAAAAGTATCAGAATTATATGCTTGAATTTACAAAAGTAAAGATGCATGCTGCTGACCCGGACAGCCCGTTCCGCTTTATTTACGGGAATGATGAGGATAATACCTTAAAGGCGGTGCTGGACAGTTCCGCTGTTTATGGATTTGACGGAAATGACACACTGTATGGAAAAGATGGCAATGATGTTATTTACGGAAATGGCGGCAGCGACAGTATTTCTGCCGGTGGCGGAAAAGACATCATTTACGGCGGTGACGGGGATGACATTCTGGACGGCGGCACGGGGGATGATTTCCTCTACGGCGGTGAAGGAAATGATACCTATGTCTGGGGAACGGATTATGGCACGGACATTATCAGTGATTCCGAAGGTGAATCTGTGATCCGGCTTGCAGGAGAGACTGCTGTCCAGAATCTGGAAGTCAGTCCGGCAGGGGACAATGCCGTGATTTCCATAAAAGACACGAAAGATCGTCTGGTAATCCAGGGGTACATGGATCATTCCAAAAAGTATTTTATTCAGGAAGGAGAGGATAAGGTTCCGCTGGAAAATTATCTTTCAGGTGAAAACAGTAGTTACTATTCCGGCTCTGAAAACGGGGATTATTTTGAAAATGACGGAAAGGAAATTTTAGCAGGCGGAAAAGGCGACGACCGGATCATTGGTACAGATGATAAGGAATATGTATTTGGTGACGATGGAAATGACCAGCTTCTTTTTGCAGGCGGGGACGACGTGGTTTTTGGAGGCGCCGGGGACGACTATATCAATGGCGGAAATGGAAATGATTATATAGACGCAGGCGAAGGAAAGGATTTCGCGGATGGCGGCAGCGGCGATGATACTTATGTATTCCGGCAGGGATACGGGGAGGTTTCCATACAGGATAATGAAGGGGAAAATACCATAGTATTCGGTGATGGATTAACCGCAGAAAGCATAAAATCATACCGTTCCAACTGGAATGATTTACTGGTGACGTTCGATGGACATGAGGACAGGCTGAAGCTTAAAAATTACTGTGTAAATGAAAATGCAAGGGGTTATAAGCTTGTGTTTTCTGATGGAACCGTGGTAGATGCCGCTGCAAAAAACAGCCCTCTGAAAACAATTTACGGAACCGATGACAGTGAGTATATGCCGTCAGTTTATGATGACGGAGTAACAAAAGTCGGACAGGACGGGGACGACCAGCTTGTGGGGAGTGACGGAAATGACTTCCTTTACGGCGGAAAAGGAAACGACCGGATGACTGGGCTGAAAGGCGACGACCTTCTGGACGGCGGGGAGGATAACGATTTTCTTTACGGCGGAGAAGGAAATGACACCTATATTTTTAAAGAAGGATATGGAACGGATACCATTGGTGATGACAGCGGGGAAAATACGATTAAGATATCCGGTTATTCACCGGACCAGATTAAGGCTTACCGCACGAACTGGAATAATATCACGGTTACGTTCGGGGAAACGGATGACAGAATTGTAATTGAAGGATTTTTTAATGCCGAGGCAAACCGGAATTTTTACCTGGAATTTGAAGGATGCAGGATTCATGCCGCAGCGGCAGACAGTCCGCTCAGGACGATTTATGGAACTGATGAAAGTGAGTACATTGAGGCAATGGATGATAAAGGTGTTACCATTTTCGGGGAAGCAGGTGAGGATAATCTAAACGGCAAAAAAGGGGCCGACAGACTATACGGCGGTGCGGGAAACGACCAGCTCTATGGAAACGAAGGAAATGATGTGCTTGACGGCGGAGAAGGCGACGACTGCCTTTACGGCGGTGCCGGGGACGATACTTATATTTTTAATACCGGCTGGGGTACAGATACCATTATTGATTCGGAGGGAATAAATACCATATCTTTTGGTGAAGGTTTTCAGGCAGCCGAAATGATGTTCATCCGCACGAACTGGAATAACCTGACGATTGCATTTGCCGGTTCGGATGACAGGCTTGTTATCAGGGATTATTTTACTTCGGAAAACTGCAGGAATTTTAATGTGAATTTTGCAGATGGAACGGGATTTTCATATGATAATGAGGAAAATCCGGTGAAGCTTGCATTTACAACTGCAGTGATGGAGTAAGTGGAAAATAAATAATCCAAAATAGGAATCTGTCCGCGGATATGGGGTGGATGGATGAATGGGAAAGGAGGTGAGGAGAATGTATTATTCAGCAGACCCAATCTGGATAAGAATCTGGGAAATAATAGCTGGAAAGAGATAATACCAGTTAAAAAATGGAAAATCCCTTGTTTCTATGATACAATTATATTATTGATATGAATGTAATATGATGTGTATTTATGAAACGGGGGATTTTATGGAAACCTTTAGGATGTTTTTGGGAAGTATAGGTATATATTTTTTTATATATGAGATTTGCCAGATAAAAACAACAGAAAATAAAAAGAGAATTATGATTTCTATGGGAATGCTGGCTTTATCAATCCTTACTTTTTATTTATCAGATAAAATAGGTCTGTTTATAGTTATATGTTTACTTTTAAAGTTAGTTGTTGCTATATTTTTGTTCCAGACAGATTTACAGCGTTGTTGTTCGGTATTCCTTTTTTCCTTTTCGTATTATACAGTAATATATTATCCAATTAAACTGGTTATATTTGCTGCTGGGAATGCCCACAAAGAATTAAAACAGATTTTTGCAGAAATAATAACGATTTTTCTTATCCTATATATCGGAAAATTAATCAGAAAAAATGAAAGTCTTGTGTACAATATCCGAAAAGCCCGCAGCCGTTTTTTATTTACAGCCGGACTGTGCGGTTTTCTGGACAACGGAATAATTTATTTTGTGGATTATTTCACGCAGGGCATGGAGGGGCGCGGTATTACCGCAGTAAAAATATTAAATGCAATTGTAAACGTCTTTGTATATTTTCTGGGTATTCTGATTATATACATAGATATCATCCGCCAGGGAATTCAGGAGGAAAACGCAATAAAGGATAAATACCTGCAGATGTCAAAAGACCATTTCCAGGAGATTTCTGACCATATGCAGGAGGTGCGCCGTATCAAACATGATATGAAATCCCATATCAGTTCCCTTGAACATTATCTGAAAAACCAAAAATATGCGGATGCCCGGAATTATCTGAACCGGATGAAGGATGCCGGTATTTATGAAGTGCAGGTCATAAACCTGGTGGGAAATGAGATGGCGGACGCTGTAATTTCCCATGCAATGGGAGGGCATAAGGGTATCCGGATTCAGTGTGAAGGCGTACTGCCTGCAAATACGGGTATATCAGATTATGATTTGTGCACCATATTTTCCAATGCGGTGTCCAATGCTGCTGAAGCATGCGAAAGACTGGAGAAATCAGAAAAACTGATTAAAATGAAACTTGGATGTTACCAGGGGAATATTGTGATTGCAGTCCGCAACCCTATTGAGTGGGAAATAGATGTGGACAGACTGGGAAGAATTACTTCAAAGGAAGAAAAGCAGGGACATGGATATGGAATTTATAATATAAAAAATACGGTTGAAAAACTTGGGGGAAAATACTTTTTTGATGTAACGGAACGCGTGTTTGAAATTAAGATAATACTGAATATGCAGGGAGAAATATTATGCTGAGAATAGGCATTTGTGATGATGAAAACAGATACATTGATGAGATATACAACTTCTGTCGTCAATATTTTCAGGAAAGAAAAGAGGAAACAGACATACAGAAATTTTATTCCGGAAAAGAAGTTCTGGAGGAAGAGGAACCTGATATTCTTTTTCTGGATATTGAAATGCCGGGCTGCAGTGGACTGGATGTAAAGAAATATTTCCAGAGACGGGTGTCGAATATCCGAATTATTTTTTGTACCAGCCATGTGGAGAGCTGTCAGGAGGCCTTTGGAAAAAATGTATTCGGGTTTCTGGTAAAACCGGTTACCTATGAGGCATTTCAAAAGAGAATGGATGATGTTATGTATGACTGGCAGATGAAAAATACAGTGGTGACATATGAAACCGTGCAGGGGATTGTGGCTGTACATATTCAGGATATTGTGTATGTAAAGGCCGCCGGAAGATATTCAAGAATCCGGACAACGCGGGATTGCAGGGATATTTTCTGCAACAGTAAAGGTTATGGTGAGTGGAAAGAGGAACTGGAGGGTTACGGCTTTGCATCCTGTCACAGAAGTTATTATGTCAACCTTGCATATGTAAAACAATGCAGTGAAGAGGTCATACTGACGGATGGAAGCCGCATCCCCAGCAGCAGGCGCATGAAAAAAGATTTTGACAGGGCATACTGGGACTTTGTCACTGAGATGGCACATTGAAATACTGGGAAATTCCGGTTAAATAAGAAAAATATTACCATTCGTTACAAAATTCGACCGCTCGTTACATTTGTCTTGCAAGGGCATGTGACAGGCGGTATTTTATTGTAAGAAAAAAATACAAAGGAGAAAGTTATGAAACAAATGAGGACATGGAGAAAAAGAATCGTGTCTTTTGTGCTGGTTCTGGCAATGCTGCTGGGACTTGTGCCGCAGAGCGCGTATGCGTCTGTGGAAAACGGGACACAGACATCGGAGCATGTTTATGAATCCGAAGGATGCACCATTATTTACAAAGAAAGCAGCACATGGGACAACTATGTGAACGCGGATATTACCATTAAAAATGACGGAGAAGAACTGCAGGCAAACTGGCAGCTTTCCCTAGTTTATGATGGAATCATTGACAATATCTGGAACGCAGATATCCTTTCCTCGGAGGATGGGAAAAGCGTTGTCGGATGCAAGGACTATAACAGCGTAATAGAAAAAGGACAGTCAGTTTCTTTCGGTTTTACCGCACATGGAACAGACAAAAAGCCGGATGCCCCGGCAGATATCCGGCTGGTGAAAGACACTCCGCCGGAAACCGGAACAGAAGACGAAAAAGAGGATCATACAGAGGACGGCGGAAATGACGAAGCCGGGACTAAGGTGGAAACCGCCTTTAGCATTCCGGAAAAGTGGAAGGGATTAAATTATGCCCTTTTTACCTCAGGGGATGAAACGCTTTCCCTTTATACAAATGAAACAAATATTACAGGGGATGTCCACAGTAACCGGGGATTTTATTACCAGGGTACAAAGCTTGCTGTAAACGGCACGGTTGAGGCGGCGGATACTGTGGAAATCACAACCTCCAGCGGCGCGGACTGCCAGAAAGTATCCGCCAGAAAGGAACAGGCGGATACCGTGGAAATGCCGGATATTACCGGTGAGGTATATCATTACTGTAAAGAGCATGGAAAGGTTTATGACGGAACAAAGAATTTTAACAGCAACGCCCTGGTCGTGGAAAAGCCGGTTGTTGTGGAAGGTGACGTCAGTTTTAACGCCACGTATTTTCTGGGAAAGGGAATCATTTATGCAAAGGATTCCATCACATATAATGTGGGCTCGCTGACCACCCCGGATGACTCCCGCGTACTTCTGGCGTCGGAAAACGGAAACATTACGCTGAACGGTTCAGAAATTAACTTAGATGCCGTTTTATATGCACCAAATGGCTGCGTCAGCGTAAACGCAAACAATTTCACCCTGAACGGACGAATCATTGCAAAACAGGTACGGATTAACGGAACGCTGATCAATATCAACGCCGGACCGTATGATTTTGACATGCTGGATTTTCTGTTCCAGCCGGAAATCGACCTTAAGGTGGAGGGAAACCGGAAGGAAAACCGTAAGCTTGTTCTGGATGTGGAAGAAATCCAGAATACCGAATATATAAAAAAAGACGACACGGTCTGGAAGATTACGAAGGACGGAAGTGAAGAAGAGTCTGCTTATGCATTTGACGAGGACGTTTCTTCTGCATTCCACAAGGAAATGATTTTCAGAAAAGCCGGAACTTACCAGGTCAGTGTTACTGTTACGACCGGAAAAGTGGATTATACTGTTACAAAGGAAATCGTTATTGAAAAGGATTTAAATCCCCTGGCAGCTTTCGCACTTGGAGAGAATTATTATTCCAGGGACAAAAAGGGACAGGCAGAAATTACACTTACGGATGCATCCGCTTCACCGGACGGGGATGAAATCGGGCAGCGAATCTGGACCGTTTACTATGATAAAAACAATAACGGAAAATTTGAGGACAGTGAGGCAGAGGTATACAGCGACGGCAATAAGACCGAGCTTGTAATCAATACGGACAAAGTCGGAAAGTACAAAGTAGTACTTACTGTTGTTGAGACGTTTACGGATACGATTCCAAAGCTTATAGGGGATGAAGTCTTTTTACGCGGGGATACGTCTGCATATAACAGCAGCGCATGCGTTTTTGAAGTAGGGAACGAAGCGCCGGAAGCAAGGCTGTCCGTGGAAAAGTCAAAGTCTGCGGATATTGTGTTTACGCTGGGGGATGCGGATCAGGAGACTGCCAGTATCTACAGCGCAAAGGCGGAGGCGTTAAAGAAAATACTTGAGGAAAAGGGCGTGGATGCGAGGATTGATGTGGCTTCCTCGAAAACACTGACGGCGCAGGATACGTTTGCGTGGGAGGAATTTGACCACTATAACTACAAAGACCCTTATCTTCCGACACTGGACAAACATATCCTCTATGAAGGAAGCGACATAAAGATGGTCGGGTATTCAAGTGCGCCAATCAAGGATTTCCTGTATGTTCCGGATGACAGTCCGGGACGGAAGGTTTTCGAGTTTGATTTACAGAGAGACAGAACCGACTGGCACAGCATGGAGGGCGGCGGTTTTCTGTTCAATACGACAGTGTCCATGGAAAAGAATACCATCCGGGGATTCTGTATTCTGGTGGCAGGGGACGGGCTTCGTCTCGTGCAGATTGACTGCAGTGAACTGGAGCAGTTCCGGAACGGATATTTCAGATGGGTACATAATGCCGGCAGACAGCTGAGAACCGTCCGGATTGGCAATTTGTATGACAACCATCATTTTAAGATTGCAGTGGATAAAAAGACCATTTCGGTATGGGACGGGGACACGCTTGTCATTGATAATTTTATCCTGCCGGAAAATGACTATGGGTATGGATTTGGCCCAATGATTAGCCATGGATATCACGGATGTAACCAGCAGTCCTATTTTACCTTTAAAAATATCACCATGGAAACGGTTACCGGAAAAAGCCTTTCCGATATTGTGTCCGGATATGACTGGAGACCGGGTGCATCACACTATGTCATCAACTTAAGCAGGGCAGAAGTGCCGGAGCTTGCCAATGAGGAGATGACCGCAGACCTTGCGGCTGCGCTGGTACAGAATGAAGCAGCTTTTATTGGAATCGGGAATGAAAATAATGAGGACCAGTTCACTGAGCTTTTGAATGCAGCCGGCTGCGGCGGGATGTATACGGATATCGGCACGGCAGGCACAACCATGGATGTGGTGAATAATTACCTGACGGATTCTGTTCTTGCAAAGGATTATTCCGTGGGAAAATACCTGACCACGGATGACATTATTTCCTATGGCAGCTATTACAGTGACGCGGAAAATGACCCGGTTTATGAGGAACAGTGGGAATACGAATACGACCCGACCGTATTCGGGGATGTATCCGGAAAAAAGGAACATATCGTACGGAAAGAAGACAAACCGATAACAACCTTTACGGAAACCGGCGCTTATGTCATCAGGCTGAAAGTCCGCGACAATCCGGCCGGAGACAATGATGCGCTGGATGAATACCGCAGATGGTCCGGCACGGATGAATATAAAAAACTTGTAATCGTCCAGAGCAGGCCGGCTGCTGATATTGATGTTAAAGTTACGAAAAGCAAAAAAGACAGTAAGACCTGTACTGTAAAAACAACGTATTCCGCAAAGGATGCGGACCATCCAAAGGATTCCAGAAAGGGAATCAGGAAGGAATACTTTGCATACAAAAATGTAAAGGACGCGGAGTGGACCGAGGGAAGGATGCCGAACAGTGTCACGGCCGGTGAGACATATCTTGTAAAATACCAGGTAAAGGATCTGGAGGGGACTTTGTCCTTCCCGGCAGTGGCAGTTGTAAAAACAAGGGATTTCCTGGAATATGTGAAAATCAAGGATAATACACCTCCGGAGATTTTTATCATAACATCCAGGCCGGAAGTCAAAGTGGGCGAACAGCTGCGCATTGACGGATATTCCCTTGATGATTACGGAACTGACAGTTTTGCCCTGTATGTGGATGGAAAAAAGGAACTGGACTCTTTCGGGCGTACATTTTATACCCCGGCGCAGGCAGGAACCATTACCATAAAGGCAGAGGCCGTGGACATCGGCGGAAACCGCAGCGAAAAGGAAGTCACTGTCAAAGTAGTGGATGACCGCGACGTTACTGCGCCGACTGCAGAAATCACCTCCCCGAAATCCGGTTCCGAACTGGACTTTAATGTTCAGATTAAGGGAACTGCGGAGGATGAGACAGAGTTTGGAAAATATACACTGGCATACAAAAAAGACACGGCCAGCGATTACCATGTATTTAAGGAAAGCAGCAGCCCGGTACATGAGGATGTTCTGGGAACGCTGGATATTTCCGGATTTACGGACGGCACCTACGAAATCCTTCTGACGGCAGCGGATGCGGCAGGAAATGTATCCACAAACGGCATCCTGCTTTCCATTGAAACCGGAAAGACTGCGGACTGGCAGCTTCTGGCGCAGATTACGGACATTAAATACAATGAAGAAACAAAGAGCATAGATATTTATGGAACAGTAAATGCAGAGGG